>CAZPIK010000055.1:0-16326 GCA_964586185.1 uncultured Candidatus Sumerlaeota bacterium | reverse complement strand
CCCCGAATTCCCCCGTCCCCGAATTCCCCCGAATTCCCACCCGAATTCCCAACGTCCCCGAATTCCCCGTCCCGGAATGCCCGGAATGCCTCTGAATCAATGAGTGTGCCGAACAGTATTACAAGCGTTCAGGAATGCCCGGCGGTTTGAAGGATTGTTCACTTCACCGCCGTCAGCGGGGGCGCGGTCCACTTGCCTTCCAAAGCTTCGGCTTTCGGCCAATAGAGGCGCATGGCCATGAAGAACGGGCCGTTTGGGGCGGGCAACCAGTTGGACTCTTTGTCCTTGCCCGGTGACTCGTGCTGGATATAGAGGGTCAGTCCGCCGTCGGCGTCGCGTTTCAAATCCGGCAGCATTGGCGAATTGATTAGGTAGCGGTTGAGGGGGTTCGCCGATAGCAGACTTGAGGGAAGTTCATACAGCGTGAGCGACCAGAACGCGTTGACGGGCGGAAACTTGCCCTGCGAAAAGCGCACAACGTAGCTTTTCTTGGAGGCATCAAGCGGTTGACCGCCGTCATCCACGGTATACAACGGATACATCGCTTCTGCTTTGGAGTGGCCGTAGATGCCGAACATTGCGGCGAGCATGCGGTAGAGATAATTGTTCTGCAGATACTCCCGGGTTCCGAAGGTGTCGCCGGAAGTCACTTCTTTGGCATCGAGCCGTTTCTTTACGTCTGCGTAGGCTTGCCATGCGTCGGCCATGCCTTGTTCGATCGCCTTCTTCAACTCGGGCGAGAGCTTTGCCGCTTCGAAGGTCTTCCCTGCGCCAACACCGATTTTGGCGAAGCGCGCCATGAGTTCCTTCTCTGATGGATGGGTCGGGCAGAACTGTAGGACGAAATTCAGGACAGTGAAGAAATCAAGCGACGTCTTCTGCGTATCGGGCGTGAGTGGCTTAATGAAATCAATCGCTGGCGGAGCCTTCGGCGCGGGCTGCCCGAGGAACGCCGAGAGCGGCTGAACCTTGTAACCGGCTTGCACTTTCTTCACGTTCTCGATGTCGGCCGGATTGAAAAGCTGCGTGCGATAAGCGGCAAGCACCAACTCGGTCTCCGCGCGGATTACCTTCTTCACACCTTTGGGCGTCTCACCGTTCCATCGCGGCCCGGCGATGAGGAAACTGCCGCCATCGTTGCCAGTGGCGCGACTGCCAATGTAGTCGAAGTTGAAGGTGTAGGCGTCGATGAGCTGGATACTGAAATAACGCTCCTTCTCGATCACCGGCAACGTGAGCACGATGGGCTCGGCGCGCAGGTCCATGCCGAGGAAGGAGTACGGGGTGTCCGAATTTGGCGTCTGCACCGCCTTGTCCTCCGGGGTAAAGACGCGGGAAAAGTTGCGCAACTGATTCCAGGGCGCCTTGTATTCGGGATTCTCACGATCAACGAAGTAGGCATGTTGGATGCGATAGCTATCCACGAGAGGGAAGCCGTAAATGTAGGCTTCCTTGGCGATGGCGCGGGCTTCCGCCGGATCAATGTCTTCCGCGCGGGCCAGGATTATTGTAAGCACGTATATGAGTGCGGTGGCGATGATGCATCGTGCATTTAATATCTTCATGTTGCTCCGTCTGATCCTTCCATTGCTGTTGGTCACTTGACTGGTTCAATCTCAATGGCTGATGCCAGTCTCCGCATCGGCATGCTCAACGGGAGAGATTCTGAAAAGACTGCGTGGCGTGTCAAGATTAGTTTTTGGAATTCGGGGACGTTGGAATTCGGGGACGTTGGAATTCGGGGATGTTTGACCATAAAACAATTTACTTTTCGCCTCTTGTCCACAACCCGACATCCGCGTTTGCATATGCCTGTCTCGCGGAGAGCGTCATCCCTCTGCTCATTGCCGCACCAAATCTTAGTGGATTTCCTTAAGTACTTCCGCCGAACTTCTCACCTTCGGCAACTGAAACCAGAAGATGATCCCCCCCAGCACGCAACAGGTTCCGCCGAACCGCGCCGCCGGTAGCAGCCCGAACCATTCGCACAAATATCCGGCTAGGAGGCTACCGATCGGGGCGAGTCCCAAGAGCATGAGCGTATAGAAACTCATGACCCGCCCGCGAAATCGGTCGGGGACGAGGTTTTGCAGAAAGGTGTTTGTGCAAAGGGTCTGCATCATGATCGCGCCGCCAGTCACGAGCAACACGCCGAGCGCGGATTTGAAATGGGTCATCATCGTAAGGCCGATGATGCCGAGTCCAAACATCATACACGCGAGCGGCATGATAATTTCGGGACGGTGGCCAAGATGAAACACGAGGACGATGATCCCGCCCAAAAGCGCGCCCACGCCAATGACCGACATCATCATCATGTATTCTTTTTCTCCGCCGCCAAAAACTTTTTCCGCAAACGCGGGCATCATGATTTGGTACGGGAAACCCATGAAGCTGAGAAGGCCGACGAGATAAAGGGCGTCGCGGAGGGCACGGTGACTGAACGTAAACCGAATCGCCTCGCCTAAGTGATCTGCGAAACCGCCCTCGCGCTTTTCGGTCGCCTGCTCCAGCGGACGAATGCCATAGAGCGCGGCCAGCACAAAGAAATAGCTGATTGCGTTCAGGAAAAAAATCTCACCTTTGGTGATTCGCACAATAAGTAAGGCCGCGATGGAGGGACCCAATATCCGCGCGATGTTGAAGACGAATGAATTGAGCGCGATGGCGTTCGGGAGATCGGGCTTGCCGACCATTTGCACGACGAATGATTGCCGCGTCGGCATGTCAAAGGCGTTCACGATCCCAAGAAAAAACGAAAGTCCGATGATGTGCCAGTACTGGATGAGTCCCGATTCGGTCAGCCCCGCGAGCGCGAACGCTTGGATCATCGCAAAGACCTGCGTCAAGATGACGAGCTTCTTGCGTGAATACCGATCAGCAAGAACTCCGGCGAGAGGCGTGAAAATAAGGTTGGGTATCTGACTCACGAACGAAACGTATCCGAGATGGGTCGTTTTGCCTTTGAGTTCCCACACGAGCCACATAAGGACGGTCGTCTGCATCCATGTGCCGATGAGCGAGACCCCCTGCCCGAAAAAGAAAAGCCTGAAATTGGCGTGGCGGAGAGCGGAAAAGGGATGACGAGAAGGCGGTGGATTCACGGAGCGGCGGGTTCTCCCTCGTGGGCCGGAACGCCGATGGTATCATCCACGAGCGTAGCCGTCCATTCCCGAGGGAGCGCGTATTGCATGGCCAGTTCGCGCAAGCGGGTGTCGGCGTCGGGAGCCAATCCGGCTTCGCGCTCGGCCTGAACCCGAGCCTTGATCGCCGCCGCGCGCTGTGGGTGATTGAGCGGAAGTTCGCAAAGCGTGGCCAGAAGATCCGCGCAAAGCCGACGCTGTCCGAGCAGATTTCGCGTTGCGGCTTCTTCCATGAGAATTCGCGCGTGAAGTCCCGTGGGCGGATTCATCGCCCGCGCCTCGCGAAATTTTGCAACGGCATCATAGGGTTGCCCCGAAAGCGCAAGGCACACCCCGAGGAGATGAGTCAAGAACGGTTGAAACGGCGAAGGAGCCGGATATTGCTTTTGCATTGTTTTCAGATTCACGAGACCGACCGAGACCACATCGGGCGCATAAGGCGGATTGATGAGCGGATCGCCCAGCGCACGGATCGTCGCCAGCATCAGTCCCAAACCGTCGGGATCCGATTCGCCCGCGTCGAGCAATGCCTGCGCCGCGCCGAGATCGAACGGAATGATTTCCCAATCGCCCGGAAAACGATTCATCGTCTCAACGCACTGCTCGTAACCCGCACGGGTGTGATCCCACTTTCGCGACGCTTCATATTGTTTGGTTTTATAAAGGCGCGTCAGATAAAGGAGCCGCGCCGTGTCGTCGTTCCAAAAATCGGAAGGAATGATCGCAAGGTCCTCATCCAATTGTTTGAGCGCGAGGTCGAGCGAATCCGCGGGCGAATCTTTCTCGCTGGCTTTTTGCGCGGATACCGATTCACGCCACTTGCCGCCAATCAATGCATGTTTCGCGCGCGCCAGCGTCAGCACGAGATGATCGCGCGTTTCGCTCATCTGACGACTGAGCAAATAGGAAAGCCTCGGCGAAAGGAGCACGCCGCCCAGCGCGCGATCCACCCATTGATCCTGTTCCTCGGCGATCAAATAGCGGCTCAGATTATCGGCATAGTCCAGACTCGATCCCTCCGGATCGCTCAGATCAATCAAGGCAAGATTTCGCGCGGCCTCCAGTTGCAGACCTCGCGCCCAGTGAAGGAGCAACATGCTGCGGAGGTCGCCCTTGCTGAAATCAGGCGAAAGATCGCGCCCGGCGAGTTCGAGCATCGCGCGTTGGAAAAGCGGTTCCTTCGCAAGTTCGGGATGCGGCCCACCGGACGTTTCGTTGACATCGTTTATCGGTTCGAACGCCCCGCGCAGGAGCAGCGCCACACCTTCGCGGTGCAAGGACGAATCGGTCTTGGAAGTGGCCGCCGTAAAAAGTTCGTCCGCGCATTTTGCCCATCGTTTCCTTCGGAGATTGCGCACGATCGCACTCCAACGGTCGAGCGACTTGCGGTTGGAATCCTGCAAAAGGGTCCGCGTCCATTCGACCAGCGGATTTTGCGATGCTTCCGGCGAAAGCGATTCCAAAACGCGGCGGGCCTTCTTACGGTCGCGTTCCTCGAACGCCGCCAAAAGCAGTCGCAGGTTCCAAGCAGAAACGGCTTCCTCGCTTGCGGGATCGGCCAGCGCAATCGTCCGTTCGAGCCAAGGATCGGGCGAAGTGGATCGGAATCGGAGGGGCGGTAGCCAAGCGAGAGTCGCCGCAATGCTGAGTCCGGCGCTTGAACTGCTTGGCGTATCTTCCCAAAGCGTGGCGAGCAGTGACTGCGCCTCTCGTCCTTGGCCGCTCTCGTGCATTTTCACCGCGAGATTAAGCAGGTCTTCGACTCGCGCCGCGTGGAGTTTGCCCTGCGGAAGTCGCTCGGGCGAACGCCCCGTGACGATGACCTGACGATTGATCGCCGCCGCCATTTCTTTGTCCGTCAGGCGTGTTGGAAAATCCAGACCGACGCCGTTCCATAAATGCGGCTCGGAGAGTTTTCCGCCAAGCCTGCGTCCCGGTTCCCATTTGCGCAGAGCGGAGTTGATGTCGAACACGATAAGCTCCCCGGATTGAACCATCGTTGAAATTGGTCGCGAGGGAAGCGGAATCGTTGCCTTTACCTCCCGAATCGCAAGGTCGTAGAGAGTGGCCTCGATTCCGGTCGTGCCATATTGCGTATAAACCATCATCGAGCCGGACGGCGAAAAGGCGACATTCTCTTCATAGCGGAGAGTTGGCTCCGTGTCATGCGTCAGCCGGATCGGTTCACCCTTTTCTTCCCAAAGCCAAAGTTCATTCGCATGATCGGCAAGCGCGGAAAAAACCACCCGTCCTTCCAAGGGATGGGTCCAGAGTCCCGTTATGTCGCCGCCCATATCGAACAGCTTTTTGGTTTCGAACGTCAGCGATCCCGTGGTCTCGCCCGCTTTCCAAGCGACGGACCAAACGTTGACGTGATCCGACTCGCGGTCGGAGCGATAGAGAATGCGATTGGGCGCGAGCCAGCACGGTTGGGACTTCCAATCGCTCCCTTCCGATACCTCGCGCGGAGTTTCGCGCGTGAGCGGCTTTAAGATGACGAGTTGAGCTGCGCGCCCCGGAATGCGTTCGACGTAGGCAAGCGTTGTTCCGTCCGGAGACCAATTGAATCCCTGAGCCAAGTGTCGGGTGTAAACGACGAACGCTCCCTCGCCGCGCAAATCGAGGATGCCCAGTTCCCCGGCTTTGTTCGCGACGGCAATGTACCGTCCGCTCGGATCGGATTTTATTTCGGTCATGACTTCCGAGGCGTCGCGCGACCACGCCGACAGGGTGGCAAGTAAAAGAAAAGAAAAAAACACTCGGGCGGGTGTCCGTGGGATGCGCGAGAACGGCGGAAGGATCGTGGTAGAGGCGTTCATGCGAAGGCGATTATTAGTCAAAAGGAGACGCCCCGCAAGGGGACGTCTCCTTGAGAATGAATTCGCCGCCAAAACGGTATTTTAACGCGCCGCTTAAATTCTCCCGTGCGCCTGCATCCGCTCCATGATCCATGCGGGCGGGTCTTTGACGACGTAGGGTTCGATCTCGACCTCTTCGGCGGTCTTCTTGCGGTAGAAGACACCGGTTTCGGCATCGAGTCGCGCGCCGGCCTTAAGTCGCCAAGCGTTTTGTCCCGTCGCGACTTCTGTTACCTCAATGACATCGCGCACGACCGCGATAAGCTGACCCGAAGCGGCGTCAAGTTGGTAGGTTGTCTTTTGAACCGTTTGCTCGACCTTCATCGTCGTCGGATATTGTTCAATCGCTTCCTCGCGCGGGCATTCGATTTCAACTACGGATAAGTGGCATGGGCATCTTGCCCATGATTCGTGGATATTATGGATTATGATATTATTGCATAATACAAGATGTCCACATTAGGATTTACAAAGTCTAAATGTACAATACTGTATCAGCGATTTATGTATGCGCGCATGATTGGGTTATGCGACACTTCACGCACGAAAAGGTGATATGTGGACAAATGAGATAAAATGAATTATTTTTTGGTCAAACGTCCCAACACTGCCAATACTGTTGCACGGCTCAATTGCAGATGCAACACTCCGGCGTCGGGACTTTCGGTCCGGTGATTAACGTGAATGTTACCGTCGCCAATCCCCCCAACTCCTCCCGCGATTGGGAGAGTTATGAGTGAAAGACGAATATTTAACCGCAAAGACCGCGAAGAACGCAAAGAATCGGCGTTCGGAGACCGCCTCCCACATTTAATTTCCACTCTTCGGCCCACTATTGACCGATGCAAAGGAAACCCGCTATGATCGCTCAAGCTATGGGCGGGTTTCTGCTTTTGGAGAGACCTACCGCCTGATACTTGAGGGAGGCAAAGTCCATCATGGAAGATCCCGGACTCAATCGCCGCATTGACGAAACCCGCGAGTTGCATACTCGCTGGGGACAATTCCACGATTTCTTCACGATGGCGCTTAAAGGCGAGCAGGCGACCGCCGAAGCCGAAATGAAGTTCCTCGAACTTAAGACCCGAATCTGCATGTTGCATGATGGGTTCATGCAATCGCTTAAACACGACCACAAGGTCGGTCAGCAAGTTCTGGGCATACTCGGTCAATGCATTCTCCTGCGCCGAATCCCCAACCTCAGCAACGCCGAAGTTCAAAAACTCGAACTCGATTGGAACGAAGGTTACATGCTGATGAACGAGACGATCGCCGGACTCGAGGAAGAACGGCAGCGTCTCGCGAACATCAATGAGAAAACTTATCGGCTGAATAAAGCGCGCGAAGTGTTGATGGCGCGCATTCATAACATCTTGATGAATGGCTGGCTGCAACTCGGCTTTTTCTTCCTGCTGATTCCGTTCTTCCTGATTTGGGGCGTTCCCGCCATGGGAATTTACGAATGGTCGCGATTGAAGAAAGATCTCCCGTTCACGCGCAAAGGGGTCGAATACATCGAGCAAAACATTTACCGCAAGTACTTCAACGCGGAATATGAGTATGAGAAAATCCTCGATTTCAACCCCAAACCCGCGCTCCCTGCGGAGGCCGAAACACAAAACGCCTCGAAGCTAACGCGCGAGTTCTTTATCTCCCAAGTCGTGAACATGGGATTCAAGCCGGAAAGCCATCCTGAAGCTCGCGCCATCATGTCGAACACCATCGGTTACGACAAGGAAAAGGCCAAAATGAAGAAGACAGAAAAGCTCATGTACGCGGGCTACTTCCTGCTGAATTCGACCGCCGACGCCAAGAAGCTTGTTGCGAAAAGATTGGAAGACCTCGCGACCTATCCACCGGAAGTTCAGGCCAAGGTTAACGGCACCATCGCCTTTTATCGCAAAGCCAATTTCATCGCGATCATGATTTCTGACGTCAAGGAATTGCGTGAAGATTACCCCAAGGCCAAGTGGGGCTTTACGGACGAAGACAAAGACAAGAAGTAGTCGTCAAAGCCCGAGCGTTTTCCAGAGCGATTCGACTTTAGCAGCCGCAGCGCTGTCGTTCTCGACGATCGGCGGCCATGCGCGAACGAGGCCCTCGTCCGGCCATTTAGTCGTTGCGTCAATCCCGACTTTTCCGCCGTAACATGAATACATCCCCGCGTGGTCGAGCTGATCGAGTGGACCCTTTACGATTTCGAAATCCCGCACGGGATCAATCGAGGCGCACGTGCGGAAGCAAACGTCGCGATAGTCGCTTACGTCCACGTCATGATCCACAACGAGGATCGTCTTCGTGAACATCGCTTGACCCAATCCCCAAATTCCGTGCATGACTTTCCGCGCGTGACCCGCATACGACTTCTTGATCGAGATGATCATCAGGTTATGAAAAACGCCCCACGGGGGCAGATTCACGTTTACGATTTCCGGAAACTGCTTCTTCATGATCGGCAGCGTGAACTTCAAAATTGCTTCGCCCAGCCACGCGTCCTCCATGATCGGCTTGCCGACGATGGTCGTCAGGTAAATCGGATTTTTCCGCGTGGTGATGCATTGGACATTCAAAACCGGAAACGGCTCGACGGGCGAGTAGTATCCCGTGTGGTCGCCGAACGGTCCTTCCATCTTGGTCTCGAACGGATCCACGTAACCCTCGATGACGATCTCCGCCTCGGCGGGCACATGCAAACCGGGTAGAGTTTTGCATTCGACCAATTCAACCGGCTTTCCGCGAATCGCCCCCGCGATCATCATCTCGTTGATGTCGGGGGGCGCGGGCATGGCGCCGCAGAATTGCGCGACCGGATCGCAACCAATGGCGATGGCGACGGGCATTTTTTCGCGCCCAGTTTTCGGAGCCGAAGGTTCGGGTGTCGGCGCGGCCTTGCCCCAATCGCCCAGCGCTTTCTCTCGCGCGAGCCTCGCGTGGTCCGCGCCCCCTTTGTGTTTCTGCCAGTGCATTCCGAGCGTCGTCGGCGAATAAATCTGGTGGCGATAAAGTCCGCAATTCAAAACCTGATTGATCGGATTGCGCGTGAACGTGAGGCCGAACGTGATGAACGGCCCGCCGTCCAACGGCCAATGGAAAAGAACGGGAAGCTTCGTCAAATCGGGTTTTTCCCAAACGACCTCCTGACACGCCCCCTTGGAAACGAACGACGGCATCATGTCGCCGATTTCCTTTAGCTTCGGCAGCATCTTCATCTTATCGAGAAACGATTTCGGTCCGCCGGTATCGAGAATCGAAAGAAATTCGTCGAGCCGATGGGTCAAGTCGTCCAATTTTTCGACACCGAGCAGCCGCGCGGTGCGCTCGCGCGTGCCGTAGAGGTTCCCCAAAACGGGCATCGAATGCCCTTCGACATTTTCAAAAAGAACGGCCGGGCCATCGGTCTTCACGAGCCGATCTAAAAAAGCCGTGATCTCAAGTTTCGCCGAAATCGGCTGCTTGATGCGGAGCAACTCGCGGCGCTTCTCAAGATCGGCAATGGTTTCTCGGAGATTGTCGTAGATCATGCGGTTTCTCTAAATCAACGGCGGATTCTAGGTTCCGTGTGCTTTCCCGGCAAGGAGTTTCAAGGTTTCGGAAAATCGCCGCGATTTTTGGTATAAGAACTTCGCCGTGCGCAACGCTGCCGTGATCCCGCGCCGATCCACCTCCTCGCACACCACCCGCCCGACCCGCACCCGATGCGGATCCAAATAATCTTCGGACAACGCCGCGAGATCCCCTTACTCCTGCCCCGCCGTAAGCGACTGCGCCTGCTAACGTGAATTATTTATTGGTCACACGTTACGGAATTTCCAAAAACGAAAGGAGGATCGTGGGTTGTGGATAACGGCTCGTGAAGTCAATTACTTATCTAGTAAACGTCCCCGAATTCCAATAGTAATTCACTTTAGGCGAGATGTTCAAAGGCGCGGATGAATTGGGGGCGATACGTAATCGGTAGGGCTTGCGCCGCAGGAGTAGGCGTGAAAGAATTCAGCAGGGTAAGAGGCGGTGGGATGACGGTCTGCGAGAGAGTGGCCTATGCGAACGTGGAAGTCGGCCTGTGGACAAATCGTGAAAAGCGAATTCTTTTATGGTCAAACGTCCCCGAATTCCCTATCCAACGGGCGGCCCGGGAACATATACGATTAATCGTGCTGAGTTCAAAGCCTTAAAGGCACTATGTAGCAAACCCATGTCGGATGCCCTAAAGCAAATTAATTCCGATCCTTCTATTACTTCAGCAGCTAAGGCACGTGCACTTGAATTATTTCGTATTTTTACTCAGTGAGGCACATATTTTATATGTACGCTTTTTTTCTTAGCAAACATGTATCGGACACCGTCCTCGCAGAGGGTTTAGAAAAAGCATTTGGGTACGATAAAGACCATATTATAGTGTCTCGCCATGAAATGACCCAAATAGAGTTTTCACCTCCACCGCCACCAGCGGCACTGGGGTGTGAGGTTACTTATATATCGACGGGAATATGCCCGATCTTTATCGAACTGACTTTCTATTACAGAACATGTGAAGTAAATACATTCGTATCCGGTATTGAGCGTCTATGCGCATATCTAGAGTGTGAAATATATTTTATTGGAGGTCCGGATCGAGATCCATATATATATCTTCTTATTAAAGGACCTAATAGATGGTATCGTGTGAGTATTATTACTTCAGATGATGTTGACGGTGTGTCAATTGATGACGTGGCTGCGGTAAGGATGTTAGGGACATTTGATCCGCGCGTTGCGTGGGACGATATGAAACATGTCTGAAGTCGTGGGAATTCCTGGAATTCTGTCCATTCTAAAAAATACGTCCGCTCCCGAAAGGCCGGGATTCCACGGTTCTTTTAATACATTCCTCGCGGACTTCGCGCGGAGTAAGTGAGATTGTGGTTCGGAAAAGTTCGAGTGGCGGTGAAGCGCAACGACTCTGCATACACAGATTTCGAGGAAACGTGATAAGAAGGGTTTGTCAATTTGTGCGGACGATAGTAGCTAAGCCGCAACCCGCAAATAGCGGTGATGCAATCCACCCGCCACGGGAATCGCGACGAGTTGATCTTGCCTCGTGGGCGGGGGGAGTTCAGGTGAACGACTTCTGCTCCTTCACCCGTTGCTTCTTGAACGGGCGTTTCTCCCGCAAACCCTCGATTTGGGATTGAGAAAGCAAATTAACACCTTATGATACCCGAAGCCTGAAACAGGATCGCGGCGCACGGGACGAGGTTTATGGCCGACCCATTCGAGGACATGGTTGACACTTTCAAGGATGTATTTGGTCCTTTCTGGCCCGGCTCATGGAAGACCGAACGGGGAATTCGGGGACGTTTACTAGATAAGTAATTGACTCCACGATTTGTTATCCACAACCCACGATTCTCCTTTCGTTTTTCACCGGGCATCCCGCCCTCCGCCACTCCAGACACCACCGACCCGCCGACCCACCGACCCAAGTCTTTCACGAAACCCTCCCCGCCGCAAGCGAGCAGGCTCCGCGCGGCGCATCTCACAATTGTCATCCTGGCCAAGTCGTCGGCATCATAACCGTAAAAATAGACGAACTGGAGCTTTCCTGAGAGTGAATTAACTGTCACGCAGGGCCAATTTGTCCTCACATGACCTTGGTGACTTGGTGGTGAATCTTCACGGATTGAATTCGGATTCACCACCAAGTCGCCAAGCACACCAAGAAGTAAATTCTGATATGTGGGCGGGGCGAGGGATCGGCCATTCTCGCTGGGCGCGCCTTAGTATTGTCACCTGAAGCTACGTTTGGGATGTGCTATCTTTTCTTTGTCCTGAGAGGACAAAGGTTCAAAGCCCAAGGCGTTGCCTTGGGCTTTGTTCCGTCGCCCCTGCGGGACGCAAGAAAAGACCGTTAATTTCGGGATCGAGCGATCATGACAATCCATTCTGAAATGCAGTCGCGCAAGCCCATCCCTTGGCTTGTCGGATTTCTTGCCGCAAGCTTTGGCTTGTTGATCCTCCTGCCGCCCGGCTTGTATTTCGTTCGCGTGGCGTTCGGAGCGATTTTGAATTCCAATGTTGATCTTTCGGAGGCATTCCAAGGCAAACTTTTTTTCGGCACGGTTGCGCTGGCCGTCCTGAGCGCGACCTTAGCCACGATTTTTGCAACGACGCTTTTTGCCGCGCTCATGTCGCTTTCGGTTCAATGGCGGGCGATCCTCGCAATTCTGGCCGCGCTCGGGTTCATGGTTCCGGGGCATATCGCCGCGCTCTCGTGGATACAGGCCATCGGAAACACTGGCTGGTTGACGCAAGCGCTCGAATCGGGCAAGGGACCCGCCGCGCTGCTGCCCCAACTGCTCTATTCAAATTTCTTTTGTTCCGCCGTCATCGCGCTGCATTATTTTCCCGTCGCGCTTTTGTTGCTCTATTTCGGTTCGCGCACGATTGCGTCTTCGCCGATCGAATCGGGAATGCTCTTCATGTCGCCCACCCGACTTTGGATACGATGCGTCACGGGGGCGCTGCGTCCCTGGCTTGCCGTGGGGTGGCTTGCGGTTTTCGTGCTCGGGTTTTCGGATTACTCCGTCCCCTTCTTGCTGAGGCGTTTCATCTATCCGGTGGAAATCATGGCCGCCTATGCCGTCCATTATGATGAAGCGCGCGCCGCCGCGCTTTCGCTGCCGTTCCTCGCCACGACGTGGTTGGCGGCGGGAGCTTTGGGATGGATGATCCCTCGTCAGCGATCGGCGCCGCAACGCGCGCTTTCGGGATGGCCCCGGTTCCCCATGAAACTGCGCATGAGTCTCATCGCAATATCATTCTTGATTGTGGCCTCGGGCGGTTTGCTGCCGCTGGCGAATCTGATTTACGTCGCCGGGGGCTGGGCGAACTACCGCGCCATTTACGTCAGCGCGCGCGATCAAATCGTTGCGAGTGTCTCTTATGCCATGCTTGCGTCGCTTTGTGTCGTGGTCATCGCCGCCGCGCTCGCGCCCACAAAAAATCGAACGCTCACGATCATTATGATGACACTCTTTGCCTTGCCTGCTTCGGTTATCGGGATTTCGCAAATCGCATTCTGGAACCGCGCGTCGTGGGGCGACTTCATGGGACGCTTCTACGACAGCGGGTTCATGCTTGGAGTCGGACTCGTGAGCGTGACCGTCGCGCCCATCTATTTGATCTTCTGGCGAAAGTTGGCGCAGATACCGCGCGCGCTCGAAGACGAATCCCGCATGTTAGGCCGCATGAGCCGACGACGATGGTGGATGATCATTGCGCCGAAGTTGGCCATTCCCGCCATTGCCGCCGCCGCGCTCGCCTTTACGCTGGCGCTGCATGAACCGCAAGTCTCGCTCCTCCTCGCCGCGCCGGGACAGGAAACGCTCTCGGTGCGGACGTTCACGCTGCTCCACTTCGCGCCCGATTCGCACGTCGCCGCTCTCTCGCTGATTTCTCTCGCGGTCGCGCTTGCGGGCGTTGGCATGATCGTCGCGCTCGGTTATCTTTTGCTCGGACTCGCCCGAAAACTCGCGCCGGACATTTCCTATGATTGAATGCCGAAAAATTTCTTGTCGCTACGGCGAAAATGGGGACTGGCTGAAGCGCAGCGGCTGGCTGTCCCCATTTTCGCAAAATCGCGGCCCCTTGGTTCTTCGCGATTTGGAACTCCGCGTTGAAAAGGGTGAATGGGTTTATGTTCTCGGCCCCTCAGCGGGAGGCAAGACGACTTTGCTGCGTTGCCTTGCGGGTTTGGAAAAGATCGCCGGAGGGGAAATCGTTCTCGGCGGTGAAACGGTTTCGCGTTCCGATTTCATTCGCCTGCCGCACGAACGCGGTGTTGGCTTCGTTTTTCAGGAGCCGAGTCTTTGGCCTCATCTCTCTGCGCTGGCCAATGTCTCGCTCAGCATGGATCGGCTGGGGCTATCCTCGGCGGAGCGCAAGCAGCAGTCGCGCGATTGGCTCGAGCGGTTTGGCGTCGGCGGACTCGCGGAAAAATTTCCGTCGGAACTTTCCGGCGGCGAAGCCCAACGAGTGACGCTGGCGCGAACGCTTGCCTCGCGTCCCTCCATCCTTCTCCTCGACGAGCCGACCTCACATCTGGATCTTCACCTTCGAGGTGAAATGATGGAACTGCTTTTGCGAACGCATACAGAATTTGGTCTCACGACTCTTTGCGTTTTGCATCAGATCGAACCGCCGATATTGCCTGGCTCCCGCGCCGTCATCCTCGAAAAGGGAGAAAAAATTCACGACGGACCGCTTAACAGTCTCGCGAATTCACCTCAAACACCTTTTATTTTAGCCTTAAGACGGCATCTCGAACGGATGCCGACGGTCTAAGCCCTAGATTCGAAGAAATTGACGCAAAGACGCCAAGACGCAATGAGGATGTTTTCCATTTTGCAATGACGGTTTGGACCCAAAGTGACCTCCTTGCGTCTCTGCGCCTTTGCGCCTTTGCGATAATTTCTTTGCCTTTCGACTTTGATGGAAAGGTAGGGACAATGGACTTTATTTACCGTATGTTGGACGGACGAGGTTCGCATGGCCGCCACAACAAAAACTCTGAACATCGAAGTCGCCGTCATCGGTGGTGGTCCCGGGGGATACGCCGCCGCTTTTCGCGCCGCCGACCGTGGCAAGAAAGTTGCCATCATTGACGACCGCCCTGCGCCCGGCGGTGTCTGTCTGAACGTCGGATGTATTCCTTCCAAGGCATTGCTCCACGCCGCCGGATTACTCGCTGAAACCCGCGCCGCAAAAAACTGGGGACTCGATTTTGGCGAACCCAAAATCAATCTCGAAGCGTTGCGCGGATGGAAGAATAACGTCGTCGGTAAGTTGACGGGCGGCATCCTTCAGCTTTGCAAAAGCCGCGGCGTCCAAATTCTTCAAGGCCGCGCGGTGTTCATGGATTCCGAGCGGCTTCGCATCGAGGACTGCGCGACCGAGATGGTCGTCTTCGAGCGTGCGGTCGTCGCGACCGGCTCCTCACCGATCATTCCGAAAAATCTCTCGATCAAAAGTTCGCGCGTCATGGATTCGACTGGCGCGCTCGAACTCGCCGATATTCCCGCGCGGCTACTCATCGTCGGTGGCGGATATATCGGACTCGAACTCGGGACCGTTTACGCCGAACTTGGAAGTCGCGTGACATTTGTCGAAATGACCGACGGGCTTCTTCCCGGTGCGGATCGCGATATGGTTCGTCCGGTTTCGGCTCGGATCAAAGAAATTGCCGAAGCGGTCCATCTCGAAACCAAAGTCTTGAGCCTTGCCGATGAAAAATCGGGACTCCGCGCGGTCATGGAAAAAACGGTCGAGGGCAAAACCGAAAAGTTCGAGGCGGTTTTCGACCGCGCCCTGATTGCCGCCGGACGCCGACCCAATACGAGCGGACTGGGACTCGAAAACACCAAAGCCAAATTGAGCGCGAAGGGATTCATTGAAGTCAACGCGCAGCGTCGCACGGCGGATGAGCGCATCTACGCCATCGGCGACGCGGCGGGCGAACCGATGCTCGCTCACAAGGCGACGCGCGAGGGCTTGGTCGCGGGCGACGCGCTTGCCGGAATTGCCACGGCCTTCGATCCCGCCGCGATTCCCGCCGTCGTCTTCACCGATCCCGAAATCGCGTGGTGCGGCCTCACCGAGAGCGAGGCAAAGAAATCGGGACGCGCGGTCAAGGTCGGACGGTTCCCCTGGGGCGCGTCGGGACGGTCGCTGACGCTCGACCGAAAAGATGGCATGACGAAAATCGTGTGCGACGCTGAGTCGGGTTTGGTTTTGGGCGTCGGGATCGTCGGTCCCGGCGCAGGGGAACTCATCGCCGAAGGAACGCTCGCCATCGAAATGGGCGCGACCGCCGAGGACTTAGCCGCGACGATCCACCCGCACCCGACCCTCTCGGAAACCATTATGGAAAGCGCGGAACTCATCTTCGGTTCCGCGACGCACGTCCATAAGCGAGCGTGATCTGTCATAGGCGGAAGGAATGACCTGTGCGCTTCGAATGGGACCCGCGAAAGGCCCAACTCAATTTCGCCAAGCACAGCATTTCTTTTGCAGAAGCCTCGACGATCTTTGGCGATCCCCTCTCAGCAACGGTCGAGGATAAGGACCATTCGCTTGACGAGCGACGCTGGATCACCCTAGGCTATTCGAGGAAAGGGACTTTGTTGGTCGTTTCACACGTTGATGACGGGGAAGTCATTCGCATCATCAGCGCTCGAAAAGCTACTTTGTCCGAAAGGCATCGCCATGAAGAAAACTCGCGTTGAACTCGAAGATGATCTTCGCCCGGAGTACGTCTTTGACTACACCAAGGCCGTGCGGGGCAAATA
>CAZPIK010000054.1:0-16448 GCA_964586185.1 uncultured Candidatus Sumerlaeota bacterium | reverse complement strand
GCCGCGATGGCCATCGCCGAGCGCAATCCGGCGAAACTATATATCGTCAATCGCTCTCCCGAACGCGCGCGCGAAGTCGCCGAAGGTTTGAACGCACAGGTCGTTTCGATCCCTGAAATGGCGACAACGATTCGCGAAGCCGATCTCATCTTAGGCGCGGCGTTCGCACCCAATTTCTTGGTCACTCGCGCGATGTTCGAGGGCATTCGAGGCAAAATGTCCAAGCCCGTCTGCCTCATTGACACCGCCGTGCCGCGCATCCTCGATCAGGAGATCGCCAAGATTCCGGGCGTGACGCTGCTTGATCTCGGGCGGATGGAGGACATCGTCGCCGAGAACCGCGCCCGCCGCACCGTCGCCGCGCAACGCGCTTGGGAAATCATCGAAGAGGAAATTGAGAAATACCAAACCAAATCCGAAGCGGCGACGCTCGGTCCCGCCGTGGAACGTCTTAAAACCGACATCGAAGAACTTTTCTCCCGCGAGTGGGCAGAGATCGAATCAGAGATTCCCGAGGACGTGAGGGAGAAAGTCCGGCTCTCGCACCACGCGCTCAAACAAAAAGCGCTCCACGCGGCGATACAAGAACTGAAGTCCCGACAACACACGGATTAACAGGGATGCAGAGGATGCATTAGTTTGCGCCAACGATTGGGACTGACTGATGAAATTCCGACATTCACTACTATCTTTTCCGATTGAAGTCGGAAGCCCGTGTGTTCATGTATCCGATCCCTACATTCGACGAGGACACAATCATCCCCTTGAGTTTATAGAGGATCATACACATAAACTGTGGAGATATGCACTCGAGGGATGTATAGCCATAGCCATATGGATATTGTGTATCTATTTATTATTACAATGTATTGCGGAGACCGTCCAAGGGGCTTATATCTATATAATAGCCACCGTATGTATGATTTTCTTTGTCGTGGTGGTGTCTTATTACGTACTGCTTACGGTGTTATGTATTGATGGTTTTTGGCGAAACAACATGAGGGTTGAAGGATACGAGGTATGTTGTGTGCGAGGTCGTACTTATACGATGTACGTGTACGGTTCCGATGTGGCGCTCATTGATGCAAGCAATTGCGAGAGCGAACTGCGCCACTTTTCTGGTTCTACTGACGGCGGCGGTTGGATTGAGAGCAAGCGCCTCATTTCGGAAACGTTGGGTATTCAAAGAATCAATGACAATGAAGCGGTATTGCAGTATCTCATTCCTGAGGATGCGAAGGCGACGGAACTCATGGATAAATCGCTGAAAGGTGATGAGATTGTATGGATCATATCGATGTGGGTGCGACGTCGATTTTATCGCGTAAAACGCGAATATCGCATTACAGTGATATAATGGCTTATAAGTCAAAGAATAATCGTGCGCTTTTTCTGGAACAGGTGATGATCATACGAAAGACGAGCAGTTATGGGATGATCTTTGCGATTGCGCTCTTCTGCAATGCACTTCGCGCGGAGGAACCGAAATCGCTCGAATCACTGGAGCCTCTTCCGACGCTTGAACTCAAAGGGCGAACGTTTCACGTTCAGGGCATTGACCTCGACGACGAGCGGCTCTGGGTGACCTCGGTCGAAAAGGCCGCGAGCAAAGGATACCTTCACGTTTTCAATTTGAAGTCGGGCGAGGAAATTCGAACAGTTGAAATTCAGGCGGGCGCAAAAATCCATCCCGGCGGCATGGCGGCGGACGCTGATTCCCTTTGGATTCCCGTCGCCGAGTATCGCGCGAAAAGCGCGTCGGTTATTCAGCGGCGCGATAAGAATACCCTCGAACTGCTTTTTCAGTTCGAGGTCGCCGATCATATCGGTTGTCTCGCCGCCGACGATTCAAAACTCATTGGCGGAAATTGGGATTCGCGCGAACTTTATTATTGGGACAAGCAGGGCAAGTTGCTCGAACGCAAATCCAATCCGACGGGCAATCGTTTTCAAGATTTGAAACTTGTTGGTGGAGAATTGGTCGGATCGGGTTCGCTCCAAGCGACCGGTGGCACGGTGGATTGGCTCGATCCCAAAACGCTCGCGCTCCGGCGTCGCATCTCCGGCGGAAAAACTGACCGCGGCGTCAGCTATATGCACGAGGGAATGGCGATTCGCGGGGGAGTCCTTTACCTCTTGCCCGAGGACGGACCTAGTCGGCTATTTGCGTTTCGACTTCCTTAGAATTTTTGCGCTCTTTGCGTTCTTTGCGGTTAAATATTTTTTCGGCAATCAGGCGATTATATTCGCAAGCGCACAAAAGACGTTCGGATTTTTCGCGCGATTGAGGTAGTCTAACGGTTTGCACCGCGCGGGGACTGGACGACTTGAAGAATTATAGGACACAGATCGCGATTATTGGCGGCGGGCCGACCGGGCTTTCGGCGGCGGATACGTTTCAAGCGGCGGGGCTTTCAGTTATCGTGTTGGAAAAGGGCGCGGTCGCCGATCACGTCGCGAAGTATCCGACTTTCATGAACTTTTTTTCGACCGCCGATCTGCTGGAGTTGGGTGGATTTCCTCTCACGCTCGCCGCGGATAAACCGAATCGCCGAGAGTATCTGGCTTATCTTCGCCGTTACGTCCGCGAGCGGAAAATCGAAGTTAAAGTCGGCCATGAGGTCGCTTCGCTCGACGGACAAAAAGGAAAGTTCAAACTTTCGGGCACAACGCGATGGGGCGAAGCGTTTGAGGCAACGGCGGAGCGAGTCGTGCTTGCCACGGGCGCTTATGCGACGCCGCAAATGCTTGAGGTTCCGGGCGAGGAACTGCCCAAGGTCAGCCACTTTTACACCGAAGCGCATCCTTACTTCGGCCACAAAGTGCTTGTGGTCGGTGGGCGCAATTCGGCGGTCGAAGCCGCGCTCGAACTCTGGCGCGCCGGGGTTGACGTCAGTCTTTGCCATCGCCGCGCAACGTTCGGCAGCGTTAAATATTGGATCGAGCCAGACATCGAGAATCGGATCAAGGCCGGGGACATCCGAGTCTATCGTCCCGCGCGCCTGCTTGAAATTCGCCCTCGTTCCGTGATCCTCCGACGCGAAGGTCGCGAAGCCGAAGAAATCGAAAACGATTTTGTTCTCGCGCTCACCGGTTACCGTCCCGATCCAAAATTACTCTCCAATTTCGGCATCCGAGCAGATTCGTTCACCGGGCGTCCCGTTTGCAATTCCGAAACTCTGGAAAGCGAGCGACCCGGCCTTTATATTGCGGGGGTCATGCTGGCGGGTAACGTGAGCAGCGAAATTTTTATCGAGAATTCGCGCGCGCATGGCGGACAGATTCTTTCGCATCTCAAGACGAGTGGTTACTTGAAATGACTTCTTCCCATCCGCCGGCCCAAGATCCGCGTGAACGAATTGTCGAGGCGCTCTATCGCATTGTTCAATCCATCCAAACTTCGGGCGACCTTCCCGCGCTTTTGCAAACGATCATGCTCGAAGGGAAACATCTCCTCGATTCCGACGCGAGTTCGCTCTTCCTTTTCGATTCGGAGCGGAACGATCTTTATTTTGAAGTGGTCGTCGGTGGTGACGAGCAAATCCGCGCCATCCGCGTTCCGCTGGGACAGGGAATCGTCGGCGCGTCGGCGGCCAAACGCGAAACGGTGATGGTCAACGACGTCGCTGCGGACAGCCGTCACTTCAAGATGGGCGGCGGCGAGGGAGGGTTCGTCACGCGCAACCTCATCGCCGCGCCGATGCTCCGCAACGACCGATTGATCGGCGTGCTTGAAGTGCTGAACAAACACGGCAACGCCGATTACGACGCCATGGACGTCAAGGTTCTCGAAATTCTTGCTGAGCAAGCGGCAGTTCAAATCGAGAATGCGCGGCTCATTCGCGATAAATTGAAATCGGAACGTCTTGCCGCGCTTGGCACGACGGCCGCCGGATTGGCGCATTACATCAAGAATGTTTTGAGCCACTGGAAAGGCTCGGCGAGTCTGATTGATATCGGCCTCAAGACAGGCAACAACTCCTTGATCGGCGAGACGTGGCCGATTTTGAAACGCGCCAATGAGAAGATCACAAAGCTCGTTCAGGATATGCTTGCCATTTCAAAAGATCGCGAGCCGGAGCGTCAGCCGCTTTCGATCAACAAGCTCGTAATGGAGACCGTCGAGGAGTGTTCGCAGCGCGCTTCCGCGAGCGGCATCGGTCTCACGATGAAGCTCGACGAGGCGATGCCCGTTGCGAGTCTCGATCCCACGCGAATGCACGACGTCGTTCTGAATCTTCTCGGCAACGCCATCGAGGCCATTGAGGAATCGGCGACTCCCAACGCGAAAATCGAAGCGGCGACCGAATTCGATCCCGCGAAGAAATTGCTGCGCATCCGCATCGCCGATACCGGCCCCGGCATGACCCCCGAGGTCAAGACGCGCGTCATGGAACCTTTCTTCTCGACCAAGGGGAGCCGCGGAACAGGACTCGGCCTTTCGGTCGCGCTCAAAACGGTTGAAGAGCACGACGGCAAACTCACGCTCGATTCCGAGGTCGGCAAGGGAACGACTTTCACCATCGAACTTCCGCACGTCCGTTCGGCGTAGTGTTTCCATGATGCTAGGACGTAACTTAATTTCACTCCTCATCATAATCTTGCTTTCACTCATGTTCGTAAGCTTGTTCGCGGTCTTTATCTTGTTGATTATCCGCGGTGTTCAGGAGTTCCCAATAGGAATCGTATAGGGAGGAAGAGTAGGAGTAGGAGTGGGAGTGGGAGAGTGAGAACGAAAGCCGAATGCTAATCGACACTCACGTTCATCTTCAGGATCGCCAATTTCGACACGACCTCGATTTTGTTCTCGCCCGTGCGTTGGATGCCGGAATTACGCGCATGGTCTGCATCGCGGATGATCTTCCCGCCGCCCGTCAGGCTGCGATGCTCGCGCGTCGTTATCCTCAACTTTCTGCGACCGTTGGCGTCCATCCGCACCACGAGCGAACCTACGATGATCGAGTCGAATCCGAAATCCGGAGCATGGCGGCATCGGGCAAATTCGTCGCGATCGGCGAGGTCGGATTGGATTACCATTACCCCGATTTTCGGAAAGAGAAACAGAACGAGGTCTTCTCGCGGCAGGCGCAAATTGCGACCGCCAATAATCTCCCGCTCGTTATTCATTGCCGTGATGCATATTCCGATCTCATCGCACTCTTCAGAAATCGAAGTGACATCACGTCGCGAGGCGTCGTCCATTGTTTTTCGGGAACGGAAGAAGACGCGCGACAATTGACCGAACTCGGGTTCTATTTGGGTATCGGCGGCTCGGCGACTTACCCGAAAGCGGAGGAACTTCGCCGCGCGATTGTGGCCGTGGGACTTGATAAAATCGTTCTCGAAACCGACGCGCCTTACCTCGCGCCGCAATCGCGTCGGGGACGCCGCAACGAACCTTCGTTCATGTTACTTACGGCGTTGGAGATTGCCCAATTATTTGGCGTCTCTTTCCACGAAGTCGCTCGGACGACGATGGCGAACGCGATGAAGCTCTACAGCTTTTCTTCTGTTCATCCGACCTCTGGAAATACGCACGATAACGAATCAAAAGTTATTCATCTTCAAGCGGGTCAAGATTGGAGCGTGATCCTCGAAGAAGCTCAACGCATCAAGTCAACAAGTGGACGGGTTGAGTTGGAGATAGACGCAAAAGATATTCCAACGCTTTCCCCACACACTTACCACGATGCCGCGGGCTGGATTGATCAGATCGTGCTTCATCTGGACGACGCACCGAGCGATACGCTTGCCCCCGCATTGCAAAATCGAATTGCTGAATTTCGGAAATCAATCCCGGAGATCATCCTGCGCGTCACGCCCACACCGACAACCGACATTGCCGAGATCCGCTCGCTGGCCGTCGAAACTTTGCGGATACGAATGCAGATACAAAACGGAATCCAAAACCCGGATGCAAATTAGATTTCTATATAATTCGTTGTAATCTCCGTCGCCCCATACGGGGCTTGAATGAGGGGATCGCCAAGTTCCAGCGTTCGTCTCGCTGACGCGAGACTTCACGCTTCGCTTTATTACGTCATCCGCTTCGCGGATTGAGGAGAGAATGCTTGGCGTGATTCAGGCAAATTTGGAATCGTTCACACCTATCCCTTTATTTCGGTCAAACCTCTCGCTCTATTTCGGTCAAATCTTCCCCTCGATTTCGGTTAAACCTCTTCCTCGTTTTCGTCGTAATTCCGAAAATGCATTCACCTCCTTGGTGACGCCAATTCCTGTCTTCAACCCACGTAGTGGGTGGCGTAATAAAGCGAAGCGTGAGCGCAGCGAACGCTGGAAAAACCCAATCGGTTTAGTACCCAAGCCCCCGAATGGGGGCGACGGAAATGTACTCACCAATGTGAAATGTTCTTTATTTATCTGCGCCATCTGCGCAATCTGCGGAAAACAAGGAGCCGCAAAACCCCATGACCTCGCAACTTCTACCCGAAACCACCCCCACCGAACCGCGCTCGGTCGCGCCGCTTTTCAGTCCCGCGCGATTCGGCAGGGCCACGCTGCGCAACAAGATCGTCATGGCTCCAATGACCCGCAGTCAATCGCCCGGCAAAGTTCCGAACGACCGCGTGCTCCGCTATTACCGCCGTCACGCCGAGGGGGGCGTCGGCATGATAATCACCGAAGGAGTCAGTCCGATGCACATTGCGTCGAGCGGTTATCCTTCCGTCCCTTATTTCGATGGCGAAGCGGCCTGCGCGCAGTGGAAAAAGATCGCCGAATCGGTTCACGAAACCGGCTGCGCGATCATCCCGCAGCTTTGGCACGTCGGCTCGATTCGCAAACTCGGCATGGAACCCGATCCCGCGATTCCCGGTTACGGTCCGTCGGCGATTGCGCATCCCTTTTACGCGGATAAAGGCGAGATCGCGCACGAGATGACGCACAAGGATATTGACGATGTGGTCGCGTCGTTCGCGTCGGCGGCCAAAAACGCCCAAGCGCTGGGTTTCGACGGACTCGAACTTCACGGAGCGCACGGTTACATCATTGACCAATTTTTCTGGGAGGTGACGAATCAGCGCACGGACGATTTTGGCGGCAGTCTCGAAAAACGAACGCGATTCGCCGCCCTGATCATCAAGGCGTGTCGCGCGGCGGTCGGTCCCGATTTTCCGATCATGCTCCGATATTCGCAGTGGAAGCTTGGAGCCTACGACGTGAAGCTCGCGCAGAACCCGCAGGAGTTAGAGCGATTTTTAATGCCGCTCGCCGCCGCCGGACTCGATTGGTTTCACGCTTCCAATCGCCGGTTCAATGATCCAGAATTCGATGGCTCGAACCTGAACCTCGCGGGATGGACGAAAAAAATTACGGGGCTTCCGACCATCACCGTTGGCAGCGTTGGACTCGATTCCGATTTTCTTCGCTCCTACGCCGGAAAGCCGTCGGGAAAAGCTTCGATAGACGCATTGGTCGCTCGACTCGAAAATGGCGAATTCGATTTAGTCGCCGTCGGTCGCGCCCTCCTCGCCGATCCCGATTGGCCGATCAAAATCCGCGACGGCCGACAGGACGAAATCGTGACGTTCGAACCGAAACACATGGGGACATTTGCGTATTGACAGAATAGAGGATATTTGTGGTTTACCCAAGACGCACAATTTTCGGGCTTAGAAGTGGGTAACCAGTTACTTGCATATGGATAAATGGGCAATCCGTTACACTTCGACTGATCTTAATCACATCAAAGGAGTGGTAATTTTAGTATCTAAAGCATGTTATTTCAGAAATTTACGTTCCAATCCAATTATAAAAGAGGATAAACTCCATTGTATGGATTAGCTTTTGCTATAAACTGACAATGCATTTGCCCGGCGTAATAGAGTCGCTGGGCCATCGCTAAAAAAATTGCTTGAAGCCTTGCCTTTATGGAACATAGAGTTGTTGTCGGATCAGGTGAACGCCATGTGTAAATTTCTACGCGCAAAGCGAAATCAAAAATCGGGTTTCTCTCTTGTCGAGGTCATGATCGCGATGGGCGTAGCCTCGATGGGGATATTGGGAACTCTTTCGCTCATCATGTTCGCCCAGACTCATAACGCGCTTGAAATGGAACGGTCGCGGGCGCATCAAATCGTTTCTCAGACAATGGAACAAGCGGAGTTTAGTTTATTCACTGTTCTGCAAACGGGAACGACAACGACCATTTGGGATAATGGGACACCGCTCGACACAACTGATGATACCGTAGGCTCCTTATCGGTTATTGCGCGCAATGTCATGAACGGGACGACGATCACGCTCACTCCCCCGTCGGCAACGGCGCTTCAAGTTGAAGTTACGCTGACTTGGAACCCTCGCGGGGCGATGGGGACCAAGACGTTCCGTGAAACCGCGATGACAATCATTGCGCCCTAAGGAATCCCAGAGGATGCAGGTCATGAAGAAGCTTCATTACACTCGCCGCCGATCTGCCTTCACGCTCGTGGAAATGATGGTCGCCATGGCGATTGCCTCGGTCATCATGATCGGCATCAGTTCGCTCATGCTGGTTTCCGCTCGCAACGCGAAGACGATCTTTAATATGTCGTATGTCCGCAGCGCTCAGATGCGCGCGCTGGATCAGGTTCGATACCGGCTGAACAATGCCAGCATTGCTTCGGTCGCGACGGTCGGAACGAATGCTGATATTGATGCCGATGGCGACAATGACGGGTTCCAAGAAATTCGTTTCAGCGATCCCAACTTGGGCACGGGCATTACAAGTCGGATGTTTTTCGATCCGGCGGCGCAGACTCTTTATTACGATGACGATATGAACGATGGACAGGATACAATTGCAGGCTATGCGGATGCCGATACCGCACACGAGGGTATTGCCATCTCGCGCGGCCCGATTGACGTGCGATTTCTGCCGCAAAGTTCCAACGCGCTTATTCGTCTTAGCATTCGTAGTCAGGCTTATATCGCTTCCAAACAGACGGGGACGGACGCGCAGGGAAATGCGACTTATAGGATTGTTGACAACCAAGACGGAGTGACGACTGTTTATTTAAGGAACCCTTAAATGGGGTAGGCTGACGGCCAAGGAGGATGGGATCATGTTAGTGCAAGTCGTGTCGAACTTGAAGCGACGTCGAGGCATGGTGATGGCCTATACGGTTCTCCTCATCACGACCATCGCGGCGGTCAGCACGGCCATATTGTGCCAAATGCTGATCCACCAGCAGGGGGTCAATATGCGCAAGCGCGAGCTAAACCGCGCGTATTACGACGCCGACGCTGGCATCGCCATTGTCAAGCATTGGGGCAATTTCGGCGAGGATTACACACTCGATACCGATTTGTTTGATTATGTGGATCCGCAAACGCAGAGCGAAGCGTCGCCCGGAACGGGTTTCCAGTGGGATTCGGGTAGCCTTGAAACGCAGTTCCCCAATTTTTACGCGGCATTGCAGCAGGGAACAATTACGATTACTGCTGCCGATTTGGCCAGCATTACCACATCAGGCGGAATCACAATTGGCGATCTTGTTTCCAATAACGGCATAGGCGCGGGATCAATCGAGTCCATCGAAATTTCGCTTTCCAGCAACAATGCGGGCGAACTCGTCATTGCCGGTGCTGGCACGGGTCCTGTAATGGCGGCAGTCGATGAAGGAGGAGAAGAAGATGATGATGACGACGCGCCGAGTGTTCCATCCTGGGCCACGCTGCCTCCCGGTTCGACGCTGACCCCGGAATTCGTCGTTCGATCCGTCGGCGTTAGCGAGCACGGCCTCCGCCGCGCTTCGATTGCCTTTATGGATATCAGCCCCTTCATCAAGCTCGTGCTTCCCGCCGCGCTCGTGAGCTGGAACACCGCGACCGCGTTCGGAAATGCCGCCGTTCACTGGGGCGAATCGTGGTCGAAGTTAAATTTCAACATGCTTAATAAGAGTCAGGTGGATGGTTATCTCGATCGCACTGCGTCCGGGTGGGACAAATGGGCAAAATATCGAACCGAAGGAAAAATCGTTTTCCCCAACAACTGGCAGTGGAAAAATAGTACTCCCTATAACCAACCCGGTAAACTCTACCTCGACGCCAACAGCGATGGTATTCAGGACACCGGGGCAACTTTGGGCGCGAAGGGACGTCAGCCCGGTCTGTTCCCCGATGGCTCCGGTAACTATCGCGATGCGTTCTATCAGGACGTGCCTGTCGGTTCAATGCAGTGGCCCGATTTCGCAAGCTTCTATGATGAGTTCAAGGAATTCGCCATTGACCACGGTCGCTACTATACGACGAATTCTTCGGGGCAAATTTTGAAGGACGGCGTGCCCGTGACTGGGTTCAAAGAAGAGTTTACCAAGTGGGCCGATGCCAACGCGGATGGCAGCGTTACTTCAACCGAGCGTCACGACGCGCCTTATGACATCGTATTCATTGACACAACTGACGGACTCCCACCGGCGGCGAACGGCTCTAATTTGGCAACGGTCCAATTGGCTGGCAACGGTGCGGCGTTTAAGGGGATTTACTACATTTGCGCCAATTTTGACGGACAGGGCGTTGGTAATCCACCCGACCTCATTCAAGTTGAGAAGCCGACTGACGATGATAATGACGGGATTGCGGGCGAGCCCGAAGACTCCGATGGAGTTATAAGCGGTGGAGTTCCCAACGGTTCGGACCTGTCAAAAATCTTTCTGGACGGTGTTATCTATTCGGCAGGCACGATGTCGCTCAGCGGCAACGCGGGCATCTATGGATGCGCCGTGGCTCAGAAGGGCTTTACGGGCGGCGGCACTCCGAACATCTGGTACAACTGGCGGCTCAAGAATGGCTTGAATCTCCAGAACGGAAACGCAGGTTCGCGCTTCCGCACGGTGCTCCGCAAGACCGAAGCCCTGGGGGAATCCATCGCTCAAACGCCGCCCGAGGAAGACGACGAAGTCGTCGTGCAATAACGGCGCTTCAGCGACGAAATCACAAACCCCTGTTCCTTCGGGAATGGGGGTTTTGTTTTAAACGCGGCCCTCAAGGGTTGCGATTTTGCGTTTTAATTCTTCGGGCAATGGGGCGGATTTTCGCGAGGCGATATCCACGTTGACGTAAACATTCTGCCCGGACGTGAGCAACTCATCCGCGCCTTGCCGGTAAATCTCAAAATCGAACGTCAGGCTCGATACGCCGACGCGGCTGATCCGCGTGTGGATTTCCAAGAGGTCGTCGTATCCGGGCGAACCGTGATACTCAATCGTCCCTTTCTTCATGTAGAAATCGGTTCCGCGCTCGATCAAGCCCTGCGGATAAGGAAACCCAATTTCGCGGAGATACTCGGTCATGCCGACGTCGAAGTAGGTCAGGTAATGACCGTTGAAGACAATCCCTTGGCGGTCAATCTCCGACCAGCGGACGCGAAGGGTATGGTGAAAATGAAAATCGGATTTGGGCATGTAGGCCGGCTCTCCGAGCCGACGTCGGGTCGAAGACCCGACCTACCGAAATCTTCGGCGAATATCATTCCGACTTACTTGGCGGGTGAATCGGAAGTTGGGGATGAATTTGAGCTTCGTCCGGTGCCGAGCGGACCGCCTCGCCGCCCTTGTCCGCCGCGTCTCATGGCGGTGAACATTTTGATGAAGCCTTCGCCTTCGCTCGCGTCCAGCGCGCCGTCCTTATTGCGATCGGCTCCCTCAAGGAACTTGCCCATTTGAGCCGGTAACGAGACTTCGGTCAGTTGGATTTTGCCGTCGCCGTCCTTGTCGAGAATCTTGGCAAGTTTTTCGAACGTGATTTCGCCGCCGCCCGACCGGAGCGCGAACAAATCCCGCATATACTCTTTTCCCTCGGGCACGCCGAACTGTTCCTGCGAGTCTTTATTCGTTTCGTAAGTGTAGTCCATGAAACCGATCATCATTTCATCCGTCGTCGGACTTCCCCACGTCACGGTTTTGGTTGGATCGGGATTGTGAGGATTATTGGCGGAGTTGTCCCAATGCGCGATGGCTCGGATTTTGGTTCCTTTGGGCATCGCCTTCGGTTGATCAAGGATATACGAAATCTGCCAATTGAAATTGTAGCGCGGGATATCGAGCAGGATTTCCGATTTGCCGTCGGGATAGACCGCCTCGTAACGGAAATCCTTTCCGCGTAGGTGCATGTGGGGCGTCAGGCCATAGATGTGGCCGCTGTCTGAGAACTCAAAAATTGAAACTGACTTATAGTTGGGATCGCCCGCCGGGATCTGGAAAGTCGGATCGGCGATCCACGCGGTCGTGATCGGATGCTCGACCGGACTCTTAGCGTATTTCAAAGCAATGCGCGATCTATCGGTGCGCGATGTTCCGGGACCTGGCTCTTTGTGATAGTGCATCTGAAAGACGAAACTGGAGCCAGCGGGGAGCAACCGACCGCGACCATCATGCCAAACTTCAGGGTTCGTGCCGGGACCATACTTGGCGAATAGGCCGGATCCAAGACCGGCTGCGCCGCCTCGGCCGCCTTCGCCCATCGCGCTCGCATCACTGCCGGGCGGAGCGATGAAAACCAAAATGTGGTGAACCACATCAGCCGCGCCGGGAAGAAGCTCTGTGCCAATCACCCATCTATCTTCCGTGAGATTCGTCGGAATCACAAAATTGAAATACTGGTCCTCGAGACTATCGGGAATGACGAACGACTCGGTCATTTCGAAAATCTGGTCAATCCCCTCCATGCGCCATTCTGTCTTGGCGAACTCGGGGAGGGCGGGTTCGAGGCCTTCGCCGCGGGGCGATCCGGCGTCAACCCATCGCTCAATCGTTTCGATTTCGCTTTTCTGCAACACCATTGCATCGCGGAATTTGCCGTATTGCTCATCGGCAAACCAAGGGGGCATGGTGCGCTCGGAAACGGTCTTGCGGACAGACTTTGCCCAAGGGCGGACATCCTCGAAACTGAGAAGCGACATGGGGCCGATTTGTCCAGCGCGGTGGCATTCCGCGCAATGAGCATGAATGATCGGCGCGACATCCTTGACGTAAGTTGGCGCGCTGCCGGTATCCGCCGCCTCTACGCCGACCGCGCCAGCCAACATGAGTAATGCCAACAATTGACGTCGCATGATGATCTATCTCCCTTCGGCCATAGCCGTAAAAATCACATCGTAGCAGGAAAACGCGCCACGACCCAAGTCGTTTCGAGTTGATTCTCCCCACCCATGGTTAGGATGACTTTGAAAACTCAGCGCATGTTTGGTGATGCGGATAGGTCTTGCAAACCTTTTGGGTGCTGGCTTAGTCTAAATCTACGGGTAGCTGGGTCGTGGCACCATTGTCACGGGTTATTTTAGGTCGTTTTGTTGGGCTGAAAGGACATTGGATCATGAAACGGGTCGCTGGGAAATTTGGATTTGGGATTGGTGCAATGGCGCTGATGTCGGCCGTGAGCGCATTTGCCGACGATGACGCCAACGTGCAGCCGACGTTTTATAAAGACGTCGCTCCGATCCTGCAGAAGAATTGCCAGAACTGCCATCGTCCTTCAGGAACCGATCTCGGCGGCATGGTCGCTCCGATGTCGCTCATGAGTTACTCCGATGTGCGCCCTTGGACGAAGTCCATCATGACGCAGGTCAAGGCTGGACTGATGCCCCCTTGGCATGCGGCTCCTGAGTTTCATGGCGTTTTTGCCAATGACCGCAGCATGTCGAAGGCCGAGATCGAAACACTCGGCAAGTGGGCTTCGCTCGGCGCGCCCGAAGGCGATCCCAAGGATGCTCCGTCACCGATCACGTTCCCGAATACTGGCTGGGCTATCGGCGAACCCGATTTGGTCGTCTCGATGCCCGAACCTTATTTCATCAAAGATGACGTTGAAGACCAATATATCAATTTCACCACGACCTTGACCGACGAACAGCTTCCCGAAGACAAATGGATTCAGGCGATTGAGTTCAAGGGGAGCGGTCCGGTTGTCCATCACATTATCGGCTACGTTTTTGCGCCGGGAGTTAAGAATCAGACCGACCGCGGCATGATCGGCGGAATCGCTCCGGGCAATGAGCCTGATATCTTCCCCGACAATTACGGCCTTAAGCTCGCGAAAGGCTCGAAGCTGGTGTTTGCCATGCACTATCACAAAGAGAAGGGCGCGGGGACGGGTGTTTGGGATCAATCGAAGGTCGCGTTCCGTTTTCACAAAAAGCCGGTCGAGCATGCGCTTCAAATCAATGCCATCGGCAATCATGATTTCGTAATTCCGGCAGGTCATCCGAATTGGGAAGTCGGCTCGGCGCGAGTTTTTGAGAAGGATACGACCATCCTCGAACTGATGCCGCACATGCACCTTCGCGGCAAGGATGCGAAATACGTCGCGTTCTATCCCGATGGAACCAAGGAGACGCTGTTGACCGTTCCGAAATACGATTTCAATTGGCAGACGGCGTATGAATTCAAGCAGCCGAAAAAAATCCCCGCCGGAACGCGCATCGAAGTGACGATGCACTTCGATAATTCCACCGCCAATCCCGCCAATCCTGATCCAACGCTCGACATCCGATTCGGCGGACCGACGACGGATGAGATGATGCTGGGCTGGCTTACCTACACGACCGAGGGCGGCTCGGAGGGCAAAGAATCCGAGCAAGGACAGACGCTCGCGGCGGGACAGAACGACGCGTTCTAAACATCGTTCGAGTAAATGATTGAAACAGATTTCCGCGCGGAGGAAATGGCTTAAGACGCCGCCTCTGCGCGGTTTTTTTTAGCCCTTACCCGCGAGGGTTTGATTGATGCGGTCGCGGTAAGTTTGTGCGGCCTTGCGTGCGGCGCGGGCGTAATCGGGTTTCGTCGAGGCGTATAGAATCGATCGCGAGACGTTGATAAGCATCTTGTGTCGGGGTTTGCCGCGCGCCTCGGCCAGTGTCAATTCGAGGTTGCCGCCCTGCGCTCCGACGCCCGGCACGAGCAGCGGAATATCGGGCGCTTCGGTCAGCGCGTGCGAAAGCTGAATCGGTTTCGTAGCGCCGATGACGAGTCCGCAGTTGCCGTTCACGTTCCACTCGTTGACTCGTTTGGCGATCTGCATAAAGAGATCGAACCAAAGGAGGAATTCCTCGCTGCCGGGGTTCGAAGTCATGCAAAGGATGTAAACGCCCTTATCCTTTTGTTCGAGAAACGGCTGGAGGCTGTCCGATCCCATGAGCGGATTGACCGTCACGGCGTCGGCCTTCAGCACATTGAACATGGACTTCGCGTAATGCTTGGCGGTCGAGCCGATGTCGCCCCGCTTGCCGTCCACGATCACCGGAATATCATCCGGAACGTGCTCCAAAACCTGCGAAAGGAGATGCCAACCTTCGACGCCGACCGACTCGAAAAAGGCGATATTGGCTTTGAACGCGGCCGTGTATTCGGCGGTCGCGTCAATAATCTCGGTGCAATATTTGTAAATAGACTCCGGATCGTTCGGCGACTTGATCGGCATGAGATCGGGATCGGGATCGAGACCGACGCAAAGCGAGCTATCGGCCTTTTTGCAACGTGTTTCGAGTTTGGTGAAGTAGGCGTTTAGCGCGGCAGTCATGAATCCCCGATCCTTAGCGATCCGATCAATTCCCGGATGGAAGTCATTTTATTCTTTTGCAGGTAATCCGCAACCCCTTCCAAAACCTCGACGGGCGCGGTTGGGTTGACGAAATTGGCGGTGCCTACGGAAACTGCGGTGGCTCCGGCGATGAAAAATTCGAGCGCGTCTTCGGCCGTCGCGATTCCGCCCATGCCGACAATCGGGATCTTCACGGCGCGATAGGCTTCCCAGACCATCCGAACGGCGATGGGACGAATCGCGGGACCGGAGAGGCCGCCAGTTACATTTGCGATTTTGGGTCGCCGGGTTTTCACGTCAATTGCCATCGCGATGATCGTGTTGATGACCGAGAGTCCCGCCGCGCCGCCCGCTTCGGCGGCTTTGGCCATCGTCGCGATGGATGTCACGTTCGGACTCAGCTTGACGATGACGGGAAGGTGGGTCGCTTTGACGACGGCGCGCGTCACGGCTTCGGTCTGCGAGGGATCGGAACCAAACGCGATGCACCCTTTGGCGACGTTGGGACAGGAGATGTTGAGTTCGAGCGCATCCACGCGGGGACAGGCCGAAAGCGCCTCGGCAATCTCGACGTATTCCTCCGTCGTCTCGCCGCAGATATTGGCGATGATCGCCGTTGGCCAGCCCTCGACGAGCGGCAACTTCTCGGCGATGAAGGTCTTGTAGCCGACGTTTTGAAGACCGATGGCGTTGATAAGTCCGGAGGGGGTCTCGACCAATCGCTGCGGCGCGTTGCCCATCCGGTCGCGGACGGTTAAACCCTTAAGAAAAAGCCCGCCCAAAACTCCGGGATCGTAAAAGGAGGCGTATTCCTGACCGTAACCATAAGTCCCAGAGGCAACGGTGACGGGGTTTTTGAGACGAAGGGAGCCAATCTGGACGGTGAGATCGGTCGTGGCAGGGATGGTATCGGC
>CAZPIK010000053.1:0-16474 GCA_964586185.1 uncultured Candidatus Sumerlaeota bacterium | reverse complement strand
AACGCGCGCGTCGAACTTTGCGGCTTCGCGCGCAAAGGCGGCAGAAGCGCGCGCGTGGAGTCCGCGCTGGTTCACAAGCTCTGCGCTGCGCGACCACTTGTCGGACATCGTTCCCCGCGCCCCGGCCGTGTCAGGCGCGCTGGAGAAGCGCGGAAGCGACGGAGATATATTTGCGGCCCGCGTCCTGTGCGGCGAGGGCGGCCTCGGCCACCGGTAGCTTGGCGCGTACCTCGGCCAGCTTGATTAGCATGGGCAGGTTCACCCCGGCGATCACCTCTATCTTGCCGCCGCCCATCACGGAGATCGCGAGGTTGGACGGCGTGCCGCCGAACATGTCGGTGAGGATCACGACTCCTGCACCCGTGTCACACGCCTTCGCGGCGGCGATGATTTCCTTGCGGCGCATGTCCATATCGTCGTCAGGGCCGATGCAGACGGCCTGAACATTTTCGAGATGCCATTTTCGGGAACATCAACGGTTTGATCCTCAAGGCCAATGAGACGCGCCCTAACGGAATAATCGCGCGGGGGCAATCCGGGCAGGCTAAAGCTCCCGTCTTTGCGCGTGAAAACCGATACGCTCTTTTCTTCCTGAGCGTCGAAGGCGGTAATCATCACCCCGCCGAGCGGTTGTCCTTTGGCATCGGAAGCGTGCCCCTTGAGCGTTGCCGTTGGGATGGCGCTTTGCGCCGTGGATAGGTTTGCGACGATCAGTCCCAAACTAAGCATCGAAAAATTGAGGAACGCTTTCTTGAGCATTTCGTGACTCCTTCAACCAACACGCGAATTCCATATTGCAGATCACTGCACCTTGCTTTCGGGCGATTATAGATAACGGTTCTGCAAAAATACAGCACGACATCTGCCGATTTTGCGGAGGCTTCCTTTTGCGTTCATTAGTCGCTTGCGGTTACATTCCTTGGAGCGGAGGCGGGAGCTCTTGGCGTTCACAAAAACCCACGCATGGATTGTTGCGGCGCTCGGCGTATTGGCCGCGGGGTTCGCTTTTGAGTTAGTGGTACGGAAATTTCGGCCTGTACCGCCGCCCGTCAAGAGTGTTCGACTTACTTCGGCGGCTTTGCCTGAAGTTCATCTTGCCCCAAGAAACATCGCACCGCCTATCGCTTCGAACGTAACGCTGGCCGAACGTTCGATTCGCTTTTCCCTTCGACTTCCCGCGAAGGGAGGCGTTCCGTCGCTTTCGCAGCCGCTCATTTTTTGCATACCGCCGAGTCGCACGATACGTCCCGTCGTGACTTCCTATCGCATCGGCGGTGAGGCGATTTCAATTCCTGAAGCAGATTCGGAACCAACAACTCAATCGCTCGAAACGAAGAAGCAGATCGAATCGGGAATCGAATTCGCAATTCAGGGAATTCTCCGGCGTTGGACGCTGGGAAGCATCAAATTGAACCATCCGTTTTTCGCTCCTTACTCCGATACGACAACGCCCCGCAAGGGAGACTTGGAGGCCGAAATCGCGCTCGAATGGGACGACCCGATTGAACTTGCGTCCGCGTCAAATTCTTCGCGCGATCTGACGAGCGAACTCGGTTGGGGCGGCGTGATGAATCGGCTAACGTCAAATCCCGATCATCTTCCCATTTTTCAAATCGCTGATCCGCCGCTCAAATCCGGCGTGAATCCCAAAGCGACCGCGCCGTGGGTTGCTGATTCTTGGCCGACCGATCATCCCGCAAGGTCTGAAGATATGTCGAAGCGACGATGGGCGCGACTGCGATTGACCGGAGAAGGGTTATATCACATTCGAACAGAAGATTTGTGGGGCTTCGGCGATCTCCACGAAACTCGCTTGGAGGACCTTCGACTGTTCTATCGCGGCGAACCGATTCCACTTTTGCGTCAAAACGAGGGCGAAACAAAATCGGTTCACTTTTGGCACAACCACAGCGAATCGAAATACTCGCGCGAATCGGTTTATTGGGTGACGCTCGCTCCCGAATGGCCTGATCCACAAATTGAGCCGTTGAAGCTTGATCCAGCCGCATTGGAAATTCGTCCGGTTCCATTTGTGCCGCGCCGATCCGAGATCAACCGCGACAATCTCATCAAAGTCGAGTCGGGGAATTTTCTCGCCATCCACAAAATGGAATGGGTGGACGCGCCGATCCGATCCGATCCGTCTCTCGCGCTGCCACTCGATATGCGCGGCTATATTCCGATGCAGCCGACGCTCCGCGCAAAGATGCGGCTCTATTTCGAGGTCACGACCGAAATCCCGCGTTTCAAACTCGATCTCAAACTCGGCGATCAAGTCGTCGCGACCGCGCTTGTCCGTTCGCGCGAGGATTTCGAACCGACGTTGGAAATACCCTCATCGCTCGTGAACGAAGGGATCAACGATTTTTCGCTCGTGACGGGCAATCTCGATGAAGTTGCGACCGGCGATGCGCTTACGACCGCATGGCTCGATTCCATCTCGCTGGATTTTGGTTCGCGTCCGACGCTTGTGGACGGCGCGTTGACGCTTGCGGATGGACTCACGACGCCGCCGCATCCTACCACAGCACCACGTTGGACAATTCTTGACGACGCGCAACTCTCCACTTTCTCGCAATGTGTCGCGATCTCGTTCGATTCGAAAGGACATCCGACCGCGTCGTTAAAGCCCATCGAACGCCAGGGGATGAAGGGGTACCTCTGGCCGGGTGAACCGGGTGTGCGAGTCGAAATTCGCGCGGCCTCGGCCATTGGGAACATTCCAAAATTCGAGGTCGCTGAAACTGTGAATTTAGCTAAAGACGATTTGGCTGCGGATCAACTCATCATTACGCACCGCGAATTTTTGGAGCAGGCGCAGCGACTCGCCGAACTTCATCACAAGCAGGGCGGCGATATTCGAATCGTGGATATTCAATCGGTCTTTGACAATTTCAGCTACGGCGAATTGACCCCGGAAGCGATTCGCGATTTTCTCGCTTATACGCTCGGACATTGGAAGCAAGGCGCGCCGAGTCGCGTTCTGTTCGTCGGCGATTGCACGAGCGATTATCTCGGCCAGACCCGTTCGGCCGTCAAGAATTGGGTTCCCAGTTATACCTACGAATCGGGAATGGACGATTGGGCGTCGGATTATTGGATGGGCGTCGTCGCGGGCGAGGATGACCTATCCGACTTCATGATAGGGAGACTATCTGTTGCCAATGTTGAGGACGCAAGAGCCATTGTAGATAAAATCATCGCTTACTCCGAGAATCCGAAGCCGGGGCCTTGGCGCGCGCGGATCGGATTCGTCGCCGACGATGGCGGATTCATTGAGCCGATGGAAGAACTCCGACGCGATCACACTCCGCCAGCTTACGATCCGCGTCGCATCTATCTCGATGCGAAAATGCCGCTCGAAGACAACACGTATCTTCCAAGCCGGATTGTCGCGGAGAAAAAACTGAAGGTCAGCCCGGTCGCCTCATCAAGAATTCGCGACGCCTTCAACAATGGCGCGGCGTATCTCACTTACTACGGCCACGGTTCGCCCAACATCTGGATGGAAGAGCGCGTTTGGTTCGGCGGCAACTCGACCAACAGCGACAACCAATACCTCGCCGATTCGGGTTTCGCCTCGTTCGTTACGACGATGACCTGCAACACTGGCGCGATTGATTATCCAATGCCCAAAGGAATGCCGGGCGGCGGCTGGAATCTCTGCATCAGCGAAGACATGATGCGCGTGAAAAACGGCGGCGCAATTGCGCTTTACGTTCCATCGGGACCCTCGGTCACGGGCATTCAACATACGATGTCCATCGAGATGCATCGCGCGATGTTCGGCGAAGGAGTTCGCTCGCTGGGTGAAATCGTTGCGCTGTCAGCGTCTCGTTTTATCTGTTCAGGACAGGCAAAAGAATTGCCGTACATGCTGATTCTATTGGGCGATCCGGCCATGCGATTGCAAATGGCGGAAGCGACGGGGACGTTCACGCTGCCTCGTACGGCCATGGAGCCGGGCGACACGCTTGAATTCGCGCTGGCCGGAATTTCTCCGGAGTCGGGGGAGTTCTCGGCTGTGCTCGGCAGCGAAGCAAAAGGTCACGAAGCCGAAACGATTTGGGAAACAAGAGGTGAAACTTTCACGAATGGCAGGATTCCGATACGACTGAAACTTCCGGTGGACGCGCACATCGGTTCCACACGATTGCGCGTTTACGCATGGGATGCAGTGGGTGGCGAATGTCTTGCCGATGCACCGCTTGAAATCGCGCGACCCAATCCTTCCATTACCAGCGCGCGGATCGAAAAGATTGAATCGAATCCGACGGAATTGGTCGTCACTGTTTCCAATTCCGGGTCACTTGAAGCCAAGGGGTGTAAGCTCGAAATCGCGCGTATCGCAGATGGACAGCAGCAAGGCGCGACCGAGCAGGCGCTATCTCTCGCAGCGGGCACGACTCAAACTCTTCGAGTTCCACTCCGGCTGGTGAACGAAAAGGGGGACGATGCTGCCCTTGCGCAAGTGCGGCTCGTAACGCCGCATCCTCCGCCTGACGACGCTCCCGCGGCATCGCGTGAAAGAAAGGTCACAGTTATTCCTGAATTTAAGGGAAACGGCGAGCCGTGGATCGGCTTCGTCGCTGAAATGGGCGCGTGGAGACAAGCCGCCGACCGCCATACCGCGCATCTGGACGCAGCCATCGGATTTTCCGCCGCCGCGATAAAGTCGCTCGAAGGGAAGTCCTTGCGCTGGGCCGTGGACTTGGTAACGGCGTCGGGAGAACCCATCGTTCGAGCTGAATTCGCGCCGGCTGAGGGTGTCGTAACGGTCCCGCTCGATTTGGTCGCGGCACAACTCGAGCGCACGACGAGCGCGACTTTGTCGCTTGTTACTTATGCTGCCGAAGCGACCACACCGACTGTTCTCAATCAGATTACGCTAAGTTCGATCCCGCGCGAAGATTTTCGACTTCGCATTCGCGAGGATCGAATTCGCGTCGAACCTGAAAATCCGTTCGAAGGGCAGACGATCCTGCTGCGATGCGAAATCGAGAATTCAGGCGACATGGAATCGCCTCCCTTTAACGTTTCACTCTATGATAAACCTCCCGCGATGGGAGGGCAGTTGCTTCCCAACTATATCCTCGGCAATGCGCAAGTTGCTTCGGGACCGCTCGCGGCGGATCGAACTCGCGAGGTGCTGGCGCGGTGGGATCCGTTCGATAATGCGGGGGAGAAATCGGTCGTGGTGCGTCTCGAACCGCAGCGCGGAAATGGCGCTTCAACTGAAGCCGATCTTATGGTCGAGAAGAAAATCCATGTGCGTAAGAAAGCCAATCTCGTCCGCGGCGCGACGAAACGCGAAGACGCTGCGCTCATTGGGGAGCTGGCGAATCAAGGCGAGACCGAAGCGCAGAACGTCTTGGTCGTGTTCTATCGCAGTGCGGTCAAGACGCCTGAGAACGAAGTTGGCCGTGTCCTCGTCCCCATTGTCCGCGGCGGCGAATCGCTCCGCGTACGGCTTGATCTTACGCCGGAGAAAATAAAATTCGCCGAAGCGGCGGAAAAGGGATCCGCGCCCGTTCACGAGTTCCGCCTGAATCCTCTCCGCCGCGGCATGGCTCCCGTTGCGCCACTGTCCGCGCCGCCGCAAGCCAAAACAAACGGACGGTAAATCAACGGATTCCTGATAAACTATTCGTAATGATTGATCGTCGGTAACCTCGCCAAGGTATCGCAAGGCTTGAATTCCACCCGAGGAATTGGATATTCTACACCTATGAAACGCGCGACAGGTTCCCTGCTTGACCTCAGCATTCCAGAGAAGATTCAGCTCGTCGAGGACTTGTGGGATGAAATCGCCTCAGATCCAGATGACTTGCCCGTTCACGAATGGCAAAAGGAAGAAGTGACCCGGCGAAAACAGAATCTCATGAAGAATCCCGGGTCGGCGCTCCCGTGGGAAACGGTCAAAGAAAGAATCCTTTCGCGCGATCCGAAAAGGTGGCGCGAGCGATTGTCCTGATTCCATGTTGCGCGTCGAAACCGACTATTGATTTTCGACGCTCCCTCCTCTTTCCTTTGCGTCCCGACTCTCCTTTGCGTTTAATCGTTCTCCCGGAATCGCGGGATCGGCGCGATGGGATCGGCATACCTGATGAACACCCTCGACAACGCATCAAGCGGCAAGAGCCGTCTAGGAACTTACGCCCTCACGTTTCCGCTTTTCTTCGCCTCGGGCGCGGCGGGACTCATCTACGAGATCGTCTGGACGCGCAAGCTCATCTATGTTTTCGGTTCCGGACTTTATGCCGTCACCGCCGTTCTTTCGGCTTTCATGGCGGGACTCGCGCTCGGTTCGTATCTCATGGGCAAGCGGGCGGATGGCGTTCGTTTTCCGCTTCGGCTCTACGCAATGCTCGAAACACTGATTGCCGTCGCGGGATTCTTTATGCCGATGGCGCTCGCGCAGATGGATCGCGTGGACGCGTGGGCTTATGGCCGCTGGGCGGAAAATTTCGCCGCACTCACGACCTGCCGATTCGTCGCTGCGTTCTTGCTTCTTTTGATTCCGACTACGCTCATGGGGGCAACGCTTCCCATTCTCGCCAAAGGCATGGTACGACATGGCGGGCGGCTTGGGCTGCGGGTCGGCGCGCTCTATGCGGTCAACACGGCAGGCGCGGTTGCGGGAGCGTTTTACGCCGGGTTTCATGCCATCGGCGTTTATGGAGTCATCCAAACCAACCACCTCGCCGCGATTCTTAATACCTTCGCCGCAATCGGAGCCTATGCGCTTTCCGGATTCGTTGAGGCGTTTCCCGGCGAAGAGGATTCTCTTGTAGGTCGGGACTCCAGTCCCGACGTCGGCTCTGGAGAGCCGACCTACACTACGGACATTACCGACGCCGGAACTTCACTCATCCTTTTCGCCTCGTTCGCGACGGGCATTGTCTCAATGGCCGCGCAAGTCATCTGGACTCGTTCGCTCGTTTTCTGTTTCGAGTTTCTGAAAAACACGACCTACGCTTTTTCGGCGATGCTCACGATTTTTCTTTCGGGATTGGCGTTGGGCGGAGCCATCGCGGGACTTTTTGCCGACCGGGCAACCCGTCCCGCGCGACTCTATGGAATTATTTTGGCCGCGCTTGGATTTTCGATTCTCGTTTCCGTTGCAACGCTTCACTCGGGCGCAGGCGAAAACTTTCTGGTTTCGCCCTTCAATCCCGCGACGCAAGAATTCCGTTGGATCACGGCCGTGGGAAATATTATGGGGCAAACGGCGTGGGTGCTTGCGCTGCCGACGCTTCTCATGGGGATGGCGTTTCCGATCTCCGCGCGAGCCATTGCGCGCGCCACCAACGTCGCGGGCGAGGTCGGGCGACTCTACGCGCTCAACACGGCGGGCTGCATCGTCGGTCCACTCGCCGCCTGTTTCATCCTGATTCCGTTGCTCGGCTTGGCAAAAGGGCTGACCTTTATAGCCCTCTCCGAAATGGCGCTCGGACTTTTTCTTGCCGTGCGCTTTTCGGAAAGTCGCGGTCGTGCGGCGTCTATAGCGGTGGGAGTTGTGATTGTCGCGTTGCTTCAGATCGGCGTCATTCCCTGGAGTCGCGGCATCGAGCGGCTTAATCCCGGTGAGATTGCCGTTTATCACGACGAAGGCCCGATGGCGACCGTGACCGTCAGCCAAAACACGTTCGGCTATCGCACCATTGTGATTGACGGCGTCGGAGTTGCGGGAACCGATCCGATGCTCCAGACCGATCAGAAATCGCTCGCGCATCTTCCGATGCTGCTGGTCGAGAATCCTCGCGCCGCGCTCACGGTCGGATTCGGCAGCGGCGGCGCGTCCTATTCGTATCTGCTCCACGACCGACTTGAAAAAGTTCACTGCGCGGAGATTTGTCCTCAGGTCCCGCGTGCCGCGCCTTATCTAACCGATGCGAATCACGGATTCCTTGCGCAAAACGATCCGCGTTACAAAATCATCATGGACGATGCGCGCGGGTATCTCGGTCACACCGATCAGAACTACGACATCATTGCGACCGACTGCACCGATTTGCGCTACAAATCGAACGCCAATTTGTATGATGTCGAGTATTTCGAATATTGCCGCGAGCGGCTGAATCCGGGCGGCGTGGTCGTCGTTTGGATGCCGCTCGGCGGACTCTCGCTCGATATTTTCAAGCTCGCTCTGCGCACCCTTCATCTGGTTTTTCCCGAAATGGCCGTCTTCTACATGACAAACGAGCCGACCCATTACATCCTGCTCGTCGGATGGCGAGACAAGATGGAACTCGATCCGCGCCGCATCGTCGAGCGACTTGCCGAATCCGATGTGAAGGCCGATCTGGACGAACTGCAACTCGGCGACACAATGAAAATTCTTTCGACGTGGATCGTCGGCGGAAGGCCGCTCGAAGCCTATTTGAAGGGCGACCGCTACAACACCGAGAATTTTCCGTATATCGAATTCGAATCGCCCAAATACGGTTACGGCGACCGACCGATTCTCGACAACCTCGCGTCGCTCGTTGCGATTCGCAATTCGCCGCGCGAGTTTTTCGTTCCCGGTTCGGCGTCGGACGTGCTGCTCGCCGCGCTTGATCGCTATGAGCAAGCCATGCCGAAAATCATCGAGGGGCACGCCGCCTATCGCAATCTCGACATGGAAGGCGCAGCCAAGGGTTACCTCGCCGCGCAGGCGCTGACACCGGAGGATAAGAGCGTTGCGAATCTGCTTACGTTCCGGGAGTTGGCGCACGGCATCGCGCTTCAGAACCCATGGTCGTTTCTCATGATGGGTCGCGCTCTGCATTTGCAGGGACGAAAGGACGAAGCGAAGAAACAGTACGAACGCGCGGCGGAAATTCTTTCATCGCAACCGCAACTTTCTCCCATCCAACGGACGTGGCTCGATAACTCTTTCAACTGGCGTCGCGATCTTGAACAGGGGAAATGAAATGCCCCCTTCCGGGCCGATCCGACTTCTCCAAATCGCTTCCTCTTCGAACATCGGCGGGGCGGAGCAACTGATGCTCAATCTCATTCGCCATCGCGATCCGGCGCGTTTAACCCCTTATTTGCTCGCGCTCACAGGAAGGGGCCCGCTCGCTCGACTCGCCGAACAAGCGGGAACCGAAGGAACGAATTGGGCATTGCCCGAAGTTTGGAATCCGATGTTGCTGCGCCGAATGCGGCGATTTCTCATGCGTCAGAAGTATGATGTCGTCCAATGTTATGGCCTGCGCGCGGAACTCTTGGCGCGATGGCCCGCCCGCGCGCTTGGCATTCCCGTGGTTTCTTCCATTGTCTCGATCAATCCCCAGCGCGGCTTCGTCCATACGTTTCTCGACCGATTGACGATGGACGGCGTAACGGCATGGATGAGCACGTCGGAAGCTGCGAAGAAAGCGTATGTGGATCGAGTCCGCGCGCCCGAAAATAAGATCACGGTGATTCCGACGGGGATTCCTGATCTGCCGCCCACCGATCTGGAATCGCAAAAAAAGGCGCGCACGAAATGGAAGATCGCCGAAGATGAGGGACCTGTCCTGGCGGTTCTTGCGAATCTTCGTGCGGCCAAAGGTTACGAAGATTTAATCGAGGCTGTCGCGCATCTGCAATCCAAGTGGCCGAAGCTGGTCTGCCTCTGCGCGGGTCGCGATGATTCGGATGGCGCATTGCAATTGCGGGCAAAATCGAAAAGCGTGGCGGAACGTTTTCGTTGGCTTGGGTTTGTTCACGAAGCGGCGGCAGCGGTTTATCCCGCGGCGGATCTGGCCGTGCTTCCTTCGCACTGGGAAGGGATGCCGCACGCGCTGATCGAAGCCCTTCGCGCGGGATTGCCGTCTATCGCGACCGACGTCGGAGGAAATTCGGAAGTTGTCCGCCATGAGCAAGAAGGCTTACTGGTTCCGGCACGCGATCCTGTTGCGCTGGCTGCGGCGCTCGGACGCGCGCTTTCCGACGAATCCGCTCGCCGAGCGTGGGGTGATTCGGCTCGAAAAAGATACGAGACTCATTTCCGCGTCGAAACGATGGTCGAACAAATGACCCTTATGTACGAACGCGTGACGAACCGATGCAGCTCTACGACAAATTCTTCGTAAAGAATGCCGTCATTCGCTTCCACGAGTCTTGAGCGTGCGCGGCATTGTAAACCTCAGGCCGAGTGTCATTGAAGAACGCATGGTCGGCGTCGTAAATGTGAATCTCGACCTGCTTGCCACGCGACTTTAATTCCTGCTCCAAATTCTTGGCCACTTCGGGTGTGACGTGTCCGTCGCGCAAAGCGAAAAACCCAAGCACGGGCGCCTCAAGATGATCATAAGCGGGTTTCACGTTCGGGTGGACGCCGTAGTAGTTCACGCACGCGCCGACTTTCGGGTTTGCGCACGCGGCGTAAAGCGAAAGCTGACCGCCCATGCAAAATCCAACTGTTCCAACTTTTTTGCTCGTCGTTTCCTTGAGTGAAAGAAGATGGTCAATTGCGCCGCGAAGGTCTTTTTCAACTTGGTCAATTTTGATGGCCATCATAAGTTTGCCCGCGTCGTCGGGGCTTTTTGCGGACTTCCCGTGATACATGTCCGGCGCGAGCGCGACGAACCCCGCCTCGGCGAATCGGTCGGCGACGCTCTTGATGTGATCCACCAAGCCCCACCACTCCTGTATAACGATAACGCCGGGACCGCTCCCAGATTTCGGAATGGATAAATAGGCCGGGCACATCCCGCCGTTGCTTTTGAATTCGATCATTTTGCCGTTCATGATTCTTTCTCCCTGAGTTTTAGATGGAGCCTATGGGACATATGGGATTTATGGGGCCTATGTTCTTAGGAATTCATCCTTATCACTTGGTCGCCGGTTGCTTCTCATTCCCCCAAAGCTTGGGATCGTTCCCCATATTTTTGCGCCACTCGTTCCGCCAACGATGCATTTCCGATGCGCCGATATCCGGCCTCACCTTTCGTTCCTCGCGCGTTGGAAGCGCGGGGAATTTCTTGTGCGGTTCGGTCTGATACCAATAAGCAACGGTCGAGATATCCAAAGTCAGGTTATTGGCGTGACCGTGCTCAATCGTCGCCCGCAGCGACTTGTTAAAATAAATCGGGTCGGTAACGTGGAACCGGTATACGTGCGTTTTTCCGAGCCAGCCCGACCCCGTGTTGACCTTGGCGTAACCAAAAAACGGATGCACATAGAGTGTATTGGGCGACCATGAGGTATTGAAATAATCCTCGGTTCCGGTTCCGTGCAAAGTGCTCGGCCACTTCTCGCCATCAATGAAAAACATGTCGTCGCCTTCGCCGTACCACATCGGACCGGGTGAATGGACAAAGTAATTGACCCCGACATAATGCCCCTTGCCCTCGATATCAGCGAAGAGGTAATTGCCATCGCCCGTCGTGTTCTTGGCCTGCTCGCCGAGAAGACTCCATTCGTTTTCGCCTTCGGGAGTGGCCTCCGTCAGTTCGTGGTTGTACCACGCGTGGAATCGCCCCATATCCTTCGGGAGTTTTTTCATTTCGACGTAATCCACGTAATAGTAGAAAGCGTCAATCTTCCGACCACTATCGTTTTGCACTTCAATTCTCGCGCCGTTCGAGAAAGGCATCGCGAAGTAGCTGACCATCGCCCGCCCCTCGCGCGGTCCCGCCGCCAATGGTAGGACGGAAAACGGATAGCTCTCGTTCCAGCCCTGACCGAAGAAATCGCCGATAGGGGACTCGACGCACGGATCCTCATGGCCGTCCCAATACATACGAATGATGATATCGTGTCGGCAGAGATCGGGCGGCGGCGGAGCGATCGTAATCCAGATGTGATTGATGATCCCCGCGCCCTTGACCTCGAATAAATTGCGCCGTTCGCCGTCGGGAATATTCTCGAAGCGATCGTTGTTGCCGCCCGATGTGTCGTAACTACTAATCCGCTTGCTCTTGACGCCGTCCTGAATTCGGGCGAGATCGAGGAGCGTTCCTTCGACACCCTGCCCGCGCGAAACCGAAGCAAAGCTCAACATAGCTAAGCAAATCCAAGTCGTGACGATCCGATTCATGTGCCGCTCCTTCGCAATGATTCCGACGCGACGAATTCAATCGCGGTAAGTGGAAGATGTCAAGGTGGAGCTGGCTTAGAAAGTATCTCCCTATGATCTAAATAGCTTGAACCAATGATGTTTGAGGGGTGAGTTGGTCTCGCACAGAGCGGGAAGACAAGAAGGGATTTTAGAGATTGTGGCGAGCTTAATGAGCTTGATAAGCGCAATGTCCACCTAACATTCATGAACCTGAGCATTGCTGCTTGGCAAACTTCACTCTCAGCGCGTATAGTAGTCGAACGATATCGTCCCAAGTTTGTCATCGGGTCGCTTCGAATTTCTTCCAAATACACTGCTATGCGTCGTTTCCTCCCGCAATTCCTTTGCTTTGTCTCGAACCATTTATTCGTTGTTTTTGCGCTATTCTTTATCTTCGCTTTTCCATTGTCCTTGCCATCTCAGGGTAAAAAAAGCACCCCCGCCAAAATGGCGGCAAACGGCACGCCGCCGTCTGCGGCCGAGGAATTGAACGCGGATGCAATCCAAACGCGACTTAGCACTATAAAAGACTCGAAAGATTTCGATGACGCGACAAAAGAGAGAATTATCGGGTACTATCAGCGAGCGCTAGATCGGCTTACGGCCGCTGCGCAATGGACCACCACAGCCGCCGCAAGCGAACAGGAGGCGCAGGAAGCGCCTAAACTTCTCGAAGAATGTAAGAAAGCACTCGCCCAAGCCCCGGTTGAAGTTCGCACGCAAGCTGACAAAAATGCACCTCTATCGTCGCTTGAGCAAAATCTCGCAAAAGCCGAAGCCGATTTGACCGCAGCTCAAAATTCGCTAGCTGAACTTGATGCCGAGCCGCGCCGCCGATCCGAACGACGACAAGAAATCCCCAGGTTGACTGCTGCAGCAAAGTCCAGCATCGAAGAAGCCGTGAGGGAAATGAATGCCGCTCCGTCCGAGGGGGAATCGACGGAGGTGGTTCTTGCGCGCCGCCTTAGCGCTCAAGCTGTCAAGCTTGCAGCTGAAGCCGAAATATCCGCCTACGAAAAAGAGTCTGCAAGTTACGAGGCGCGAAACGAATTGCTTTCCACACGCCGCGACGTAGCGGCGCGTAGCGTTTCGCAGGCCGAAAAGCTCGTTCAGGACTGGCGGGAAATCGTCGCTGCGAGTCGCCAAAAGGAAGCCGAGAACGACATGAGGCGGGCCTTCGAATCCCGTCGCGCCGCGCTTGGCGCCCATCCCTCGCTGCGTGAGTATTTTCAGCGAATGGCGGACGAAAACGCAAAACTCGCCAGCGAACGTAGCGCACCTGGGGCGGATGAAAAACCCGGTGTGGCTTCGCGCATAGACGCCGGGCGCCGGAAACTTGTTGATACGAATGCGCGGCTTACTGCTCTACAGGACGATTTTAAGAAGATGAAGGATCGCGTTAAGGTTGCGGGTTTGGGCGAAGCTGTGGGACTCCAGTTTCGCAGTCAAAGAGCAAAACTTCCCCGAATTCGATTGTTGGAGCGCTGGAGTTCCGCCCGACAGGAGGAAATTGGCGAAGTGGAACTCCGAATTATCGAATTGGAGGAATCACGAAACGCGATCCCCGATGTTGAGGGGGAGATCAAATCGGTGCTCAAGTCTAAATCCGGTTCGATCCAAACCGAACAACGCGGAGAAATCGAAAAAGAGCTGCGCGAGTTGCTTCAGACGCGCCAAAAGCTTCTTGACGGCCTAATCGCCGATTATCGCACGCTCTCCGAAACGCTGGTCAAACTCGACGCGCAGAATCGTGAATTGACCCGACAGGTTCAGGCATTCGTCGCTTACATTGAAGAAAACATACTCTGGATTCGAAGCGCGCCAACCTTCCGTCCCTCTGATTTTCGAAAATCCATAGACTCATTTTTGTGGGTTGCGGATGCTTCGCAGTGGAGTACCGTGGCGGACGGCATCCGTGTTGATCTGTTGGAAAACCCCCTTCTTCATCTCGCCGTATTGGTGTTCTTATTGATTTGGATATCACGCGGTCAAGTTCTGCGCGCTCGTATAACGCAGATCGGTGAGGCGCTTGCCAAACGCCGAGGCGAAACAATGGCGCAAACATGGAGAGCTTTCGTCTTGACGGCTCTGATCGCGGGCGCTTGGCCGACGATGCTCGCCTTTTACGGCTGGCGTTTCATCACGGCAGATACTGGCGAACTTGGCTCGGTAATCGGCGCGGTCATGGTTTCGGCTGCGTTTCTCTTTGCGGCAGTCGAGTTTGTGCGGCAGACGTGTCGACCCTTTGGGCTTGGTGAATCGCATTTTGGCTGGTCCGTAACGGCCCTCAAAGTCGTTCGACGCCACCTCACTTGGCTCACGGCTGTAGGCATCCCTCTTTCCTGCGGCGTCAGACTCCTTGAAGGAAAGGAAGCCAATGCTTGGAACGATCCGCTGGGCCGAATTGCGTTTATGGCGGGAATGGTGACGGTGGCGATTTATTCGCACCTCCTTTTGAAGCGACACGGAGGAATTCCAGACGACTTCTATAAGCGTCAAACAGCAGGTCGTCCCGAGTGGGTTCAGCGCGTCGCTTATATGTTGGCGCTTAGTGTGCCCACGGCGCTTTTCCTTGCAACGGGACTTGGGTACTACTATACGGCCGCGACCCTTTCGAGTCGTTTGATCGCCACTGCTTGGCTCCTGATCTGTGTCTTAATCGCCTACGCGATGGCTTCACGCTGGCTCCTGCTGATTCGCGGAAGGTTGGCGATTGAGCAATATCGCAAGCGCATTGCAGTGACGAAGGCTGAGGGGAATACCCTCGAAGATGCGGGGACGGCGACGTTACCAGGCGCGGAAATGGATCTCACGGTTATAAGTAAGCAAACGCGTAACCTTCTTCGCGCCTCCTGTTTCGTCGGAATTATCATAGGAATGATCGTTGTTTGGGCGGATGTCTTTCCCGCGCTCACCATTCTCAATCGCGTCGAACTTTGGCAGACCACCGTTGCGCAGTCGCCCCTTCCTTCCGCCGTCCAAAGCACTGCGGCTCAGGCCTTAACGGAGGAAAAGCTGGCCCCTATAACGCTCGGCGATCTTCTTCTTTCCATTGTCTTTATTGTGCTGACCATCATTGCTACCACCAATTTGCCGGGGCTATTGGAGATTGCAGTTCTACAGCGCTTCGCCGTTGACCCGGGTGTCCGGTATGCGTTTCGGGCGCTTTCGGCATACGTGCTTTCCATCATTGGCATCTTCGCCGCATTCGAACGAATCGGAATTGGCTGGTCGGATGTGCAATGGCTGGCCGCCGCCATCACGGTCGGTTTGGGGTTTGGCCTTCAGGAGATTTTCGCCAATTTTGTTTCAGGCCTCATCATTCTTTTCGAGCGCCCGGTTCGCGTCGGCGACATCGTCACGGTGGGCGGCGTTAGCGGAACTGTTTCCCGGATTAAGATGCGCGCCACGACCATCCTCGATTTCGACAACCTGGAAATGATCGTGCCGAATAAGGACCTCATCACCGGCCAAGTCGTAAATTGGACGCTAAGTTCGTCCATCACGCGAGTGCCGATACCGATTGGGATCGCCTATGGCTCGGACACGAACCAAGCTCAGAAAATTTTGCTTGAGATCGCGCGCAAAAATTCCTACGTGCTACAGCAACCGGAACCCAAGGCCATTTTCATGGGCTTTGGGGACAACGCCCTGAATTTCATGCTTTACGTTTTCCTACTCAAACGGCAAACCTATTTGGAGGCGGTTCACGCCCTTAATTCTTCGATACATGAAGGGCTTGCACAGGCGGGTATCGAAATTGCCTTCCCGCAACGCGATATTCATATCCGTTCCATCCAAGTCCCTTGGCCTCCTTCCCAACATGCTCCGCAGAAATAATTATCTTTACGGAGCGGATCCCGATAACAGTGAAGCGGCGATCGAGATTCAGAAGAAATTCATGTTTCTCACGCCATTTGGTCGGATTCAAATTCAGCGCATTTGAGAAGTCAAGGCACACCTAGGGAAGCGCGCGCAGGTTATTTAACGATTCTTAAATTCCAACTGACCGGTGTCGCCGAATTGATCGAAGGCCCCTTCGGATTCGGAGTCATCGGCGATAACGCAGTTTCGTCCAGCGTGTTTGGCCTCGTAGAGTTTGCGGTCGGCGCGCTTGAGCCACGCGTCGAAGCTTTCGCCCGCGCGCCGTTTGGCAATTCCCTGACTTACCGTGATAACGAGACTCGAACCGTCCACAATGACGGGGTGCGATTCGATTTCCCTTCGAAGATGCTCAGCGACATGCTGCGCTTGACGGAGTTCGGTTCGCGGAAAAACCACGATGAATTCCTCGCCGCCCCAGCGCGCGGCGATGTCAGTCGCTCGAGTATTGATTTGAAGCAGCGCCGCCACATGCTTCAGCGCAAGATCGCCAATATCATGGCCGTGATCGTCGTTGAATTTCTTGAAGCAATCAATATCCAGAAGAGTGAGGCA
>CAZPIK010000052.1:0-16626 GCA_964586185.1 uncultured Candidatus Sumerlaeota bacterium | reverse complement strand
AACATCTTGATGAAAGTTTTTAACATCTTGTCCAAACTCGGCTGGAGAAGCTGTATTGGCGGCTTGGACTTCAAGCGATTTGCCGTCGCCCGCAAAGGCAGGTTCGCCTTGTGCGACACGAAGGACACCCTGTTCTATGGAACTCGTCATGGTTTCATTAAGTGACGGCGAATCCAACCTGAATGCCACCGAAGGTGGGGAGAGCGGATCGGCAGAAGTCTCTCCGAAAGCGGTTCCGATTGTTAATGCGCACAACACCGAAGTTGCGCAGAGCCATTTCTTGGCCCCCGTCATGTTCTTTGCGCTCGACATATAAAAGCTTCCTACCATATGTGCTCATCCTCTCATTTATCGTTGACTCAGTTTCATTGCGTGTCTTAATACGACTAGCGACGTCCACCACGACTTCCGCCGCGGCTTGCGCTACGGCCTGAACTACGATTCGCGCTGCTGGAACGCGATGCGCTGCTCGAGCGACTCGATCGGCTGACATTGCTTTGGCCGCGGCTGCGCGCATCGGAATGACGTTCCAATTGCGTCTGCACATCAGAGTTCGAAGATTGGCGCGAGGACCAACTCACATCCTTGTTGCGCTGCGTGGTGCGATCCATTGTAGTCGGCTGGCTTCCGGGCGCGGAACGTTCAGCCGGAAGGGTTGATGGCTGTTCCGATGCACCCGGTTTCTGCCCGGTTTGATAGGCGGGGAGTGTCGAAGGTTGGCCGGGGCGCGTTTGATTCGGACGTTTAGGAGTATCTTCATTTCGGCTTACTGAAGCCCATTCGTCGCCATCTCGTTTTGACCAGCCGCCGTCTTCTTCCTTGCGATAAATGTTCCCATCGGCTCCGACGTAAACATTGCCTTCGTCATCGCGAGCAACCGTGGCTTTGCGGTCATCGCCCTTGATGCGAACGGCCTCCCCGCCCTCGGAAGTTTTTGCCCAGCCGAGCTTGGCTTCATCGCCCGAAACGCTGCCCCCTCGAATCCACTCGTCGCCGCGTTCGACGTACGTTCTTCCCCAAGAGCCATAAACGCTCGATCCACCGGCGCGAGCAACGTAAGTATCGCTGCGGGGATGATAGGCTTGGCGTGCCCATGCGCCCCCCTCCGGACCGTAAACGTATGCGCCGCGTCCCCAAATTCCCGTCGTTGCGTTGTAATAACCGCTACGTCCCGCGCCGCCATACGGCCCATAAACATGCGCCCCGCGATAAAAGCCGCCATGATGCACATCATAGATTGCGCAGGTTCCATAGGAATACCAATGTGGACCATAATGATAATGACTGACATAGCGCCAGTCGTCGGCATGGTTGTTCAGCGCGAATGCCACCCCGGCTCCGAAAACAAGAAGACCGGCGGCAGACACATATTCTCCGCGATATCCGGAAGTATAACCGACTGTAACTGTGTAATCATCGTCATCGTAAACGTAAACATAAGTCACATTGTGCGTGGGATGAGTAGCGGGAATGGTATAAATCGCGTCGGGTATTTCATCGCCCACGATCCAAGGACCCGTTGCCGCAGTGGACATAAACCACACACCTTGATGGCAGCAGTAATAATTCTTTTCTACGAGGAACACTTGATAGGAAGTGTTCACCGCATATTGGACCGAAGTTCCTTCAATCGGCTCAAACAAAGGCTCCTTGTCGTATTCGACTTTGATCGTGGTTTCCTTCTTTACCTTCGCCGTTTCCGGAACCGAAGCCAGCAAAATTGCATCTTGAGCGTCCTGCGTGCCCGGAACGCAGGCGCGAATGGATGCATAGTCCGCATCTTCAGGTAATTTTAAGAATTCATCGGGAAGGTCTTGGCTTGCGGCAGTCCAAGGCCCTTGGAGCGACGGCGCGCGGAACCATCGTCCGGCCGTTAGGAAATAATGGTTGTTTTCCGTCGGGAGCAGAAAGAGTTGGCTCTCCGTATTGCTCACCTTCATCAATTTCGTTCCGGTAATTGGCGTATATTTGGGCTTTCCCTCGGTCACAATCAATTCGGCTGGCAATTGACTTACAATTACCTGTGGCGAGTGTTTCGTCGTCGCGCTGGTTACAACTTTCTTCACGGCCTTCCAATTTTCGTCATCCGGTAATTTGACGATATCGGAAGGAGCGAGGGTTGCGGAACTCCACGGTCCTTTTAAGGGATCGGAAGCCGTCAGCCAAGAATCTCCGTTCAATAGGAAATACTGTCCATTGCTGGATTCAAGGAAGAGGTCCCAGTTTGTGTTGACCGCAGCCATGAGTCCGGTGCCTTTTACGGGCTGGAATTCCGGCGGTCCGATAAAGACGACGAGTATCGCGGGCTTATCACTATAATAGATGGGCGGGGGATCCAAATTGATCTGCACGGCCCGCTGTTGCGCGCTTTCCGGATCAAGAAAGGCCATCATCCGATCCAGGGAGACGGTAATTGATTTACGATTGGGAAGGATTTGACGGGCAAGGGTTTCGAGTTCGGCGGCGTGGGTTTCATCCACGTTCGGAAAACGGATGGTCGTCTCCGGTTCTGTCAACACAACGACCCGCGAGTCGTGATCGAGCAGCGTATTGGCTTTGAGGGTGAATACGCCAAATATGGGTTTTTCATTTTCCGCGCGCGTCACCGCAAGCGCGCAGCGGGCTTCAACGCGTTTGTAATCCAACCAACTATCAATTTGTGGCTGGTGCAAAACAACTCGCTGACCCCCTTTTTCAAAAACTCGCGGCCACACGTCATCTATGGGCGTTTTCAGTTCGAGCGCCGATCCCAAAGCGGCAACAAGGAAAAGCAGAACGACCAAGGACATGTTGATGCGTTTGAAAAACATGCGAAGTGACTCTTTCTGAAGATCGGATTCAGCTTGTGATTTGAGCATTGCGAATCACCCCTTGCGGAAGAGATTCCGGAGCCGGAGTGACTTGAATGTATTTGACGTTGCGTATGGGAATGACGATCAACGAACCGTCCACCTCAAGCGCGAGCGATTCGGATTCCATCGCCTTTTTGACGTCGGAAGCTTGAGAGACGCCTGTTCCTCCCTGGTTTGGGAAGTTAGCCGTAATTTTGGTTTGGTCGTTGAAATGTATGGTGAGGGTTCTGAGTTGAGGCATGTGTTCCTGCTCCCGTGCCAGTCCCTTCTCTCCGGCAATGGCGCTGGGACTGATTTCTGTTGGAATTTATTGGTGGTCGGGCACCCTTTCGAGTTCACCAAAACCTTCATCGGTAATTGAAACTCCATGGTTTTCGGCCAAAGCAGAACCTTTGCCGTCTTCGGACGCCATGAGTGGTTTACCGTGGGCCAAGGCCGTGCCAGCAATCCAAACCAACGACTGTGGTTTAGCTGCTTCCTTGCCAAGTGCGTTGAGGCGCTCCTGCATCGCGGAAACTTTATCCGGATGCGCAGCCGCGACGTTGTTCTTCTCGTAGGGATCTTCGGCGAGATTGTAAAGATCCACGCTCGTGGGAATCATCGAACGCCAAATGAGCTTCCAATCACCCTGACGAACCGCGCCGCGGAACGGTTCCACGTTATAGACAACTTCGGAGCGCGGTGAAGGCTTTCCTTCGGCGATCGTATCCCAGACATTTACTCCATCGAGCGGCTTGCATTTGGCGGTCGAAGCCCCCGCCAGCGCGGCCAATGTGGGATAGATGTCCACCGCATGGATGATGCCCTCCACCGTTTGCGGCTTAATGTGGCCGGGCCAATTGGCGCAGGCCGCCACACGATTGCCGCCTTCAAAGAGTTCGCCCTTGCCTCCCCGATAGGGACCGTTATCGCAGGGGATTTTAGTCTTTGAAAGGTCAGCCATTTGTCCCGCGAACATGGCATTTTGCGTGCCGCCGTTGTCGCTGTGAAAAAGGATGAGCGTATTTTCACGCAGACCTTTCTTATCGAGAGCGGCGACCACGCGACCGATTTCGTCGTCAAGGCAAGAGACCATGCCCGCGTAGGTGCGACGTGTGGGGTCTTCAATGTTTTTGTAGCGTTCAACATATTCCTTCGGCGCTTGATACGGCGTATGAGGCGCGTTAAAGGTGAGATAGAGATAGAACGGTTTATCCGGTTTTTGCTCGTTGATGTATTTCACCGCATCACTACCAATCAATTGTGTCGTATATCCTTTTTCCTTCACGGGTTTATTGTTGCGGAACCAATCGAGTACACCCGCGTCGCTATGCGTGTAATAATCCAATTCACCGATCATCGCGCCATACTGATAATCAAAGCCGCGTTGTTTAGGCCAATATTTAGTGTCGGCGTGGCCGAGGTGCCACTTACCGATAATGGCCGTTTGATATCCGGCGTCTTTCAGGCATTGAGGCAGGAGAAATTCGCTGGTATCGAGTCCGTAATTGGCGGGTCCAGGAATGACGATTGTTTGCAGGCCGTAGCGAAATGGATAACGTCCGGTCATCAAAGCGGCGCGTGTCGGTGTGCACATCGTCTGCACATAAAATTGCGTGAACTTCGCCCCGCCCGCCGCCAAAGCGTCTAAGTTTGGCGTTTTAATGTCCGTAGCGCCGTTGAAGCCAACGTCCTTCCACCCCATGTCGTCAGACACAATGTGAACGATGTTGGGCTTGCGATCAGCAGCTTGCGCTGACGTAATAAATGATGCTGCTGCAACAAAACTGAAAATCGAAAAAACTGAGTAAAAACGGGCGAATCGCATGCACACGATCCTTTCTGCGGAGTTGCTCTTTCGCGCCAATAAAATGGCAGTCCACGATAACAGAAACTCGTGGTATGTCTATCCGTTTTGCGCACAATATCGGGGCTATGAGCCTCGCCCAGAACGCAATTCACGATGTTCGGCATGTACGGAGGGAAATGGCGGTTCCCGAGGACTTTGGCGATGCCGTCACGGGGTTGAGCCTATCCATTGATTTTCTCGGTAAATGCACTACACCTGCGGTTGTCGAGCAGCTTCAAACTCAACGATGGGGGGTGGACTTTGGCCGCGCCGAGGTTTCGGCACGGGTCAAGGGTTCGCTTCCGATGGGTTGGACTTCGTTTTGCATGGTCGAGGGTGGAGAGTCGCACTGGAATGGAGGACACGAAGGCACTCCCGGTGCGCTTCTCTGCTTGCCGCCCAATGAAGAACTGGATGGCCGAATTTCGACCGGATTCTCATGGATCACGCTTGCGCTTCCACCCGAACTCTGGCGACTTTGCCAATCACTCGCTGGACTTGAGGGTTCCCACCTTGACCATTTTACGGGTTGGCAGCTTACACACGAGAAGTGGGCTTACGTCAGGCGAGAATTATTGGAATCCAAAGCGCAGATCGAATCTGCGGGAGCCGATTTCAATCGAACTTACGCGGGGGCGGAATTAGCGCGCGCGATTATCACCGACGTCGGCACGTCGGCGTGGGAATCATTATTTCCTGAATCCAAGTATTCTGATTCCTTGCGCAATCGTTACCGATTGGCGCGACGCGCGGCGGACTGGCTTCACGCCCACCTCGCCGAATCGGTTCAAATACCCGATGTATGTAGGGCACTGCATACCAGTCGCCGGGAGTTGGAATACTCTTTTCGCGCGACCTTCGATCTTAGCCCTCGCGCTTACCTTCAATCCATACGTCTCAATGCCATTCGCCGCGCGTTTTGTAATACTCAGCGAAGCGGTGAAACCGTAGCCACTATCGCCGTCAGCCACGGAATATTGCACCTCGGGCGATTTGCCGCAGCGTACTCTCGGCTCTTCGGGGAACATCCCCACCAGACACTTCAGAGGCACAAAGCCGGCGCCTAAAAATCTTTCGATTCTTATTCTTCACCGGGGTGGTAGGCCTTGACCGTATGGGCGACCACATCCTCCCAATCGAACCACGCGTCCTTGAACATCTTTTCGGAGAACAGTTCGGCCTGATCGAAGAAATGGGGCGAATCGGCATGGCCGTTTTGACCGTATTGAAGCAGCGTTTTGGATTTCACCTTATCCTTGCCGAATTCATAAACTCCCATGAAAGATGAACCGACCAGGGCATAGCGTTTAGTGCGGCCGATGAACGGCGGCATGTAATAAACGGTAAAGACGACGCCCAGCGGGCCATTGACGCCGACGGAAGGAACGCTTTCCTTCTTGTCGCTGAATGGAAGCTTCAAGAAGTCTGAGACGTTTTCATGACGTTGATGACGGTGAACGTCGCCCCACTTCGGTTTCCAAGTGCCGAATTTTTTTTCGAGTGCGGTGGCGGCTTCGATGAGCGCTTCGAACCGCTTTTCCCACGAAAGCATATATTCGCGTTTTAATTCCTCGGCGGGATACATCCCTTCGTACATCAAAAAATACCAATCGGCGCAGAGTACCGATTGCGTGCAATCGGCGGTGTTGACGCAATCCCAGTTGAGCAAGTGTTCGAGATAAGGGGCGGCCTTTTGAGCAAGTTCTGGATTTTCCTTTTTAATTACCTCAAAGCGACGCCTGTAGTTGGGCAACTCCGCCAGCGGCCAATACATTGTCGTGTCAAACGCGAGCTCCTGAAGTTTCTCGTAGGTCAGGCCGCGCTGCTCGCGCAGGATCATCCGCGAGACGCGCGCGCGCCGTTTGTCGTCGTGCTTTTCCTCGACCATGTAGGGTGGATAATCCTGCCATGATGGGCTGCCGACGTCAGTGGTCGTAAACGGTGTCGAGTTGCAATTCTGCACGAACCCCGACGGCGGATTTTCGACCTGCGGCAGGTCCTCCATGCGGTGAATCGGTCCCCACTCGGTTCGCGGATCGCTTCCATCAACAGGCTGATTCCAATCAAAGCTCGGATCGCGCGTCGGCACGGCTGCTCCGTAAAGATAGAAGATATTTCCCTCTCGGTCGGCGTAGGTCATATTGAAGAGGGGAAAATCGCTGTCTTTGTGCGCGCGCTTGAAGTCGTCCAGATTTTTCGATTTCGCCATCGCAAACAATTGCCGCATTCGGTTGCCTTCGAAGAGGTTGGCCACGCGCCCCGATATGTAATGCGTGTCGTCCCGTTTGGCGATGATCGGACCGTGGTGCGTTTTGCGAAACGTGTAGGTCCGCTCTTCGATGTTATTGCCCTTTTTTATCTTCACGATTTCAGTCCATTCGGTCGCTGTTCGGTAGGCGCCGTCGTATTTGTAATTGAGCGGATTCTGGGAATCGTCGAAGGTCTCGACCCACGCGCTCGCCATACCCGGATCGTTCGTGGTATTCGCCCAGCCGAGGTATTCATTTCGTCCAATGATAATAAGGGGCGAGCCAAAGAGGAAACAGCCGGAGACGTTGAGTCCCTCGCCGCTGCGCAGGTGCGCTTCGCCGAACTGGCCGTAGCCGTAATAAGGCTGATGCGGATTGATGAAAAGCATCGCGTTGCCGGATGCGGTGCGGCTCGGGGCGATGGCCCAACCGTTCGAGCCGGCATGTTTACGCCATTCCTCAAGATTCTTGCGCAGGTCTCCCCGCCCGGTATGGAGCCGCCCGTAGGTATGGGTCAGAAGGCTGTTGCGCTCCATCGCCGAGAAATGCCACGGCTCGAATTTCTCGGTTAGCCGCCGAGGAGTATTGGGATGCTTTTCGAGATAGTGATTGAGTCCGGCAGCGAAGGCCTCCCCGATTTTACGAAATTGCGGTTCGGACTTTTCGTAGTCTTCCTTCGAGCGACGAGGGATTTCGAACGCGCGGTTGACGAGATCATTGTCGAGGCCGTTCTCGCCGTTGAACTCCGCCGACCGGCCGAGTCCCATGATGGCGGTGTCCTCAATCTGCCAGAAGAAATCCTCAGCCTGCGCATAGGCAAAGCCGTAAGCGACGGCCGCGTCGGTGGGCCCGTCAATATGCGGAACGCCCCATGAATCGCGGTGAATCTTCACCTGCTTGGAATAATCCTCGACTGGCTGTGCGCTCAAAAACGCCGGAAGCAAAAGAATGGATAGGAAAAGCAAAGAACGAGCGATCATGTTAAATCTCCATCACGGAACAGATTCATAGAACCCATTGTTTCCAAAATCGCTCACGCTTTCAATGGAGGGATATCTCCTCCCGCTGCTGCCATAAATAACAAACGCCGGAAGGGAGCTTGTCCTTCCGGCGTCCGTCGCTGGATTTCGCGCTGCGAACTTATCGCGCTTTGTTGGGGATGAGCGCAATGCTGCGCGCCCGCTTGATCGCCGTCGTCACCATCCGTTGGTGGATGGCGCAGTTGCCGGTGATTCGGCGCGGGAGAATCTTGCCACGGTCGCTGACGAACCGGCGGATTTTCTCCAAGTCCTTGTAGTCAATGTACACAGCCTTATCCACGCAAAATGCGCAGACCTTGCCGCGATGGAAACGACGCGGTCCGCGGCGCCCCATTTTATCATCGGCGCCTTCGGCCATGGCGCGTTCCATATCGCCGCCGTCATCAAAGTCGTCTCTTCGTCCTCTCGGATAATCGCCCATTGGTATTTACCTCATTTTATTTTCAAAGCGGCCTCGCAGCCGCGTGTTAAGAGTTTCAATCCCATTAAAACGGAAGATCGTCGTTCGTTCCGCCGCCTTGCGGTTCGTCGGAGGGTGAGTCGCCGTAGCTTGGCCCACCCGAAGAACCTTCGTTGCCACCCGTACGCTGACCGCGCGCCTGTGCTTCAGCTTTCGTTTCGCCGAACCGGACTTGCTCGGCTACGATCTGGATTTTCTCCCGATCCTTGCCGGTTTCTTTGTCCTTCCAAGTGTCCATCTTGAGACGACCCTCGACGAAGACCGCGCTTCCCTTTTTCATCCACTCGTTGCAAAACTCGGCCGTCTTGCCCCAAGCCGTCACATCAATGAAAAGCGTTTCTTTCTGTCGATCGCCTGATTTTCCCGCAAACGAACGATCAGATGCAACACGCAACGTGCAGACTGCCATCCCGGATGGAAGATATTTTAATTCGGGATCGCGGGTCAGCCGCGCCATCAGGAGCACTTTGTTCAGTTCGATCATAGCCTTATCGTCCTTTCTCGCGTTTGACGATCCAAAGGTTCAGTCTCAAGCTTGCGGTTCGGCTGCGGCTTCGGCTGGCGGAGCGGAAGCTTCCGCTGGGGCAGGAGCCTGGTTCTCGCCGCTATCGCGACGCGGTCCGCGATCTTCCCAATCCCGACGCGGTCCGCGCGAGAAATCGCGACGACGCGGCATGTGCGGACGCAGCTTCATGCTGAATTCCGACATCCAACCGGGTGCGGGAACGACTTGCCGTACTTCAGTCCCTTTCTTTTTCATCGGCACGTTGACGATCATTTCGCGCACGACGTTTTCATCGTATTTGCAGACGCGCTGGAATTCCGAAAGGACATTCCCCGCCTTGGCGAGATCGAAGTAAAAAACGACGTAATATCCTTCCGTCGCTTTTTCAATCTCATAGGCCAGCTTGCGCTTGCCCCATTTGGCGATTTCTTTGACGTTCGCTCCTGCCGAAGTGAGCTGATTCTTGAGTTTCTCAATCAGCGCTTCGGTTTGAGCGTCGGGCAGTTGTGCGTTTAAGATGACGCACGCTTCGTAGTTAAGCATGGATCCGTGGGACCCTCCTTCGGTTAAAGTAGTCCCGCCTTAGGTTCAAAAGAACCGGCGGAACAGGGGGTTACGGTTTACCGCACTAAGCGGCGTAGCCGTTAAACTTATTGGCCGCGATCTTAATCCCCTCGCGCGCCCAAACTTCGGTCGCGTCTGCCGCGACTCCAATCATTTCCCGGAGCGCTTTCGCATCATCGGGCTTGGGAATGCTCAGCACGTAACGGGAGAGATCGTCAATCGGGTGATTCGGTCGGATTCCAACCCGGAGTCTTGGGAATCCGTTACTCCCCAAACATTCGATGATCGAACGGAGCCCGTTTTGTCCTCCGTGACTCCCCTCGGCGCGGAGCCGAATCCGCCCGATCTCCAAATTCACGTCGTCCGAGAGAACCATCAAGTCGGTTAATTCAGCAGGACGATTCCGGAGAATTTCCCGCACCGACTGCCCCGAAAGATTCATGAAGGTCATCGGCTTGGCCAGCACGACGGCTTCATCGCCCCAGCGGCATTCCGCGATATCCGCTTGTTCCTTCGCGGCGAATCGGAACTCTGCGGAATGTCGCCGCGAAAGTTCCTCGACGACCTCGAATCCCAAATTGTGCGGCGTTCGCGCGTACGCTTTTCCGGGGTTGCCCAAACCGACAATGACCTTCATGGCGACACCCGAAAATTCCGCGCGATTCCCGGCCGTTACTTCTTGTCGGCCTTCTTTTCCTTTCCTTTGTCGCCGCCTTTGTCCGCTGCTTTTGCGGCGCCCTTGTCGTCTGCGGCGGCCTCGCCCTCTTCCTTCTTTTTCTCGCCGATAAGCTCGGGCTGTGCTGCGCCCGCTGCCGCTTCGGCTGTCTTGGCTTCCTCTTCCTTCGGAGCTTGAACAAGGAACAATGCCTCGCCACCGGGAGTAAGGATTTCGACCCCATCGGGGGCTTTCAAATCCGAGACGTGCAGCGCGTGACCAATGTTGATGCCGGAGATGTCAATTTCGATGAACTCGGGAACTTGCAATGGCAGCACCTTGACCGAAACGCGTCGAACGACGTGTTCCAAAACGCCGCCCAACTTAACGCCCGCCGGAACGCCGATGCCATGCACGGGAATGTTGACGATGATCGGCTTATCCAGACTAATGCGGTAAAAATCAATGTGCATCGGCCTTTCGGTGACCGGATGATATTGGATCTCGCGGATGATCGCTTTTTGTTCTTCGCTCCCCTCGACCTTAAGAGTGAAGATCGTCGAAGTGTGGATTTGGTGCGCCATTTTCTGAAATTGAACGCCGTCCACCGTGCCGCCTTGGGGCTTCGCGTCGCCACCGTAAATCACGGCAGGCAATCCCCCTTCCCGGCGCAAACGGCGATTTCCGTTCTTGGAGGCTTTGTCTCTTGGTTTCAGCGCGAGTTCGATCTGGTTCATCGTCGTTTTTTCCTCATGCCCTTGCGGAATCTACTCCCTTTTTCCCGAGCCAATGGCGGCGACGGGGGGAAGCTCGTGGTTGGATCACCCATAGGGGCGTCGAGCCTCCCTTCGGCCATGTTCCCAAGGCGCAAACACCGTCTTCTATCGAAAACGCGCTCAAAAGGCAAGACCAATCAGTGGGTGATTGATCTGTTCCGTATAAAAAAATGGGAAGCAGCATCCCAGCCGATTCTTCGGCTTTCGAGACACTGCCTCCCACATTTCAAACGGTAGAATAACTCTACGTTCAAGCCCCTCTGGATTTTTTTAGCCGCAGGAACTTCTATTTAGCTAAGAGAACGAAGCCAACGTCAATTCTAGCGTCGTTGTCTCAACTTGAACGAAATCGACTTCAATTCACCGAAAGGAATACCAGAATCGTCATTAAACATTTGCACTTTGAACTTAAGGCTCTTGAATCCATCCGGCCAGCAGAAGGTTTCCCGGAATTCGTAGCTTTCCCCCGGTTCGACTTTGGAGCAAAGGTCCAAGTATGTGCCCGGTGAGGGGAAAACCGGATTGTTCTCCGATCGAACGTTCAGCAAGAAATCCTTCGGGCACCAAGGCTGATTTCCCGTGTTCTTGACGACTACAATCAGTTCAAATTCTCCAACGGACGACGATGTCGCGAGACTCTCTCCGGTATAGGGGATGACGCGGCTTTCCTGAACTTTGGCGTCGTATTTGGGTTGAGGCGTTGCTTTGGGGGCTACTTGAGCAAGCACCCGTTCACTGGCAATCTTCGCCACATCCCGTTTCGTCGAAGCACTATTGGCTTCGGACGTCTTGGCTCGCATCGGCACGACGGCCGATAGCGCCAATGCAACCGTTGCCGTTCCCATCCAGAGCGCCGCTCCTCGCGTTCTTCGGATTTCAATTCGTTTCAAACTCATTTCTAGATACCTCCCTTTATTATTCGACTATCAAAAGGGAATAATACTTTCAATGACAATGTTGACTCCGACTCAATATCGAGTAATTGATTTGATCCCCTCGTCACTCCAATTACTTCCCTTTGCGTTCTTTGCGTTTTGAGGTTAACTCATGCGAAGAAAGGTTGGACAAGATGCGATTCAAATGCAGAAATTCCCGCCCCGGCGTGGCCGCAAAGTGTCACTCGTGAGTCTTTCCCCGTATCGTCATGAGGAAAATGGCAAGATGCCCGTAGCGTTGGCATTCATGGCGATGTTGCTGCTGGCGGCGTCGAGTTTTCCGCATTTGCTCGGTTGGCAGGCGGCGGATGCCGAGCGGATTTACTCGGGCACGCTTTCCAACAATATGGATCAGCTATCGTATTACGCGAAGATGCGTCAAGGCTCCGAGGGCGCGTGGCTTTATACGAACAGATACACGACTGAAGAGAGCCGACCGGTTCCGCTCTTCATTTTTTACCTTTTCCTCGGACACGTCGCGCGGTGGACGGGACTTTCGATCATCGCGACCTACCATCTTGCGCGGATTTTTTGCGCAGGATTGCTCATGTTCTCCGCCGACAGGTTCATCCGTTCGCTTGAATGGCGCGGCGCGATGCGCATTGGTGCGTTTCTTTTCATCTTCACGGCGGGTGGATTCGGCTGGCTACAATCGGGAGCCGCTGCCAGCTCGATCATCGAACAGAGGCCGATTGAGTTTTGGCTGATTGAGGCCTTTGCGTTTCAATCCATGGCGAACTATCCGCATTTCGCGCTCGCGACGGCGCTGATGTTTATCGTGTTCGCGGATGTAGTTGAAATGGGTCACGAAAATAAACGACTCCTTATCGGAAGCATCATCCGAGTACTCTTCGCATCGTTCTTGCTCGCATGGATTCATCCTCGGTTACTCCTAACGCTCGCGTCGGTTATAGGCGGCGCGGGAGTCGCATCGCATTTGCTCCATATTGGGAATCCGCAAAAATGGTTCATCGGATCCGCGCTGGTTGTCGCGGGCGGAGCAATTCCCTCGGCGTGGATTTTGTATTCGCTTGTGGGCGACCCCACCTGGCGCGAGTGCGCTGAACCGGAAATGCTTTCGCTGCCGCCGATGCAGTATGCGATGGGATTTGGGCTGTTAATTCCGCTCGCGGTATTGGGACTATGGCGTGGGATCAAGCGGCGCGAGGCGTGGGTTCCATTTCTCGGTGCTTGGCTTCTTGTCGGCGCGCTGCTTCCTTATCTTCCGATGGCCTCGCAACGGCGATTGATCCAAGGATACAACGTTCCTCTCGCGATGTTGGCCGCCGTTGTGGTTGTGGAGTTGAAATCATGGGGAGTCTTCAAATGGCGTGGAACGATTCGCCTTCCTCTTCTGGCGATTGCGGTCGGCATTATTCTTTCGCTTTCGACGTTTGCGTATTTGGAACGCGAAATTCGCCGCATTGGTCGGGGAAGTTATCCGACGTTTATCTCGCGAGAACAATTGAATCTCATGAATTGGCTTCACGAGCATACGACGCGCGATTCGGTCGTTATGTCTTCGATTCCGCACGGCGCTTTGATTCCTCCAATGGCCGGAAACCGGGTCGTGATGGGGCATTGGGCGGAGACCTTTAAGCCGCGAGAAAAGGAAAAGGAAATCAAAGCCTTTTTCAACACTGCGACGACGAGCGAACAGCGCGATGAAATTGTGAACCGCCATCGGATTCGTTTTGTGATCCACGGCGAGTTCGAGCGAAAGATCGGCGGATACGATCCCGGCGCCGATGCCACGAGATGGGACAGGATATGGGGCACGGCGGCGCTCCAACTATATCAGCGACGCGAGGGAGCGAACCCCTCATGACCGATTCTCCTCAAGCCGATCATGTTCGTGAACTTTGCGTTCTTGCGCTCGATCACGGTGAAAAACGAATCGGTCTCGCGATCAAACCTGCCGGACAGAATTGGGCGCTGCCGCTTTCGATCATTCAGGTTCGTTCGGAAACCCAGGCGATGGAAGAAATTCGTAGCGTCATTCGAGATCGAGCCGTTCGGGTCGTCGTCGTCGGGCTGCCAATCAACGCTGATCCCCATCAGGCACAAAAGGTCAAACGCTTCGCGCGAAAACTGCGCGAGGGAATTTCAGGTGTGCGATGGCGATTTCAGGATGAAACGCTGACGAGTGCAGAAGCCGAGGAAGCCTTGCGTGAAGCAAGGGCGGGAGTCAGGGGAAAACCTTCTGATGATCTAGCCGCAAAACTCATTCTCGAATCGTTCCTTCAAACATTACAAAAACAGTGATGAAGAAGATGGGCAGGATAGGGAGAGCAACCGTTAAATTAGGAGCCGACTAAAGTCCAAATCAAGCCGCAAAAAGGCGCAGAAGGCACAAGATAAAATGTCAGGTGCTTGTGCTTTCCGCGCCTTTTCGGGGAAGGCATATTATAGTTACAGATATCCCATCTTCTTCAACTTTGCGATCGTGTCTTCCCATTGCTTTCGTTCGAATTCAGTTTCGAGTGGATTGGCCGTTTGATTCCAAGCTTCAAGTTCTTTGCGCATTGAATCGGCCCGCTCAAGCACGGCCTGCGTCGGTGTGGTTAGCAAGTTCGTCGTCTCATGCGGATCGGACGGCAGATCATAAAGTTCCTCTGTCTTGAGATAGTTCGTGCGGATGAATTTGTATCCGTCCGAGATTATGCCGTTGGACTTAACCGCGTTGCCCCATCGCGGATCAATAGGAATCCCATCAATCGGTTGAGTCGCTTCGCAAAAAACGCGGCCCGTCATCTCGGAATCCTTCGCGATTCCCTCCGCGCTTAAGTCCAAGGGTTTTCCGTCCATCGCGGGCGGAAGTGATAGTCCCAACAATTGAAGCACCGTCGGCATGATTTCAATATTCGAGATCCATTGTTTGAGCACCGTCCCGGCAAGATGGCGATGCGGCAATCGGATAAGCCCAAACGTTTTCAGAACGCCTTCATAAACATTGCGGCCGTGGTTAAATGCGGGAAGGTGTTCCCAAAGCGTTTCGCCATGATCGCTCGTGAGAACGAGAATCGAGTTTTCGAGAATGTCCCGGCGATCCAGCTCATCCAAGAGCCGTCCAATTTCGCGATCCATATAGGATATCTCGCCCGCGTAAACATAGGGAATATGGTCGCGCAATGGATCGGGAGCCTTGCCCGAACTCATCACGCGGCCAAGCCCCGCGTCCTTTTCCATCGCGGCTTTGATCGCGGGATCATTCGCCGAATACATCGTTGCGAATTCTTCGGGCGGAAGATAGGGAGCGTGCGGATCAAAATAATGAACGAAAAGAAAGAGTCGTCCACTATTCTCACGCTTGTCCAAATACTCGATGGCGGCGTCCGTGACTTCTCCTGCGTGGCGCTGCTCCTGATCGGCCTTGTTGGGGCCGACCTCCATCGTCATCGTCTCATTGTAAAAATCGAAACCTTGGTCAATGCGAAAACGACTATCGAGAGCGAAAGAACCGATGATTCCGGCCGTTTGGAAATTCGCCGATTTCAGAGTCTCGGCGAGCGTAACGTTGGCCGCGTTAAGAATGAATCCGTTGGAAGGAACACCGTGATGATGAGGATATTTACCCGTAAAGAGAGTTGAGTGCGAGGAAAGAGTCGTCGGGGCGACCGTATGGTAATTGGCCAGAAGAATGGAATCCTTGGCAAGAGCGTCCACGCGCGGTGTTTTGATCCACGGGTTGCCATAGCAGCCGAAAAAATCCGCGCGGGTTGTGTCCATCGAGATGAAAATAACGTGCGGCGGCGGATCGGATTTGATCAGGGACGCGAAACCAGCGATTAGCGCCAGCGCGCAGACTCCCAAAAGAATTATGCCAAGTCGTTTCATGGAATGGATTAAACGCAAAGGACGCAGAGGACGCAAAGGAATGCAAATAACCTACACAATTCTCATATGCGAATTCGGAATTCGTAATTCTATTCCTTTGCGTCCTCTGCGTCCTTTGCTTTTGGCTCTATTTCTTGGTTCCGTGAAAAAGCCTGTTTTCATTCCCGGCCAGCAGTCGTTCAATATTCGGCTTGTGTTTGTAAATCACAAACGCGCCGAGTAGTGCGGTCATGATAATCACCGGCCAAGGTCGCGCGTCGGCGGATGAAAAAGCGAAGACGAGGATGGGGAGGAGCGTCGCGCCGGTGATCGAAGCGAGAGAAACGTAGCCCGTTCCGGCGATGAGCGCGATTCCGATGACGAAGCAAATCAACACGGGGATCGGCGCAACGGCAAGAAAAACGCCGAGGCTCGTCGCGACTCCCTTGCCGCCCTTCCAGCCGACCCAGGGGGAAAAGGTGTGACCCGCAATCGCGCAAAAACCGACGAGCAACATCCACGTTGAAGCCGAAAGCGATTCGGGAATGTATGGAGCGCGGGCAAAATAAAGAGCGGGAAGCCAGCCTTTGAAAGCGTCAATGAGCAGGCAGACGATTCCCCATGTCTTTCCGAGCGAGCGGAACGCGTTGGTTGCGCCGATGTTGCCGCTGCCGACTTTACGCAAATCCACCCCTTTCATTTTGCCCATGAGAAGCGCCGTTGGGAATGAGCCAGCGAGGAAGGCCGACAGGGGAGGAATGAAATAATAGACGATCATGATTGCGCGTTTATGAGATGGAACGGATCGCGGACCAGATTTCGTTCAGCAGCGTGCGATGGTTGTCTCCCTCATACCATGCGCGGATCATGGGGTAGATTTCTTCCTTGGGCATTTTGTCCTTGTTCAACGTCATGAGCGCTTGGCAGGGCGCAGGTCGCGGACCCC
>CAZPIK010000051.1:16182-16853 GCA_964586185.1 uncultured Candidatus Sumerlaeota bacterium | reverse complement strand
GAGCGCCATCACGTCATCAGGGGTTTTGCACGGTTTGTGTGCCATAACTGCGCGATCTCCTTTCAATCTCCGGTTCCCGTATGGGAAGCTAACTAAAAATTGCGTTCCTACACGCGTTCGAGAGAAAAGACTCTCAAGAATCGTGCCCGTACGCCAGCTCATGAAATGAGCGCGTCCATCTTGCCTTTCAGCATTGAATTTACAAGAGATTTGATAAAAGGAAAATTGGGGGACAGTTTGAACCCGCTACAGGGACCCCATAGAAGCGTGGCACTATTTATCCATGCTGGGACGAATTAGCCCTAAAAACAGCACTATCTGACGGAAATTTCGCCGCGATTTTGGATCAGTTGCGTCATGGCGTGGCCTACGGCGCCTTCATAGCGTTCGAGCAGCTTGCGGGTTATAAAGTAAGCGAGCGGCAAATTGGGGAGTACCAGAAAAAAACAACCCGCTACGTCCGAGATGCCGAACTCGGCGGCCTCGATTTTCAAGCCGCACTCCAGCCGGAAGAGGGTCCAGAAGAAATAAGCGACAAGTCCAGGAATATGAACGCAAGTGAATAGGATGGACGCGAGCATGGCATTGGGCAACCTGAACCGCCGGCGTTCGGAACCCAAATAAGGTTGGAATGTCACCGCTCGGAGCGCCAGCGCGAGATAGAGAGAGGC
>CAZPIK010000051.1:0-16172 GCA_964586185.1 uncultured Candidatus Sumerlaeota bacterium | reverse complement strand
AAATCCGTCCCGCCGTTCCGAGCGAGGGATCGCTTGCACGCATGGGGTAAAACGGATTGACGTAATGAAGCACGAACGCCCAGATACAGCCGACGGGGCCGATCACAGCAAGCAGGAAAAGAAATTTGAAGGCGAGGGTTTTGACGCCGCGCTGCCATAACCCCGCAAACAGCGCCCGCTCGCGTTCGAGTTCGGTAAGAGTTGTTAGGTAGAGTTGTTCTCCCCAAGCCTGTTGTTCTCCATTGCGGAGAAAAATCCGAAGGAGCGCCGCGCCATCACCCTCGACCGCGCGGACGTAGAGCAAGAGCACGCCAAAGATATAAGTTATGTCGGTAAGGCCGCGAAAAGCGGCAAGCGCCGTTGTTGCCATTCCCGGAGGAAAAACTGAAGCTCGCACGAAAAAAAGATACGGGGAGAGAAGTAGTAAGAACGGTAGAATCCCGATTTGATCGAACAACCCTCGTGAACCGCCGGAGAGTTCCATCGGAAGCCGCCAGATAATTCCGCGTCCCATCGAACGCGCGGTAACGGTTCTCGCCGTGAGGCGGAGATACAGTGGATTCTCCGACAAACTTCCGGAATCGGGAAACAGCCACTGGACATGTAGAGGAACTTTTTCGTGAGAATACTTCGACATCGGACGGAACTTTTCTACTACTCATTTTGCCTTCGAGAGCCTAAGGCTTAAGCGTTCAACTCGATCTGCCCATCGAAGGCCGAACACTCCGGTCGGAAAAAATTCCGTCCGCGTTCCAGTTCTTATCGGCGGTTTGATTTTATGCATGAGTTGAAAATACCGGTCGGCAAAGAAAGGGCTCAAAATTTGCGTTTGTGTAGGATTATTGCCTACAAGGATGCAGGACGATTCGGAAAAATCTGGAATTTGAATTCTTGCGACATGACTTTATTTGTCCCAAACTGCATGGCTTTTTAAGTTTAAGAATTTCCGAAAGGTGAAAGCATGAAAGATTTTAAAGGGAAAGTTGCCGTCGTTACGGGCGGCGCAAGCGGGATTGGTCGCGCGATGGCGGAGAAGTTCGCCTCTCAGGGTATGAAGATTGTTTTGGCCGACGTTCAACCCGATGCGTTGGCGCAAACCGAAAAGGACTTTAAAGCCAAGGGCGCCGAAGTATTGGCCGTCCCTACCAACGTCGCTCAAGCGGCGGAGGTCGAAGAGTTGGCGAAGAAAACGCTTTTGGCATTTGGAAGCGTTCACATTATTTGCAATAACGCCGGAGTTGCGGCTCCGGGCGTGGCGTGGGAGCGCACCGTCGCCGATTGGGAATGGGTAATGGGCGTCAATCTCTGGGGCGTCATTCATGGTATCCGGTCATTCGTGCCGATCATGCTCGAATCGGGCGGCGAAGGGCACGTCGTGAATACCGCGTCGCTCGCCGGACTCATAACCGGACCCGGAATGCCGACCTACTTTGTCACCAAACACGCGGTCGTCGCGCTTTCGGAATCGTTGCATCACGACCTGCGAATGAAAGGAACGAAAATTGGTGTTTCGGTTCTCTGCCCGGCGTGGGTGCAGACGAAGATCGCCGACTCCGAACGAAACCGCCCCGAATCGCACAAGAACGCGGGCGGTGGCGCCATGAAACCGGAAGACAAGATGATGGAACAGGTCGTCCGTCAATTGATCGAGAAAGGCAAAAGTCCCGCAGAAGTTGCCGATCGCGTGTTCGAAGCCGTCCGCGATGATCGCTTTTACATTCTGACGCACGGAGAAATGAACAAGCTCATCGAGTCACGGATGAAGGACATCTTGGAAGCCCGGAATCCGACCTATATTCCGATGATGTAGGCAAGAATTATCTCGTGAGCGCCAAAGGCGCGATTTATAGTAGCCTAGGGCAACGCCCTAGGTCGCCGGACACAAACTAGCAAAGGGCTGTAAGCCCGCACCATTATTCAATCCCAGACGTAGCGTTCATCATAGGCCATGCCGTACTTCTTGAGGAGCGTTCGGAACTCATTCTGGTACGTCCGTGATTGATGATGTTTCTCCTGATTGGCTATATAGTTTAACAATGCATCCAAATGTGCGGGCGATACGGAGAATACGCCGTATCCACGTTGCCATGAAAAACTCGACAACGTCGGCGATTGCGTCTTCAACCATTTCGACGAAGTTGTTTTCAACTTTTCAACCAACGCCGCCACCGTAAGGGTTCGTGAAAATTGAATGGCCAGATGAACATGATCCTCCGTTCCTCCGACGCGCAGGCATTCGCAACCGGCATTGCGAGCGACCGTTGCAAGATAGGCGTGAAGAGGTGGGAGAATGGAGCGTTCAAAATACGGGTGGCGATCTTTGGTGCTAAAGACGAGATGGATAAGGACTTTATCGAGCGATTGGGGCATCGGGATAGATCGGGCTTTCAGCCCTCCATATATCGGCGATCATTAACCTAGGGCGATGCCCTAGGCTACTATAAATCCGCGCCTTTGGCGCTGAGCCATCGGTTAGGTATGAGGGCATTCGCCGCCAAATGTTGAAGTATACAGAAAGCAGATCACACTGTTAAGTGCCTGTAATGCAATCTCCCAATTTCATCTGTTAGTCAAGACCGCCAGATTGTGGCGATGCCGGTTGTTCTTGTCCCTGAGCGCTCGATGGAGAAGGGGAATATTCAGGCGCGCGCTGCGTCGCCCTTCCCCAGTTTTCCATAAACCTTGCCATGCCCTTGCTTCGAAAGTCTCGCTCTTGTTCGTTCAAGCCAAATTCGGCGGCTTTGAATATTTGTTGGGAAGACGCGTCTGGATCCAACGTGTGTATCGCCGCAACAATGTGTTCTCGGAGTTGATCCAAGCCCCGCTCCGTCTCATTCGTAAAATCATAGAATTAGAGGCGGACATTATCTAAAGAGAGAGACATTCCCACGTTTGAAGCGATGAGTTCTTGTCTTTGGAACGCACGTAGTTGACGCCCCTTTATATCGTTAAATAGACCAATGAGTGAATTCTTGAGTGGGGTGTACTTGTATTTGTCTCGAAACCATTGCCAGAGGTTAAATCCAAGAGAAATAACTGTTGTTATTGCAAAGAAAAGATCGGTATCGGAGAGCGTGAACTCGCGCTCAGATACCATGAAAAGTGAACTCGTTGCCACAAGGGCAAGCAAACCGGCTACTATCCAAGTTCGCGCATTCAGCAATTGGTTCATGATTTGACCTTCCTAACTCTTACTAAGCTCAAAAACCTTTGCGTTAAATACTTACGATTGTCAATTTATCGGATTTCCGTTAGCCGATAAACCGCGATTTTCTTTTTGCCCCAAAGTCCTGCGTAGAGCATATCGTCGCGAAGTTCGAGCGCATTGACTTCGGCCTGCGTTTCGATCCGGATTTCGACGACGGGTTGTGCGGGTTTACGAACGTCAAAAACCTCGATGAACCCATTGCCGATGCCATCTGCGCAACCCACAAACAAATAACGATCCCGCCATAACGCCATGATCTTCACGGCGACGTTGCCCGATAGCGTCGTCCATTGGTTCGCGATAAAGGGTTGCATCGGGTCGCTCATATCCACGAACGTCACGCCGACCTTGCGATTATTGAGCGCGACGTAACGCTTATTAAGCGGCAACACCTGATCGCAATACGACATAGTTTGGAACAGATGAAGAACCGTCGGCGAAGTCGGCTCGGAAATATCGAGCGTTTGAAATCCGGTGTCATAACCATCGGCAACGAGCAGGTAATGCGGCGGAAATGGAATCACGTCGCGGGTATGATCGAAATTCCGGAGCGCGACAACAGGAGTCGTAACGGAATCGAAATTGGCAGGTAGGAGGAGCAATCCCGCGCCACCGCAGCCAAAGTAATAGTGGTTTCCAACCCGCGCCATTGAGACAGGATTAAAAACAACGCCGTCCTTCGAGGGTCTCTGCCATTTGAATTGCGGTCGGAGCGGATCCTCGGCGTCATAAATCGAAAGCCCTTGGATTCGATCCATCACGACCAATCGTTTGCGATCCAGTTCGGGATAAGTCCGGGAAATGATCCTCGAATCGGGATTGTCGTTGCCGAGCATTCCGGTTAATTGAGTAGTCAGGATCGGATGGGTCGGATCGGCGAGATCGTAAACGGCCAATCCCGCGTGACCGAGCGAAGCGTAAAGCGCGTTGCCCGCGCTCTTCAAATGCATGGGCGAATCGGCAACGTCAACCGCACCAAGAAGTTCCGTTTTCACGTGCGGATTCGCGGCAGGTTCGCGGCGGATTTCGGGCATCTCGCGGATATTGCCGTCCGGACGGACGCCGCGATGCCAACGGCCAACAATCGCGCACGAGACCAATCCCACCATCACAAATACGACAAGTAAGAAAGACCGACGCGCGCTGCCATAGGAGTCTCGCTTTGGAATCATAGAGTGAGTATAATCCCCCCTTTGCCCTTGGCCAATCCAAATTCCGCCGGGCGGGAACTTTTAAGAAAGCAGGGTCAAAACATGTTTAATCGCAAAACCATTCTTCGGGTGCGCTTCTTATTTCGTCTCGCGCTTACGGCGATGATCCTCGGCGCGGGCGCCATGGCCTGTCAAAAGAAGGAAGAAGATCCGATGAAGAACGCGGAGAAGAAACTGGGAGAAGCCGCCGACGAAGCGGGCAAGGCCGTGGATAAAGCCGCCGACGCCGCAAAAGACGCTCTGGACAAAATCGGCGGGAAATAATTTTCCGCAGCGACCCTGACAAGCCTCGCGATTTTCTTTGCCCTTTGACGCGTCATTGCCGTTAATGCGGGGATGACGCGGCTGCTCAAAATCTTCGGTGCCTTACTCGCGCTGGTTGTATTGCTTGCGCTCGTGATTCTTGTGCGCACGGCGATGTTTCGAACCAAGCAGCAACTCGTGACTTCCATCCAAGGCGCAGAATTCCCGCGCGATAAGGCCGTGGCGCGGCTTTCGAAAGCCATCCAACTCAAAACCATTTCGCATCAAGTCCCCGCGCTGTTCGATGCCAAACCGTTTCGCGATTTTCACGCCTTCCTCGAATCTTCTTTTCCGAAGACCCACCAAACGCTGAAGCGCGAGACCGTGACCGATCTGAGCCTCCTTTATACGTGGCAAGGGCGCGATCCCAAGCTGAGGCCGATTTTACTCATGGGTCACATGGACGTCGTGCCCGTCGAGCCGGGAACCGAGAAGCAGTGGACGCACGATCCATTTGGCGGGGAAATCGCCGATGGATTTCTTTGGGGACGCGGCACGCTCGACGACAAATCGGCGGTTATGGGCATCATGGAGGCCGTCGAGACGCTGCTCGGCAAAGGGTTTCAACCGACGCGGACGATCTATCTCGCGTTCGGGCACAACGAAGAACTGGGCGGAACGGAAGGCGCGACGGCCATCGCGGCGTTGCTCAAATCGCGCGGCGTCGAACTCGAATACGTATTGGATGAAGGTCTGGCGATCACCGAGGGATTGGTTCCCGGAGTTGCGCCGCCCGTCGCGCTTATCGGCGTTGCGGAGAAGGGTTATTTGACACTCGAACTCGGCGTCGAAACCAAGGGCGGGCACTCCTCGATGCCGCCCGCCGAAACGGCCATCGGAATTATGAGTCGCGCGCTGGCGCGAGTCGAGGCGAACCCGTTGCCGGGAAAAGTGGGCGGAGTTGTGAGGGCGATGTTCGATCGCGTGGGACCCGAAATGAAATTTCCTATGAAGGCTGTTTTTGCAAATTTCTGGCTGTTTAGTCCGCTCGTCGCGTCCAAGCTTGCGTCGGGAGGCTCGACAAACGCGCTCATGCGGACGACGACGGCGATCACGATTTTCGAATCGGGCGTGAAGGAGAACGTCCTGCCGATTCGCGCCCATGCGGTCATCAACTTCCGCGTGTTGCCGGGTGACACGATCGAGGGAATCATCAAGCACATACGCGACACCATCGCCGACGAGCGCGTAACCATCACGCCGAACGAACGCGCGATTCGTGAAGCTTCGCCGATTTCGCCGGATGATTCGGAGGGTTATCGCGCAATTGAACGGACGATTCGGGAATTGAATCCGGAGATAGTTGTTGCGCCATCGCTCGTGATGGGCGCAACCGACAGCCGCCATTTTGCGGAACTGACGCCGAACATTTACCGATTTCTTCCATTGCGAATGGTCGCAGAAGACCTCGCGCGTTTACATGGAACGAACGAGCGAATCGCGCCCGAAGTTTATATTGGTATCGTGCAGTTCTTCGCGCGATTGATCGAGACCTCGGCGGCAAATTGACGCGGCGCTCAAATGACTTCGCACGAATCGCTCATCTCACTCGAAGCCGCGAGCCAGTCGTTTGGCGAACGGGTGATTCTGGAGAATCTTTCGTGGGAATTGCGGCGCGGCGATTGTGCGGTGATCCTTGGTCCGAGCGGTGGCGGCAAGAGTGTTTTTCTTTCGATCATTCTTGGATTCCGCCGTTCCGATTCGGGTGCGGTGCGTTATGCCGATGGATTGGGCGAGGATTTGTTTCGGCGCGTGGCGGTGCTGTTTCAAGAAGATGCGCTGCTCGACGACCGAACGGTTGAAGCGAACCTTGTAATTGCGCTCATAGAACGCGCGGATGTTTTCGGCGGACCATTCACGCATGAAGACGAATCCGCGATCGTGAAAGCGTTGGAAGAAGTCGGACTCGATCCGACGAAGGTGCGCGGATTGCTCCCGGCTGAACTTTCGGGCGGAATGCGGCGTCGGGTGGCTTTGGCGCGCGCTCTTTTGCGCCGACCGGAAATTCTCGTCGCCGACGAGCCGACTTCGGGGCTTGATCCCGACACCGCGCGCGCGGTTTACGAACTCATGGCGCGGCTTATCGCAGACAAGGGGTTGTCTTCCATCATCATCACGCACGATCCGGTTTGCGCTTCGATCCTCGGCAATCCGGTTTATTATTTCACTCCGCGCGAGGGAGCGCTCAGGAAATTCGAGTGGACGAAGCAAGAACGACCCGCGCCTCAAGCGATTTTGGATTGGATGGGGCAGGTGCGGGGCGAACCGCTCCCAGTTCATGCGACGCAACTCGAGATCAGCCCGAAAGAGCCGAACCTCGATTTACGCGCCGTGGCCGAAAGCGCGATGAAACAAACTTTCGAAGCGATAGGTCGCGCGGTTTTTCTTTTTGCGAATCTCGGCGTTGCTCCTTCAGGTAATTTACTGGCGCGACAAATCAAGCAATGGGGACTTCATTCACTTCCGCTTTTCACGCTTATATTCGCGCTGCTCGGCGTCGTGCTGCAGATTCAGGCGGTGCGGGCGGTGGGCGATTTGGGATTCTCCAATCGGTTGCCGGAGTTGCTCACGGTCGGACTCGCGCGGCTCGCTCCGATCATCGCGGGATTCCTAATTGCGGGGCGGTGCGGTTCGGCGGCGACGGCGCAGGTGGGATGGATGCGGCTCGCCAAGCAGGATCAGGCGCTGCGGACGATGCGGATCGAACCGGATCGCACGTTTTTTCCGCCGCTCGCATTCTCGTGGCTCGTCTGCGCGCCCGCGCTCGCGCTCTGGGGGATGATCTCGGCGTGGTCGGCGGCGTGGCTCGTGCTGCGTCTTCAACTTTCTTCAGCGCGGATCACGGCGCGTTTTTTTGCGTCGCAAGTTATGGAATCTCTGACCGCCTCAATGCTGGGCGCGGCGATGCTGAAATCCGCGCTCATCGCCCTCGGCATGGCGGCGCTGGCCTATTCCGCCGGAGCTTCACCCAAACGATCCGCCTCGGACGTTTCACGAGCCATCACTCGCGGCCTCGTTCTCTCATTCGCATGGATCAGCATTGTGGATGCGGTGGTGAGCCTGCTTATTGCGGATTGAGAAAGTTAAGATTTCAGAAAATCCAAATTAAGAGTGATTAGCCCAATGGACCTTATTAACGCCGAATTCCCCTGCGCTTTTTGCGGTGAGACCAACTTCACGACCGTGGATCCCTCGGCGGGACGGCGGCAGAGTTACGTCGAGGATTGTCAGACCTGCTGCCGACCCAACCTCCTAAACATCGAGATCGAGAACGGTCCCGAACCGACGGCTTATATCGAAGCCGAAGAAGAATCGTGAGCAAGGGCTGATGCTTTAATTTGGATGACGCTGAAGGAAGTTCCAGTTTAAGCCGAACGGCGCAACCTCGTTGAGGTTGTAGAATTAGGTGTTCCGAACCCGGGGTAGCATCGTTTCACTCGGCAACCCCGGGCTTTGGGACGAAACCCCTTTGGGGTTTCAAGAAATGAATATGCTCCCGCAAATGCCAAACCATGTCATCGGCAGCAAGTCGCGACCTCGACCAAGGTTCTGCCTTGGTGCCTTAGTGTCTTGGTGGCGAACTCTTCAGCTTTTTGGCAACGCTGACTCAACCACTACTCAAGCCCTCGATTCTACTTCGGGACTGTTTGACCTGCTTGACGAAACAGAATGGCCGATACGATGAACATGAATACGAAAAATGAATTCAAGATGAACACGCCCAATACGCCGGGCGCGAAGTCGGTGACTCCAATTATCAATGCGATTACGGGAACGAGCGCTTGAGCGATGGCCATGGTGATGAGTGCGCGTGACATACCCTGAGGACGAAAACGCGCAACGAGAGCGCCGAGAAATCCGATAACGACAACTCCCAAATAGAGCGCGTTGACGTCGCTGTCGCCGATGATTCCCACTGCGCCGTTGATCCACATGAGGATGACAACGGTCGTCATGGCAACGCCGACGGCGGCCCGGTAAACGCCGCGCGGCATTTTTCTCGAAACCAGCTCATACGTTGCGGCGGAGCCAAAGAGGAGGATTCCCATAAAAACAAAATCGGAGGGAGACCAATGCCAGCCGCTTCCATTCGCTCCGCTGAAGAAGAGCGTCCCCACCAAAGGGATCATGAGCAGGCACGCAACGGCGATGGCCCACTTGCTGAGTCTTCGTGTTAAGTTCATGTCTTGCGTAATCATATATCCAAACTCCTCTCTAAAAATTCCCGCGGTTGTCTCGGCAAAAACCCAAAGCACCATTCCGAATAAACTTCTTCCTGATTTCACTCGCTCTCGCAAAAGATCACCGAACGTCTGCTCCATCCCTTCGCCAAAGCGCTCGTAATACGGCTTCGAATAAAAGCGGAGCAGCTTCGCGTATCCTTTCCGGTAACGTCGAATTGAAGGGTCATGTTCCATATGCAAAATTACTCGGGGAGAGCCGTTGCTTCGCGACCGCCACGACTCCTCGATACCGCTCCAATTCCGCCGCGAGCGCTTTTTGACCGGGTCCGGTGATTTTGTAATAGACCCTCCGCTCGTCATCCATTTCGGGGTCTATTTTTTTGTCGCTCTCACGGATCAAACCGGATTCGATCATGCGGCCAATCGAACCATAAAGCGTGCCCGGTCCCATTTTTACCTTCCCCTGCGAATCCGCTTCGACTTGCTTCATGATTCCGTAGCCGTGCCGCTCCTGCTTGGAAAGCGCGAGAAGGATATGAAGCACGGCAGGGGTGAGGGGTGTTGAGTTGGCGTCTTTCTTTGTCACGACCTTATACTATATCCGTAGCGGATACATGTCAATCGATTTTCCTCTAATTTTTGCAAGTAATCAGTTGAACCCGACAAGAGGATCACGATACTTGGGGGATTCATGGGCGCCGCGCCCGGAATAAGGAATGCGATTTTTCCATGCCGCCGACGAACCCCAACCGAGCCATCAACGAAGCCGCGCTAGAACTACTTTCGAAGCGACTCGCCGAGAACGCGGTCGCGGGATCGCCCGGCGCGATCGAGAAACAGCACGCCAAGAAAAAGCTGACGATTCCCGAACGGCTCGAACTTCTCTTCGATCCCGCAGCACCGCGATTCGAAATCGGAGCCTTCGCGGCTTTCGGCATGTATGAGGAAGAAGGCAATATCGCTTCGGCCACGGTTCGAACGGTCATCGGCAAAGTCAGTGGCCACGACTGCATCGTCATTGCAAACGATTCGATGGTGAAGAGCGGGACGTGGTTCCCTCTCACGATCAAAAAGATTCTCCGGGCGCAGGAAATCGGACTTCATAATAAATTGCCGCTCATTTACCTCGTGGATTCGGGTGGTCTTTTTCTTCCGCTCCAACACGAGTCATTCCCCGACCGCGATCATGGCGGGCGAATTTTCTTCAATAATGCCAGGCTTTCGGCGGCGGGAGTTCCCCAGATCGCGGCGGTCATGGGACCTTGCGTCGCGGGTGGGGCTTATATTCCCGCGCTTTGCGACGAGCTTATTATTGTTAAAGGAACCGGCGGGATTTTCTTGGGCGGACCGCACTTGGTCAAAGCGGCGATTGGCGAAGTCGCCGACATCGAACAACTGGGCGGTTCGAGCACCCACACGCGCAAAAGCGGCATGGCCGATTACGAAGCCGAGGATGATCCATCGTGCATCGCGAAAGTGCGCGAGCTTGCCGCGCAGTGGCCAGCTCCTACCACGACTGCCTATACTCGCGAAACTTCCGCCGAACCTGAAACCGATTCGGAAAAACTGCTCGAACTTCTTCCCGCCGACCGGCGCACGCCTTATGAGATGCGGAATTTGCTCCGCTGCATCGTGGACGCGGGAAGCTGGAACGAATACAAGCAGGATTACGGTCAATCGCTCTTGACGGCGACGGCGCGGATCAGCGGTCGGACGATTGGAATTGTCGCGAATCAACGCGCGATGGCCAAAAACGCGCAAGGGGAAATGCAAATCGGCGGCGTGATTTATTCCGATTCCGCCGACAAGGCCGCGCGGTTCATCCTCAACTGCAACCAAAAGCAAATCCCGCTTTTGTTTGTGCAGGACGTCACGGGATTTATGGTGGGCACGCGTGCCGAACAGGGGGGAATTATTAAGGATGGCGCGAAGCTTGTGAATGCCGTCAGCAATTCGCGCGTTCCAAAGATCACCTTGGTCGTTGGGAACAGTTACGGCGCCGGAAATTATGCGTTGTGCGGTCGCGCGTTCGATCCGCGTTTCATGATCGCATGGCCCTCGGCCAAGATCGCCGTTATGGGAGGCGACCAAGCCGCCGATACGATTTTGAGCATCGAAAAGACCAAGGTTAAGAAGGAAGAACTGACTCCCGAGAAGGAGAAGGAAATCTTTGATCGGATCAAGAAGACCTATGATGACGCGACGACACCGTATTACGCCGCCGCGCGGCTTTGGATTGACGCGATCATTGATCCGCGAAAGACTCGCGAATCCCTAATTCAGCTACTAGATGTTGCGTGCCGATTCGATCCGCCGCAAGAGTTCAAAGTTGGGGTATTTCAGGTCTGACGATTTTGATCAGTTGCGGCAGTTGAACAGACGCCGCATGTTCGACGGCTGCCTGTAATAAAGCCGATGCGTAAAGAAGGATCGTAACGGTGATCCAGCAATCCTTCGAAATGACCGGAATGGCACTGGTGGTCATCGGCTGTGCCATCACGCTTTTCGGCAACCTGTGGATGCTTTTGGCGGTTTTCAGAACAGGCCTCCTTTGGGGGCTCGCGTATCTACTTTTACCCTTTATAGGATTGATATGGCTTGTGTTACATTGGGAGGAAGGGCGACGGCCGTTTTTCTGTATGCTGATTGGCGGTGGCATCATCGTGATGGGTGGTGCGCTGCTTTTCTACAACTCAAACGCTCCGCAGGCTAATTTTTGACGTTATGTGTAGGATAAACTCCTATGCCACAATAGGCTGATGGTTTAAACATTTTTGTTTCGCTGCTGCGCCTTATGAACTATATCTGTTAACGATGGGTAAGCTGGGTTGTGCGCTCGGTCATCGTAGTTTTTTTTCGACCCCTCAACCTAATGGGATTTTCGTTAATCAGATTTCAGCAATCTGATGGGATGTTTTGCGCTCGTGTAGTAAAAGGTGTACAAAATGCGAAGTGCCAACTGGACGATCCGTACTGAATTGCGGGCGATGATAGTCGCTCTGCTTTGCTTGGGGGTGAGTCCGTTCGCGACTTACGCTCAGTTTACGAATTGGGAAACACCTCCCGTTCATCCCATAGACATGTCGCCCGACGGCTCGCGTCTGGCCGTCTGTAATCTTCCGAATAATCGCGTTGAAATTTTTAACCTAACATCGGGCGTTCCGATTTCGCACGCGCTGATCCAAGTTGGGCTTGAGCCGACTTCGGCGCGATGGAGGAACAACACCGAGCTTTGGGTCACGAACAATATGTCGGACAACATCAGCGTGATTGACTCGGCGCTGAAAGTCGTCACGGCGACCTTCAACGTTGGGGAGGAACCGCAGGACGTCGTCTTCGTCGCGGGCAGCCCTGAACGAGCTTTCGTTTCGTGCTCGCATGAAAATCAAATCCGGGTTTATAACGCCTCAACGCGAACGCTGATTCAGACCGTGACCGTCAAAGGTGAAGAGCCTCGCGCGTTGGCTCTTGCCCCGGACGGCAGCAAAGTTTACGCGGCGATTTTCGAATCGGGCAATGGTTCGTCGCTACTGGGCGGTGGCGCGGATGCAGATGGCGCGACGGTAAACTTTCCTCCCAACGTCGTCGGCACGGTTGGCGATCCCCGCGGTGGCGTGAATCCGCCTTCCAATGTTGATATTCTTGGCACATCCTTGGAGTTCGATCCCCCGCTCAACTCCAGCAACAATCCGCTTACCAGCCCGACGGCCACTTCTCCGCCGCGGGTGGGTCTCATCGTTAAACAGGACGCTGGCGGAGCTTGGCGTGATGATATGGGCGCGGATTGGACCTCGTGGGTTTCCGGAGCAAACGCGAACCTTTCGGGGCGTCGAGTGGGTTGGCGGCTGATTGATAACGATCTTGCGATGATTAATACGACCACATATGCGGTCACTTATGCCACGCGGATGATGAACATCTGCATGTCCGTCGCGGTCAATCCTGCGACTGGTTTTCCTTTCGTGATCGGCACAGATGGCACAAACGAAGTCCGTTTTGAACCCGTTATCTCTGGAAAATTTCTAAAGGTCGAGGTTGCTTCGGCCGATCCCGCTACTTCGTTGACTCAAGCCATCGTGGATTTGAATTCGCATTTGGATTACTCGACATCAACGATCCCTCAGGCGGATCGCGACAAATCATTGGGTGATCCGCGCGGCATTGTCTGGAACTCGACGGGCACAAGAGCCTATGTGACCGGCATGGGTTCCAATAATATGGTGGTCATTGACGCTACCGGAGCGCGGGTGGACGGTACAGATACCAATCCGATCGAGCTGGGTGAGGGGCCCACCGGCCTTGCGATTGATGAAGCAAGAGGACAGCTTTACGTCTTCAACCGCTTTGAGGGCACAATCTCCATCATTAACACTGCAAGCCTCCAAGAATCGGGTCGAGTCAGCCTTTGGTACGATCCGACTCCCAATGCAATCAAAGTGGGGCGCAAGCACTTATACGATACTCACAAGAATTCAGGTCTGGGCCAAATCGCGTGCGGATCTTGTCATATTGATGGTCGTATGGATCGTTTGTCATGGGACTTGGGCGATCCGTCTGGAAACAACCAATACATCACTGAAATCGCGGCTGCAGGAGACGGCGCGAATCCGCTCGTTTACAATAACCTTGGGACGATTGGCGGATTGCTCGGTCAAAATCTGGACCCCAAATTCCACCCGATGAAGGGACCCATGACGACGCAGTCATTGCAAGATATTATCGGGCAAGAACCGCTCCACTGGCGCGGGGATCGGGACGGCATTGAGAATTTCAATCCTGCGTTTATCGGTCTTCAAGGAGACGACGGGAATCTGTCGGGGGCCGAAATGACGGAGTTCAAGAATTTCTTAAAGACCCTTTATTACCCACCCAATCCTTTCCGAAACACCGATAATACCCTTCCAACCAGCTTGAACGTCTCGGCCTACGGCCAGTTTGCGAGCGGCGAACACGCGGGGCTTACGGAGGGGCAAAATCTTCCTAACGGCAATGCACAAACAGGCAAGACCCGATATCGCACGGGAACCAACGATGCGAACCTATTCGATTGTGTGACATGCCATACGCTACCAGTTGGCACGGGACCCAACCGCATTGCGGTTATTACTTTTGGTTTTCCCAATTCCACCATTAATTTCCAAACGGTGGCTCTGGGACCCAATCAAAACACGCATCTTTTCCTGACATCGCGTGACGGTTCAACGCAGGATGCCATCAAGGTTCCCCAACTACGCAATTTGTACGAAAAAATCGGCTTAAACATGGGAACCTCGGCCAATTCCGCGCTCGAAAGCCTTGCGGGGTTTGGTTTCGTGCACGATGGCAGCGTGGATTCGCTCTCCCGTTTTGTGGATGAGCCGATCTTCACGCTGAACGACAATCAAGAGACGGCCAACATCGTGGCTTTCTTGCTTGCGTTTGCGGGCGGCGATTTGGACGTTGGAAAAACTTCAGCCACGGTCGTTACGACGGATGTTTTAAGCGGAAATCCCATTCCCGGACTTGAGCCGCGCGGCGAACCTGGACGCGATACGCATGCGGGAGTCGGCAAACAGATTGTCATCACAACGGCGTCACCCGTCCCCTCGCTTCTACAGACCATGTACTCCGAGGCCAAGCGGACGGGAACCGAAAGCCCGATCCCCAAACGCGGCGTGGACTTAATCGTAAAAGGCAAGAAGCTTACCGGGGGCAACCTCGTGGATCGAGGGTGGACCTTTGATCGGGTCGCGAAGAATTTCAAGGAAGACCGCAACGGTGACACGATTACAACGCCGTCCTTGATGGCCCTGGCTTCCGCCGGAACACCTCTGACTTTTATGATGGTCCCGAGGGGCGATGGAACAAGATATGGCATTGATCAAGACCTCGACGGCTCATTCGACCGCACGGAAATCGAGGCATGCACCGATCCCGGCAATCCGCTTTCCAATCCCGCCGCGGGCGTCCCGAATGTCTTGGTCACGGGCCCGCTGAACTTTGGTTCGCAGGATATCGGCATCGGGCCGACTTCGGCGCTGACGGTAACGATTACGAACAACGGGACCTCGAGTCTCTATTTCAAAGGTATTAAACTAGCCAAAATCGGCACGGATACAGCCGATTTCAACATCACCAACAGTCCTTCCGTTGTCCCGATTACTCCGGGTAATAGTCGGCTCGTGGATATTAACTTCGATCCTTCAACCCTCGGGGCAAAGTCCGCGCAGCTTTTGATCGTCACCGACGATTGCGACCTGCCGACCGCCACCGTCAACCTCTCGGGTATCGGAACAACGGTTGTCGCTACAGCGTCTCCGACATCAACGCCAACCGCGACGCCATCGCCGACCGACACCGAAACCCCAACCCCTTCGCCGACGAGCACGGAGACAGCCTCGCCATCGCCGACCGACACCGAAACCCCAACCCCTTCGCCGACGGATACTGAAACGGCCTCGCCATCACCAACCGATACTGAGACTCCCACAGCGTCTCCAACAGAGTCAGCTACGCCTTCGCCGACTCCAACTGATTCGCCCACAGCGACTGCGGCGCCCACGAGTTCTCCCACATTGACGCCGGTCTCCTCGATCACGCCTTCACCCACGCCGCTCAACGGCTTGATCTATGGTTACCTCCCGAACGATGAATTCGGCAACGCGAACGTCTTCTATTTGGACACCGCGCCTTTTACGGGGATACGCTCTTACGTGCTTCAGTTCCGTAAGATTACGGCGCCGGGCGTGGATGTGCGCAAGACCATCGTCAATCTGCCCACCGGCCCAGGCGCCCTTGAGACCTATAATGATATTTTCCCGCTTCCCCTGGAGAATTTGGGAATACCGACCAGCTTCGAATACGATGCTCTGGTCAAAGTGGATGCGAGAACAGGTCTGAATGGCACGGGAGCGACGGTCTACAATACGGTGTTCATCTTTAGAACTCATCCTTCCGCCGATCTGCTGGCCAATAAGCTGCCGAACGGTCCGCCGTATCTTCCGGGAACGACGCCGCTCATCTCGACAGATCGGCGTCCAACCGCCCAGCAATCCGCCTACAAATACGACTTGGTGCATAACTACACCGACGGTCCAAATGTTGGATTGGAAACGGTCATAACGCAGTTCGTCCACACCTTCCCCGGCTCTTACACCAACTGGGATGAACACACGACCTCGACTCGAACCCTTACGGCGTTCGTGGGCGAAGATGCCCAGCAGTATTGGGTTGCTCCAAAGAAGGGTTACGTTGCGTCCAACGGGTTCCCGCTTGGGCGCTGGATGG
>CAZPIK010000050.1:0-16871 GCA_964586185.1 uncultured Candidatus Sumerlaeota bacterium | reverse complement strand
ATCGAACTGCTTAAGACGATCAATCACGAATACGGCCTACCCTTCGATTACGATTCAAAGAAAGAGCTGCTCGACGTTTTGAACGGCTTTCTCGTCGAGCAGTTTATGAAGGGGGTCAATTGCGTCCTCATCATTGACGAGGCACAGAACCTTCGCCCCGAAACGCTCGAACAAATCCGCATCATCAGCAATCTTGAAACCGAAACCGACAAGCTGATCCAGATGGTGCTCGTCGGTCAGCCCGAGTTGCGCCGCACGCTCGCGCTTCCCGAACTCGAGCAGTTGAATCAGCGAATTACCGTTCGCCATCACGTCACGCCGCTTGCCGAGGATGAAATTGACGAATACATCCAGCATCGAATGGAAGTTGCAAAAGCGCAGGTCAGCGTTGAGTTCACGCCGCAAGCCCTGCGGCTCCTCTATCATTATTCAAAGGGCGTTCCGCGCAAGATCAACGTCATTTGCGACCGGTGTCTGCTGCTCGGTTACGCAATGAGTCGGCAGGATATTGATGGCGACATGGTTCAGCAAGCCGTCGCCGAAGTTCGCGGGGAACTCTCCGATGACGAAGGGATGAATGGAAGTTCGGGCGCCGCGACTAAAGAATCTTCGCCTCGTTCCCGCGCGCTGGTTCAAGTGTTTCAGTACGCGCTGGCCGGATTCGGCTTGATGGCCGTTGTTGCGGGCGGGGTTTGGCTGGGCGCAACGCTAAAGGAAAATCCGTGGGGCGGATCCATCGCGACGGAAAAACTTCTCGCGGCGCGACCCGATCCCAAAGTCGCGCCGATCATTGAGGAAGAGTCTGTCGCCGCTGATCTTTCACCCACTCCCGAGCGATCCAGAAAATCAAAAGCAAAAGCGGGCGAAACCGCAACGCTTACCGAAGCGACGATGACATCGGCTTCGCTATCCGCTGACGTCGCGACGACGTTAACGCTGGCGACTCCGGCAAAACCGACGCGGACACCGATTCCGCCGAATCCTTGGCAGTTCGATGATGACTTGGTCGTGCGAGTCGCCGATCCCGCGCACACGAACGCCGCAGCGCATGTGACGCTCGTCCGCGCGTGGGGAGTCGAAATTGACCTCGCGACGTTCGCCGATGCGCCGCAAGATCAAATCGCTCGCTTTGATCTCCAAGCCATGATGCGCCAACTCGATTTCCAACCGTTTAACACGGCCGATCTATCTCAAGCGCTCCTGCTCGATTTACCCATGCTCATCCGTTTCAATTCAGGGGCCGCCGAATTTCCTCCTTATGCCGCCGTGCTTAAAATGCAGGGAGAACTTTTCGCGCTCGCCGATCCGATACGCGGGCTTCGCATGGTTCCACGCAAGGAGGTCGAAGCGAACTTGCGTGAGATCACGATACTTTATCGCGATACGGCGGGGCTTACCGGTTTGGTCGTTGGCGCGGCGGGCGATCCGGTCACGGAACTGCAGAAAATTCTCGCGCGCTCCGGAAGAAACATTCCGGCCTTCGACGGCAAGTTCAGCAGCCGACTTGGCGATTCGCTTCGAACGTTCCAGCGGCAAAACAAACTCCCCGCGACCGGCAATGTGGATCCCATGACGGGTGCGTTCCTTTCGACGTTGCGCGAATCGGGAAGACCAAGGCTTTACTCATGAGCATTATTTCCAAAGCGCTCGAAAAAAGCGGTGGTTCGCTGCCGGGTCAGCCTGAAACTGAATCGTCCGATGCGAAGGCCGAAAAGGATGCGCCTCCGCAGCCCAGCGCATCTAATGTCGTCCTCGGTATGAGAACGTCGCCCCGACCTGTTTCCCCGGCGCCTCAACGCGCTACTCCGGTTGCATCCTCCGTCGCCTCGCCTTCCGCAGCGCTCCCTCTCGCCAAGTTTCTTTTGCTTGGAGCGATGCTCGCCATCGTGGGCGTAGGAGTCGGTTTCTTCATGAACCAATCGCCACGGAGCGCATCCTCGCCCGCGCCGTCGCCTGATTCCACGGCTTCAAAAGTTTCGGAAGCTGCCCCTATAGCGCCCGTCGCCACGGCCGCGCCATCCATGATCGAACCTCCTGCGGGAAATTCCACGCAGGGCAAGCCAGCCGATCCCGTTCAAACACCGGTCGTCGTGAAAGTTGAACTTTCGGTCAAGGGCGAAGACAAGCCGCGCTATGAACCGCGTGAAATTCTCGACGAGCCTCCTCCGCCTCGATCCCGACCCAAGTTCCGTTCCGTCGTGGATGAAGAACCGGAAGAACCGCCCGCCAAACCTTCTAAGAACCTGACCTTGGATGAAGCTCGTGAGATGTATAAGTTGGATGGCATTTTCTATTCCGACAAAGACCCAATGGCGGTCATCAATGATGAAATCATGAAAGAAGGCCAGTCGCGCGATGAAATGACTCTGATCAAAATCAAGACTTCAAGTGTAACGATCCGGGTCGGCGGCAAGGAATATGAATTGCGATAACGCTCCGCCCGCGCCGCTCTCACGCCTCCAATCCTTGGACCAACTTCGCGGTTACACGATCGCGGGAATGATCCTCGTCAATTACTTGGGACGCTTCGACGCGATGCCTTGGATGCTCAAGCACCATCGCGAAGGGATGTCATACGCCGATACGATTGCCCCGCTTTTCATGTTCATTGTCGGCATGGGTTTCCGGCTTTCATTTGCGCGTCGCGTCGCGAAAGCTGGGATCGTTCGCGCGCGGTGGGATGCCCTCAAACGATACCTTGGCATCACGTTGGTCGGCATCGCCTTTGCGGGTCCCGATTACAGAGTCGCGTGGTGGGACGCGCTGGCCGATATTGGTCTCGCGGGTGTGATCTGTATCCCCTTCATCGAACGCAGCGCGATGGTTCGATTGGTCATGGCGTTCGCTTACGTCGCTCTTTATCAAGCGATTCATCTGTTTACCGATTATGGCGCGTGGGAAATGAAATCAACGATCAATGGCGGACCGCTCGGCCCCGTCAGCTACGCTTTTGTGCTTCTCATGGGGACTCTGGCTTATGACCTCCTCGCCACGAACGACCGAAAAAAAATCACGACGGGCGCGTTCGTGGGTTTCTTATCTCTTTGTGCTTTGGGTTGGTTGCTCAAACTCGAATGGCCCGGACTAAAAGCCGCTTGGCCTTTTTCGCAATACTACATGACCGCGCCCTACCCCATTTACTCAACGGGACTCGCTTTTCTTGCGTTCCTCTTTTTCTATTGGCTCTGCGAAGTCGGAAAAATCAACATTCCAACTTTCTCGATTCTCGGCGAGAACGCGCTATTGATGTATTTACTTCACAACGTCGTGGGCGACGCGTTCCAAGCGTATCCCCCGAACAACGCACCGGCGCTTCATGCTCTCATCGGTTACGTCTGCCTCTACGCTTTTTGCTACGCGACCGCGCGCAAACTGCACAACGACAAGATCATCATTAAGATGTAACGATTAATATAATCGCCCAAGAACATATTGGGGCAGCGACTGAAGGTATTGAAACGCGAGCGCGTCGCCAGGACGGACAGCGTTTAGGTGGTCCGCCGCGCGTTGCGCGAATTCGCGCGCCTGCTCGACGGAGCGATCCACGCCGCTATACCGCTGGATGGTTTCCATAATCGCGTTGAAGTCGCGCCCGTTGTTCATGTGTTTGTGGATATTCGCGCGATCTTCAGCGGAAGCTTCTGCGAGCGCGAGCAAAAGCGGCAGTGTCTGTTTTCCGCCTGAAACGTCCATCCCGATTTCTTTGCCCCATCGTTCGTCGCGCGCAATGTAATCGAGCGTGTCGTCGGTAATCTGAAACGCGATGCCAAACGCGCGACCATATTCACCCACCGCACGAATTTCGGCTTCGCTTCGTCCCGCGACCATCGCCCCGAGTGCGGCGCAGGCGTGGAAGAGCTGCCCCGTTTTTCTTTCGACGATCAGCATGTAATCTTCGGGCGTCAATTCCTGTTCACGCAATTCGATCTGAAACATCTCCCCTTCGCACATCCGTTGCGTGACGTTACAAATGAGTTTCAGGCATTCCGGTCGCAGCGAACCCAGCGCCAAGTCGAACGCGCGGGCGTAGAGAAAATCGGCCATCAGAATGGCAACGTCGTCGCCCCACCGCGCGTTGACCGAAGGCTGTCCCCTACGCGTGGCGGCTTTATCAATCACGTCATCATGAATGAGCGTCGCAACATGGATAAGTTCCAGCGAGGTGGCAACTCCGATAGGCGCGGCAATCGCAGGCGCCAGAGCTCGAGCGGTCAGGAGCGTGATCATAGGCCGAAGTTTTTTACCGCGCGCAAGGCCAATAAAATGGCCGACTTCACGAATCAGACGGCTTTCAGAATCGAGCGTTTCACTCAAGATTTGCTGGACTTGTGCGAGTTCCGGGGCAAGAAACTCCGTGATTATTTTCACAGTGTCCTGACCGGACTCGGTATCAGCCTTGGATTCGATCATCGCCATAGCGCTTTCCCGCTGAGGACGATCATAAGACCGCCCCCTCCCCTAATGCAAGGCCAAAGCCTTTAATGGGTTGAAACCGATCTCTAACGGCCTATATACTGGGCTTGAAGGTAGGCCCTGCTTCGCATTCATTTTTTCGTCGAATTTTGATCTGCTTATCAGCGGAACAAACCTTTTCGCAGGAAGTCTTATCTATAGATCAGGTCAAATGCCTGATTGAAGGGTCATAAGAGGTAATCAAAATGCTGAACTATCGCGTGAGCAAGTATGGCGTCATCCGAAAATCGCTTCCGAGCGTCTTGTTTTTGGTGGCTTGGGGAGGGGTAGCTTCGGCTTGGCAAGCGTCCGATATGGTGGGGACTTGGTCAGGCGAGACCTCGTTCATCACGTACGCTGGCAAAACCACGGGAAGCGAGAAGATGCAGTTGGAAATTTTTGCCGATCCCGAGGCAAAGGAGAAACTTCTGGTCTTTACCTTGATCATGGGGATGGTTCACCAAATGGGAACGGCGCGGCTGGAAAACGACAAACTTGAATGTGAAATGCTGACGCAGGGGGAAGGTAGCAAGAAGATGAACGTCGTTCTTGGCGCCGTGGACAAAGATAAGCGTTTGTTGTTTCGGTTCGAGACCCCCAACGCGCCCGCCCAACCCGATCCGAACTCGCAAAAGTCCATCGAGGGCACTCTATTATGGATGCCTCACCGGAATGACAAGTCTCCGATCGCCGGAAATGCTGTTTTGAGCGGTGAATTTTCCGGTAAGATCCCCGCAGACGCCAAGACTAAGAGGGCTGCGCGCGATCTTATATTCCGATTTGCCGCCGATAAAGATCCTATCAAAGGCTCGCTATGGATCGGAGCCCAATCCTATGAATTGACCCGCTTTCTGCGTTCGGAAAACAATATCTATTGCGAATGGAAACTTTCGCAGGAAAAGGTGGCGAAATTTCTCGGAACGACCGACGGTAAACAAATCAAAGGCCGATTGGACGGGGACCAAGTCCGGATTGACGCCACTTTGAATAAGGTCGAGAAATAAAACTCTAAGGCTGCGTGGGTGGTTGCGCGACGACAGCCTGTTCCTTGTGATTAACCTTCACGACCTTTTCCTCGTACACAAAGTGCGGGTCGTTTTCCCCGTAATGGCATTTGATGCACGTTTCCTTGGTCGGTTTCATCGCCGCAAGTAGCGCCTTGGCGTCCTTTAGATACTGTTCTTTTTGATCCGGCGCCATGGCCTCGATCGAACGGCTCTTGATCACGTTTTCGCGCTGCACATGATCCATTCCCGGTCCGTGGCAGCTCTCGCACTGCACGTTGATCATGTTGAAATTGCTCTTGATGTTGTAGAAGCCGTTCTCGTGCTTAAAGCCGACGGTGTGGCATTTCAGGCAGTTCGCGTCGTATTGGCTCCCTTTGTGAACCAACGTCTGATACGCATGATAGTGCTGCGATTTGGTCCAGCTTTCATATTCTTTCGTATGGCAAGCCACACATGAATTCGCCCCCGCGTAAATCGCCTTCACGTTGGCAGGCATTGGAAAATTGAGCTTCTCGGTGGACTGCTTGTAGTCGGCGATCAATTTGTTGAGCGGTTCGGAGAGCTTAAGAATCTTGGGCGAAACTCCGAGCACAATCGGACCCTCGCCGATTTCCCATCGCCCGTCCGCCGCGGGTTTGAAATCCACACGCTGCACCTGCTTACCAAGGGCGCTATATTGACCCAAGAGAAAAACGGGGCCCACTTTGACTTGTTTGGCGTTGTAATCCGGTGTTGGCGTAGAGCAAAGGATCGCGTCAATCTCCGGAACAGTTTTGGCCATCGTTTCGAATTCCGCCCACAATCCATAAGCCAGAACGAGCACGATATCGGCTTGCTTCTTTAATTCGGGAACCCATTTTTGCAACGCTTCGACGGGATTGGAGATCGAATAGTCCTTGAGCAAAGACGTCTGTCCCATGAGGACCGTTCCTTGAAAATTCGGGTCGGCGGAAGTGACCCCAAGGATCGCGCAGCGAACAGTTTTTCCCTCACCGGTCTTTTTCTCGACGATTCGATAGGGAGGGAAGGCCGTCTCCTGTGTTCCCGTCGTCATCAAATTTGCGGAAATGAGAGGCGCGACGGCTTCGGGATGTTCTGTTTTCAACTTATCAAAGAAACTTTTACCCATCCCGGCGTCAACACCGGAAACATTGACGGAATCGAATGCCAATTCGCCGCCAATCGCTTGCAGCGCATAACCAATCTTCATTAACGCTTCTGGAGTCGAAGATCGCGCAACCCATCCGCCGACCTCAAGCCGCAATCCATTTACGCTCGGAATCTGGTTGTAAAGCGTTCCTTCATACTGGATGCCTCCCAACTGATTCTTCACGCAACCGCAAGGCTCGATCTCGCTGTTTCGATTGCCAATATAATAAATGCCAATTCCTTTGGGATTGAAGGGTTGCAGTTCAGGAGGAAGCGCCTCGGCCGCAGGTGTCGCGGTTGCGGTGAAAGTTGGCGCGGGCGGAACATTACTCCCCTCGGAGGGAGGCTTGGGAGTAAAAAGTTTTCTTGGCTTTTCGGGCGCTCCAACGACATGGTGACCGTTGATAATCGCGAGCGACGCCAGAATCAGCGCTGGCCCCAAAAGGAGCGCGTACCGCGCGCGGCTTGCAAAGCGTGTGTTCATCGGTTATGGATACCTCGCCAATTTGTCCGGGACTGCGCCCGCGCCGTAAAAATACCATGCTTAGGACTTCGCGTCCAATCCATAAACTTGAGCCGATGGTTTGGGCCTTGATCCTCGCCGTCATCTCTCTGGTTTTTCTGCGTCCCTCGATTCGCGGTCATGACGGAATGGGGAACTACGCCTATCTCATGTCCGCCCTAGTGGACGGGGACCTTGATTTTACCAATGAATACGCCGCATTCGACTCCTTGCGCGGCGAATCCCTTTTGATTCCCAACGCGCCTGTTTCGCCGCTCACGAAGCTTCCAGCCAATCGGTATGGTATCGGCGCGGCGATTTATTGGGCTGTCGCGGTCGCGCCTGTCCACTTTCTTTTGAAAGCCATCAATCCCGAAGCGGCCACGGGTTTGACGACACCTTATGAATGGGCCGTCGGAGTCGCCTCGGCATGGTGGGGGTGTCTTGGAGTTTGGGTGCTCTTGCTTTGGCTGCGCGAAAGGTTCGAACCCGCCGCCGCATGGGGAACTGCCGCCGGATTACTGCTTGCAACGCCGCTTGGTTTTTATGTTTGGGCTCACGGTTCGATGTCACACGCCGTCAGTTTTTTTATTTCGGCCATGACCTTTGTCGCGCTTGATCGTGCGCTAAACCGTCCCGGTCCAGTCGAAAGCGCCGCGGTGGGAATCGGCGCGGGACTGCTCATCACAACCCGTGTTCAGGACGCAACGTGGGCTTTCACGGCCATCTGTGCATTGTTGACTTTCGGATCATTTCAAAAGTCTCTGGCGAAACGACTCCAGTCTGCCGCCGCTTTTTTCTGCGTTATGTTCATTGTTCTATTGCCCCAGCTCGCCGTATGGCGGCATTTATACGGGAGCTGGTTCAGCGGTCCTGCGCCTTATCTGAATCGTGAAGGCGGAGGCTTCAGCGACGGCCCCGTTCACATCTTGCAATGCCTTTTTAACGCTCGTCACGGCGCACTGGCGTGGCATCCCATTTTGCTCATCGGACTGGTCGGTCTCGGAAACCTCTACAAGTCCCAGAGGTCCCATATGTCCCTTACAAACACCGACGAAGTGCCGTCGCTCTCCAACCTTCGCGCGCTGGCCATCATCGGTCTCGCTGGTTTTGCGCTTCAAGCCTTGATGATTGGTTCATGGTCTATGTGGTGGGCGGGAGCGTCGTTTGGCAATCGCTTCTTTATTTCTTCCTATCCCTTTCTCGCGGTCGGAATCGCGGCGATGTTTGATTCGCGGCTTGGTTTCAAACGCCGCTGGATCCCGCTCCTCCTGCTCTGCGTCCTTATTTTTTGGAACGCCGGTTTGCTCGTTCAATACGGCACCGAAATGATTCCGCGCGAAGATGAAACTAGCTGGATCGAAATCATCGTGAATCAATTTACGCTCGTGCCGGAATGGATTTTGCAAGAAGCATTGTGACTGCTTTCAATAACTTCACAATACCGAATTTCCAGCTGTGAAATCTGCGCAATCTGTGAACCTTTTTTTAAGCTTGGCTTTGATTGATTCTCAAGGTTTCATGGCTGTCCTGAAGAATTGAAAATGGAAGAGGGAGAAATGCCGCAATGAAATCCCAAGAAGGAAGTCGCAAGGCCTTGCGTAGTTCGAGCGTCGCTTGTTGCGAAGATTCCGATCAAGAGGCGTGCGAAGTCAATCGGCGCGCGTTTTTGAAGTCCATCGGCGCGAGCGCGGCGGCAGGATTCATCGCGGGACCGTTCAATGCCCGCGCGGAGGGAGCCATCCCCGGACTTTCTCCTGATCATTTTGTCCCTGTGGACAAGAAACTCCGAAAGGAATGGATAGAGGCCTTATTTCAAAAAGGGGGGCGTCGGATTTTCCGCGGTGAGCAGCGAGCGGCGGTTGCCATGCCGGTCGGCGGAATCGGCGCGGGACAAATCTATTTTGGTCCCGATGGAACGCTTCGCCACTGGGCGATTATGAACCAGTACGTTCAATCAGGATTTGGCGCAAAGAACTATGAATTCCGGGTGCCCGAAAGAATTGTGGATCACGGCTTTGCCATTGCCGTCAAAGATGCCAAGGGAAAGGTATCCATCCGGAGTTTGCGCGAAGAGGATTTCCCGGGAGTTGAGTTGATAGCCGAATATCCCATCGCGGAGGCGCGTTACGCGGACGAGAATTTTCCGGTCGAAGTTCGACTTCGCGGCTTCTCCCCTTTCATCCCTCTCGAAGCCACGATGTCGTCGTTGCCTTCAACGTTCCTCCAGATCGCGGTTCGAAATAAAACGCGCCGCCCTCTTCAAGTCGCCATTCTATGTTGGCTTGAAAATAAAACCGGAATGCACACGGGGAAACACTTTCACGCCAAGCGGAGCAACTCCTTCACGCATGGCGATTATGGAACGTGGATGGAATGCTCGATTTCGGCGGAGCCTTTGAAAGTGGATCCGCCCGAAATTTTCGCCAATTTTGACGGCGAGAATTACGCTGATTGGATTGTCGAGGGCACGGCGTTCGGCTCGAAACCCGCGACGGGAACCTTTCCTACGCAGCAGATCGTATCGGGACATCAAGGCGCGGGACTTGTGAATTCCGGCCACGACGACCTGCTTGGCTCCCTCACGTCGCCCGTCTTCACAATCAAGCGCGACTTCATCAATTTTCTGATCGGTGGGGGAGCCAATCGCGAGTCGGTCGCGATCCAACTCTTGATCGGCGGCAAAGTTGTCGCGTCAAAAGCGGGAAAGAACTTGGAGAGGCTGGAATGGGCACATTTTAATGTCGCCGAGCACAAAGGGAAGGAAGCGACGATCAAGATTGTGGACTCCGCCAAAGGAGGTTGGGGCCACATTAACGTGGATCAAATCGAGTTCGCCGACGTGCCAAGAGTGGGCAATGGCGGAGGGGACTTTGCGTCGCAAGGCGATGCCGGTCAGATGGGAATGATTTTTTTCGAGAAAATGGATCAGACCCTCGCCCATTGGCCGCAAGAAACGCCGCTCGATCAACTTCTCAACTCCGATTTCAAGCTGCCCGAGGCGTCTCCGAAAGGCGAGGTAACGGAATATCCGCGCGCCATCGCCTCGCGGAATCTTGAATTGCGTCCCGGCGCGATCGCTGGTCTGGATACCGCGCTTGTTTGGCATTTCCCCAATTCAGCCAACGGCCATTATCAACAAGGCGATTTCAAAGGTGCGCGGGACGTTGCGATGTGGATCGCCGAGCGACGTTCGACACTCATGGGAGGAACATTCGAATACCATGCGGCCTATAACGACAGCACGCTTCCACAGTGGCTGCTGGATCGTCTCCACGCGCCGGTTTCAACTCTCGCGACCAACACCGTCGAAGTTTGGAGAAACGGACGTTTCTGGGCTTGGGAAGGGGTTGGCTGCTGCGAGGGAACTTGCACGCACGTCTGGAATTACGAACACGCGACGGCGCGGCTTTTTCCGGAATTCTCGCGCTCGAATCGCGTGATGCAGGACTTGGGAGTCGCCCTTCAAGAAGACGGTGTCGTTGGATTTCGCGGGAATAACGCCTACGCGGCCGACGGACAGGTCGGGACAATCCTCAAATGTTATCGCGAGCATTTAATCTCCGCGGACGATGCGTTCCTCAAAACCAACTGGCCGAAAATTAAAAGAGCCATGGAATACTCCATCGGCCACGACTCCAACGACGACGGACTCATCGAAGACCGCCAGCACAATACCTACGACATCGAGTTTTACGGTCCGAACCCGTTTGTCGGATCGCTCTATCTTGCCGCTCTAAGGGCCGCGGAAGAAATGGCGCGACGCGTAGGCGACACCGATTTCGCCACCCGATGCCGGAAGATTTTCGAATCGGGTTCGCGCCTTTCGATGGAACGAATGTTCAACGGAGAGTTTTTTGAGCAGCGTGTTGATCTGAACGAGCATCCACGGATGCAATTCGCCAAGGGGTGCCTCTGCGATCAAATGTTCGGACAGGGTTGGGCTCATCAGGTGGGACTCGGTCACATCTATCCGGTGGATGCCGTGCGCAAGACGCTCGAATCCATTTACAAATACAATTGGGCTCCGGATGTCGGGCCGCAGACCGCGCATCACGCCCCCGACCGCTATTTCGCCCGGCGCGGTGATTCCGGTCTGTTCATATGCACTTGGCCTTATGCCAAACATCCCGGCAACGACTCCGTGCTTTACCGCGATGAAGTCTGGACGGGATGCGAGTACCAAGTGGCGGGTCACATGATTTGGGAGGGGATGCTGACCGAAGCCTTCGCGATTCTGCGCGGAGTTCATGAGCGTTATAGCGGCCTAATCAATAACCCGTTCAACGAGGTCGAATGCGGCGACCACTATGCGCGCGCAATGGCCAGTTGGGGCTGCCTGACTGCGCTATCCGGATTCGAGTACGACGGCCCCGCCGGAATCATCGGATTCGCGCCGCGATTAACGCCGGAGAATTTCAGGGTTTTCTTCAGCGCCTCAGAAGGTTGGGGAACCTTTGCGCAAAACCAAAGCTATCGTCACAAGAAGGCGACTCTCGAACCGCGATGGGGCAAAGTCCGTTTGAATGAATTTCGTCTGCAATTGCCCGAAGAATTCAAAACTCCCGATCCCAAGGCGCAAATCAGCAAAGAGAAAATCGAATTCGAATTCAATCGGGAAGGACGACAGGTTGCGTTCCGGTTCGCGAAGCCCGTCGTCATTGAAAAGGGACAAATACTCGAACTCGAAGTGCGATAAACATGCGCGCTTTTCCATACTTTCCCTTTCGCAAGGGGTTCGCCATCGCATAAGATGTGCGTGGAAATGAGGAGTTCATGACGATGACGGTCAAACGGTTTCAATTCGTTCTAATGAATTTTTGCAGCTTTATTGTGATCGCGCTACTCGCCTGCGGTCCGCAGGAGGAATCCAAACCCAATTCGCAAAGCAACCCCGCATCTGCTGAACAAAAAAGCCACTCAACCACAGAAAACAAAAATGGTGGAGAACCAGAAGACAAAGACGGCGCTCGCGAATTCAAGAGCGCGCATCATCACGTTGCGCCGCATGGAGGGACCTTGATTGAATTGGGCGACGAATTTGCCCACGTGGAATTCACACTCGACCCCGCGACGGGCAGCGTCACGGCTTACGCGCTGGACGGCCATTGCGAAAACGCCGAGCGAATGACGCAGGAAACTCTCGAGTTCGAGATTTTCATTCAAGAATCCGAGACCACGATAAATTTGCTTCTTAATGCGAAGGCCAACACGCTTACGGGCGAGACGGTGGGCGACACTTCCGAATACGCGGGTCAGAACGATTCACTTAAAGGCGTAACGAAGTTTCAGGCGAAACTTTTGGACATCCTCATAAAGGGCCGCCGCTTCGCCGATGTTCCTTTTGAATTTCCCGCCGCGAAAGATCATTGACCCTTCCCGCGAATCGTCGCGGAAAATAAAATTCGATTGAACCCAAAGAAAACGGGCGAGGCGGGCCATCGCGCGCGAAGCCGCTTGCGATAAGCGTCCAGAAAATCGCGCTGGGACTCGGGCTTCATGCGTTCCATATAAGGAACAAGCGCCGTGCCGCGCATCCACTCGGCGAGGGCGTCGGCATCGGGAAGAATATGCGGATAAACCTTTTCAAAAATGACGATGTCCGATGCGCCGTGTTTAAAGAGGAGTTCCGCGTACTGCGCGACCTTGAGCACTGGGAACTGACGCCGCCATCCGCCCAGAGCCGTGAGGAAAGGTTCTTCGGCGGCGAGGTCGAGGATCGCGGTGTGTGTGCAATGCTCCTGATTGGAGGGGAGCTGGATTACAATTTGTCCGCCGGGATTGACGAGCGAGAGAAGCCGAGGGATCAATGATTCGTGATCGTCCACCCACTGGATGGCGGCGTTCGAGAAAACCAAATCCCACGTGCCAGAGACCCTTTCGATCTCACCTTTTTCAAATCGCAATGCAGGACCCGCGAGTGCGCGGGCTTTTTCGAGCATGGCGTCGGATGAATCCACTCCCAAAACTTGACTCTCCGGCAACAGCGCCTGCAATCGCGCCGTGAGTTCGCCCGTTCCGCATCCGAGGTCAACGGCCGATAGTCCCGACTGCACGCGCACCATGCGCGCCAAATCCTCGAACGGAGCAAACCGCTCGTTCTGAAATTTCAAATAGGTTTCGGGGTTCCAAGCCATGAGAAAAGTAAACCAGAGAGACGCCGAGGCAGAGTAAATGTAAGAGATGGCTGGACGGATTGGAAAGGAGCAATTTGCGGAATGTCAACGCAAAGCAGAAATGTCGCGGTTTCTCCAAATTCAGAAATGTCGCCGAGTCCAAGGGTGGCCGGGCTTGGGTTTGCGCGTTTGGATACAACAAGTCCCAAGGCATCCCTGCTCCGCCATGAAACCCTTGTATTATCAATATTCTAGGACAACACAACCCTCAAACGCGGGTAAGACAGGTTACTAATCAATCACGCCTGTGATTTGAACCGTGAGCCGCCGCCGAGCGAGTTGCCGCCGTCCATCGTGATACAATCGCCGTTGATATAGGACGAATAGTCGCTCAAGAGAAACGCCGCGAGGTCGGCCAGTTCTTCCTGCGTGCCGAGACGCCGGAGCGGGTTATTCGCCTTGATAACTTTTTGCGCTTCCTCGCTCGCGAAGGCCAGATTCTGCGACGCGCCCTCGGTGACTATGGCTCCCGGCGCAATGCAGTTGAGCCGGACTCCGCGTGGTCCCCATTCGACGGCGAGCGAACGGGTCATCGCAAGGACTCCCGCCTTGGCCGCCGCCGAAGGGACAACCATCGGCGCGCCCGTCCAAGCATAGGTCGCGATGATGTTCAGAATGTTGCCATGTCCCTGTTCGAGCATTCGCCGACCGAAAACGTTCGTGCAGTGCCAGGTTCCGTGCAACACGATGCCGACGACGGCGTTCCATCCGTTGATCGTGAGTTTATCGGAGGGGCAAAGGAAATTTCCCGCCGCGTTGTTGATGAGCATGTCCACGTTGCCGAATTTTCCGAGAACGACCGGCAGCATCGCCTCGACTTTTGCGAAATCGCGGACATCCACAACGTGCGGAAGACATTGCACGCCCTTCGCGCGGATTTCCTCGGCGGTCGGCTCAAGATTCTCGATCTTGCGGCTGGCGATGACAAGGTTCGCGCCAAGCTCCGCGAGACGCAAAGCCATCGCGCGGCCGAGTCCCGTTCCGCCGCCCGTGATGACCGCAGTTTTCCCCTGAAAAGGTTTGCCTTCAAAAAGCATGTGATCCCCAATCTATGTCAATCGTACTATTTTTTCGGCAATGCATAGGCGACGAATTCACTCGCCACGCGACCGCCGCCGACCGGGACGATAATGATTTGCCGACCCTCGCTCAGATAGGTCATCGGTGATCCACCTGCCGCCGCCGGAAGCGTAATCTCGCCCAAGGTTTCTCCGGTCTTCTTATCGAAGGCTCGCATTTTGGGCTTGTTCGCTTCACCGTCGCCGCCCGCCGGGGGGCCACCATAACCACCCGCCGCTTCGGCCATGATCAAGAGCGTTTTTGTGACGATACCGCCCGAGCGCGCCGCATTGCCGAGTTGAGGCAAATTCAAATGTTTGATCGCCGGATGATTGCGCGGGCCTTCGCCGTGAGGAACCATCCATGCATGATCGCCCGTATTCATATTGATCGCGGTGATGCGACCGTACGGCGGCTTGAAAAGCGGAAGCTCCTGTTTGGTACCGGCTTTGGGACCGTTCACATTCATCGAGCCGACGCGAACGTAGTCGAAGTTTGAGCGCCCTGCCGCGGGTTTGCCGAGTTGCACGCGAATCGGATCGGTGAGCGAGGGGATATAGAGCATTCCGGTTTCGGGATCGAACGGCGCACCGCCCCAATTCGCCCCTCCCTGCCAGCCCGGCATTTCGATGGTTCCCTTTTCCGTCGGCGGAGTGAAGATCGGACCGTAATCGTAGTTCTTCAATAGCTCCATCGCCTCGGCTTTGATCTCCGGTGTGAAATCAATGATGTCGGCTTCGGTTACGCCCTGGCGTTCAAACGGCGCGGGCTTGCTGGGGAAAGGTTGCGTCGGCGAACTCTTTTCGCCCGGAACCGTGGATTGAGGAACCGGTTTTTCTTCGATCGGCCAGACGGGCGTTCCGGTCACGCGGTCGAAGACGTAGCAGAAACCTTGCTTCGTGACTTGAGCAACGGCCTTGATCGGTTTGCCGTCCACAGTGATGTTCATGAGCACCGGAGCGGCGGGGGGATCGTAATCCCAAACGCCGTGGTGAACCATTTGAAAATGCCAGACCCGCTTGCCGGTTTTTGCCTCAACGCAAACAAGCGATTCGCCGAAAAGGCCGTCGCCGTGACGATGTCCGCCGTACCAATCGTTGGTCGGCGTTCCGATGGGCAAATAGAAATATCCGAGCTCTTCATCCGCGCTAATGATCGTCCACGCGTTGGTGTTACCCGTGTATTCCCACGAACCATCTTCCCAAGTTTCATTGCCGAATTCACCCGCCTGGGGAACCGTGTGAAAATTCCAAAGTTCCTTGCCGGTGACGGCGTCGAATCCGCGCACATCCCCCGGCGGCATTTCCTTTTGCGTCGGTCCATCGAATATGATCGAGCCGACCACGACGACGCCATTGCAGACCGTTGGCGGAGAATTGACCCCATAAACTCCGCGATCTACGAAACGACGCATTCCCAGCGTCAGATCAATCACGCCGTTCGTGCCGAAATCGGGACAGGGCTGACCGGTTTTTGCATCGAGCGCAAATAAGTGCGAGCTGCCGGTTCCAATATAGATGCGTGATTGCTTGCCGTCCGTCCAGTGAGCCACGCCGCGATGGACAAAGCCAAGGTTGGTTGGACGGCGCGTGTAGTTCGTGATGGGAACGGGATCGAATGACCAAATCAACTCGCCCGTTGCGGCTTTCAACGCGACAACTTTACTGGAAGAAAGGGATGAATAAAGGACGCCATCAATCAAGATCGGCGTTGGCTCGAATCGGTAAGTGCGAATGGCTGGAGTCGCGGTATCGTCGAGCGACTGCCACTTCCAAAGCACTTCGAGAGAGTTGAAGTTATCCTTGTTGATCTGATCGAGCGCCGAGTAGCGGGTGTTGCCGAGATCGCCGCCGTAGTGGGGCCAACCGTCGGTCTGTCCTTTTTGAGCTGGCGCGGTCGCAGCCTGCGCCGCAAACAAACCACAGGCGGCCAGAAAACTTGCACGGATTTTCACGGTGCGAACAAACTCGAAAGCTCTCATGATCTATTATCCCTTCACAGATATACCCGCCCATTATCCGAGTTGAATCGGCGCGGGCAATCTTTTTTTGATCAAAATGTAATGGCAATAGATTCTCACGCAGAGGCGTGGAGAACGCGGAGAACGCAGAGAACATTTAGGAGTTGTCCAACTCCGCGCTCTCCACGCCTCTGCATGATACAATCTCGATCCAAATCATTCTTGACGACGTGCGAGGCACGGCTCATAATGCCCGCTCCGGGAGTGGCCACCTTTTATTTAAAGGTTGGCTGGACAGGTTCATATACCTTTTGCCTCGGATCAACGACGAGCCGGGAAGCGGAGAATTCAACTCCGTTCCGTGAAATTATCAGTCGTTGTAAACGCCGCCCATAAGCGACACTTGGCTATGAGAGAGAACATCAACCCCAATCCCGCCAACCCTGAAAGGACTTCGTTAAGGGCGAATCGCGCGAAGGGGCTTTACGATCCCGCCCACGAACACGATTCCTGCGGCGTAGGGTTTGTGGCCAATATCAAAGGGGTCAAGTCGCACGACATCATTC
>CAZPIK010000049.1:0-16894 GCA_964586185.1 uncultured Candidatus Sumerlaeota bacterium | reverse complement strand
TGCTCATCGTCCACGATGGATGAAATTTTGTCCAAGGCATTCCTTCTTGCGCGTCGTGGGAACGGAGTTCATAATGCTCGGTCGCTCCCGTTTCATGAAGATTCGGGAATCGCGACGTTCGGAAATCATGAGCGAAACCCCACTCTTCCCTCCCCCACGAATCCTTGTCGCAAAGGCCGGATTAGATGGCCACGACCGCGGCGCGTTGCTCGTATGCCTTGCTCTGCGCGATGCGGGTTGCGAAGTTTTATATACGGGCATCCGAAATACTCCCGCGCAAATCGTCGCGGCGGCGATTCAAGAAGACGTGGACGGCGTTGGGCTTTCGTCGCTTTCGGGGGCGCACAAGGCGCTTTTTCCGCGCGTCGTCACGGGACTTCGAGAAGCAGGCGCGGGGCGAATCGCGCTCTTTGCCGGAGGAATTTTTCCCAAACCCGACCGTGATTTTCTCATGCAAGCGGGGGTCGAACGGCTCTTCCATCCCGGAACAGCGATGAAAGAGATTTGCGATTTTTGCACCGAAGCCGCTCGCATGCGTCGCGCACAATCGCCGGACGGAACGGCATCGGAGAAATATCAACTCGCGGCGAAACTAACGCTCATCGAACAGGAAAATGGCACGAACGCAAATGGAGCGCACGATTCACACATCGTCGGCATTACGGGACCTGGCGGAACCGGCAAGTCCACAATGATTGACGCGCTTATTAATGAAGGGCTGCGGCGCAATGAAAAGGTCGCCGTGCTGTGCGTGGATCCTTCGAGTATTCGGAGCGGCGGAGCGTTTCTTGGGGATCGAATTCGGATGCAACGCCGCGCGGCTTCGCCCGGAGTTTTCATTCGCTCGGTCGCGACGCGTGGATCGGCGGGAGGCGTTCCCGGCTGCATCGGCGCGATGGCCACCGCGCTTCGCCAAGCGGGTTACGATTGGGTTTTCATCGAGACCGTCGGCACGGGACAGGATCAGGTTGAAATTCGCAAGCACGTGGGGAGGATGATTCTCGCCGCCGCGCCGGGTCAGGGCGATACCATCCAGATTTTCAAATCGAACGCGCTCGAAGTTGCCGATTTGGTCGCCGTCACGCGGGCGGATCAGGGCAAATCTGAAGAATACGCGAAGGAAGTCGCGGCGACGTTGCGTGCGACCCGCCGCGATGAAACCGTCCCGGTGCTCGTCGTTTCGGGCGAACGCGGCACGGGCGTGGATAAACTCATGGATACTCTTGCCAGCTAGGAGACTTCTCGAAAGTACAGTTTGGTATTCCAATGGAAAACGCATTGGTAAAAATCAAGCGCGCGGTACTAGCTGGAAAATACGCATTCAGTGAAAAGGCTCGCGTTGAAATGCGGGAGGATGGGCTTGAGGAGATGGACGTGGTCGAGTCCATCATGAATGCAGTCGCGATTTGGAAAACTCTACGTTCGACTAGTGCATTACGATCTCATTCAAAAGAACGGCTCTATGTGATCCAGAGCGTGAATATGGACGGCTTGCCGATTTATACTAAGGGGAAATGGGTTGGTGAATCGCACAACGAAACCTTTTATTTCTTGATCTCATCCAAGCGAGCCAGTTAAAAGTGATACATGGAAATCGTCCTTCACAATTGTCCATCCTGTGGTAGCCAGAATATTAAGCTGTCCCGGCGCAACTGGTCCGATATGTATAAAGGTAAAAAATACACCGTCCCGAATCTGGAGTTCTACGAGTGCTCGGATTGCGGCGAAAAAGTCTATGATCGCCATGCGATGCGCCAAATTGAAGAGCACTCACCCGCCTTCGCAAAGAAGCGCGTACACGCCTGAAAATTCATCCGAATGCTCTCACGCCTCAAAGCTTTTAACGCGCTACTACCTTATATCCGCGAGAACACGGGCTTGCTGCTGCTTGGCGCGGTTATGCTCATCGCGGCCAACTATTTGGACGTGAAGGCGCTGACGTTACTCGGTCAGGGTATTGACCTGCTTGCGGTGAATCTTGGCCCGTTCGCCGGAATCCACGAAGGGCTCATGGTCGGGTTCGTCGCGACGGTCGCGGTCTTGGTTGTCGCGGCGGCGATCGCGCGATTCTGGATGCGGTGGCTTATCATCGGCGCATCGCGGCAAATCGAGTTCCGATATCGCGACGATCTCTTCCGACATCTTCAGTCGCTTTCGGCGTCATTCTTCAGCCGCTATCCGACGGGCGATATCATGTCGCGCTCGACGAACGACCTCGAATCGGTGCGGCTCGTCATCGGTCCCGCCGTGATGTACCTCTCCGGCACGGCGGTCATGCTGCCGATGAGCCTTTACCAAATGATCCAGATTTCAGGGACGCTGACTCTCTTCACCTGGCTTCCGCTCGTGCTGGTCGCGCCACTATTTTACTTTTTCAGCCGCAGAATTCACGTTCGCTCGATGCGATCGCAGGAAATTTTCAGCGAGATTTCGACGCGGGTGCAGGAAACGCTGACCGGCATTCGAGTCATTAAGGCGTATGCGCGTGAGGACGAAGCGGCAAAACAGTTCGAAGGAACGTCAAATGAGTTTGTTCGTGAGAGTGTTGCTCTCGCGCTTCTTCAGGCTTATTTCATTCCGCTCATGGCTTTCATTATTTCGCTCAGTTTGCTTGGTTTGGTTTGGGCGGGTGGCGTGCTCATCGTCTTGCATAAGGATGAACCTTCGGGTCTCACTCCCGGCAATTTAATTGGCTTCCTCGTTTTGCTGATGGCCAATATCTGGCCGCTCGCCGCGATTGGCTGGGTCTTTTCGATGGTCGAGCGGGGATCGGCTTCGATGGAACGACTCAATCGAATTTTTGCGGAGCAAACAGAAATTACTGATCCGCCGGTCTCGAAAGAGGAGAAAAACGTTCGTGGAAGAATCGAACTCCGAAATCTGACGTTCACATATCCCGGAGCCCATAAACCCGCGTTACGCGAAATTAATCTGAATGTTGCCGAGGGACAAATCATCGGGCTTACGGGACCGGTCGGATGCGGGAAGTCCACGCTGGCACATCTGCTTTCGCGACGATACAACCCCGAGCGCGGCATGATCGTGATTGACGATCGAGACATTCTGGATTGGCGGCTCCGTGATTACCGTGCGCGTGTTGGAATCGTGGATCAGGAGCCGTTCCTCTTCAGCGAAAGCATCGCGTCGAATATTGCGTATGGATGTCCGGGCGCGGAGCAAAGCAAAATAACTCACGCCGCACAGATCGCGCAATTTGATGCGGATGTGCGGGAATTTCCGCATCAATACGAAACTTTGCTCGGAGAACGTGGAATCAATCTTTCGGGTGGTCAACGTCAACGCGCCGCGCTTGCCCGCGCGATTGCGATTGATCCCGCCATTCTGATTCTCGACGATGCGCTCGCGGCGGTTGACACCCACACCGAAGAAGAAATCCTGAAAGGACTTCGCGAGTTCATGCGCGGACGAACAACACTTCTCATTTCCCATCGCATTAGCACCGTTTCACTCGCGGATCACATCCTCTACATGGAAAACGGAAGCATCGCCGAATCGGGAACGCATGAAGATCTCATCGAGCATTCGGGACATTACGCCGCGCTGGCGAGACGGCAGCAGTTGACCGAAGAAATTGAAGGCCTAGAGGAGTAATCATGGCCGAAACCCAAGACGCTTCAAAACAGACGGCTCGTCAAGACGATGACAAGGCTCATCATGCCCTTGACACGAAGCTGCTGCTTCGAATGGCTTCTTACCTCGTGCCTTATAAGTTTGCAGCGATTTCATGCGTGGTGATTTCACTGGCGGTCGCAGGACTCAAACTTGCGCAACCCATCGTCATTCATCGGCTGATTGACAAGGAGGTTGCGGCGGGAGATTTTCCCGGCGTCGCGGCCATGTCGCTTGCGTTTCTGGCGCTTATCGTTTTAACACTTGTGCTCGACGTTATCTTTAATTACGTGACGGGCGTCGTCGGCCAAAAATCCATGCACGACTTGCGCATGGCGATCTTCCGACACGTCGAACGGCTTGATATTCCTTTCTTTGATCGCAATCCGGTTGGGCGGCTCGTCACGCGAATGACCTCCGACGTTTCGACGCTCAATGACCTCTTTTCATCCGGCGTCATCGCGATGGGAGCGGAAATATTCATGATTCTCGGCGTGATGGGCGTTATGTTTTTCTACAGCGTTAAGCTGACGCTTGTGGTTCTCTGCGCGCTGCCTCCCATGTTGATCGTCCTCGCGATTTTCCGCAAACACATGCGCAAATGGTATCTCGAAACTCGCGGGCGAATTGCCAAAATGAACGCCTTCCTACAGGAAAACGTCGCGGGGATGAGAACGGTGCAATCATTCAATCGCGAAACGCGGAATTTTGAAACCTTCCACAACCTTAATGACCAGTACTGCCGGGCGCAGGTGCAAACGATCTTTGGTTTCGCGCTGTTTTATCCGGCGGTCAACGTGATCTCAAATTTGACACTCGCCACTGCGATTTGGGTGGGCGGACGAGACGTGATCGAAGGGCGAATTCTCGGCAACGGCAATCTCAGTTTCGGCACACTTTTCCTTTTTGTCCAATGCGTGAACATGCTTTTTACACCGCTTCGGAACTTAAGCGAGCGCTACAATCTTCTCCAATCGGCCATGGCATCGGCGGCGAGAATTTTTGGGCTGCTCGATACGCCGCCGAAAATCACCGCTCCTGAAAATGCCCTGCCTCCGCCGGAAAAGATTGTGTCGGGCATTCGGTTCGAGGAGGTTGGATTTGAATACGTTGCCGGTGAAGCAGTCTTAACAGGAATTAATTTCGAAATTAAACCGGGGCAAACAGTCGCAGTCGTCGGCCACACAGGCGCTGGAAAATCCACGCTCATCAACCTGCTTGCACGCTTTTACGATCCCACGTCGGGTCGCATTACAGTTGATGGTAATGATATCCGGCGATTCGATCCACTCGCGTTACGGCGCATGTTCGCCGTTGTTTTGCAGGAGGTCTTTCTCTTCTCCGGCACGATTGCGTCGAATCTCCGAATGGGAAATCCGGACTTAACCGACGACGACATTTGGGAGTTGCTACGCGAAGTCCGAGCGGATGATTTTGCTCGTGGACTTGACGGTGGAGTTAACGCCATCGTCCGGGAGCGCGGCGGGACGTTTTCGACGGGGCAAAAGCAATTGCTCTCCTTTGCCCGCGCGCTGGCCGCCGATCCGCAAGTGCTGATCCTCGACGAAGCGACAGCCAACGTGGACACCGAAACCGAAGGGCGAATTCAAGAAGCGATTGCGCGACTTCTGCAAGGTCGGACGGCGCTCGTCATCGCGCACCGCATCTCGACAATCCAGAAAGCCGATCTCATTCTCGTCATGCACAAAGGCCACTTGCGCGAATCGGGAACGCATCGCGAACTCATCGAGCGCGACGGCCTCTATCGGCGACTTTACGAACTGCAATACCAAAACGGCGGGGAACAGTTCGCGGCGAATTCGTAATCTATTCGAACAGCGTCCAATCATGTGATGCATTCGCGGCAGCAGCAACATTCACGGCAATGTTCATGACCTGTCCGAAATCGCCCGAACCCGAATCGGTCATCTGGAGTGTCGCGGCGCAATTATTCGGCGCGCCGGGAGCGGTAATCTGCGCGAAAAATGTTTGATTTTGATTGGGACCCGTAATTGTGAGGGGAGTGAACTGCGATGCGCCAAAAAGGCCGCATGGATCTGATATAACTTTCATGCTGAAGACTCCGCCCGGAATCCATGTCGTGTTTCCAATATTGCGGAAGACGAGATCAGCGCCGAGACTTTCTCCGGGTTCCATCGTCGCGGGTATTGTATTGCTGATCGCAAGCGAATCGTTGATCGCGGTGATAATCGCGGGATTCAAATTCAAAACTTGACCAAAGAAACCCGCGCCGCCGAACTGCGCCATTTGAACGCCGAACGCGCAGTTGCCCGTTGACGCGGGACCCATCAGCGTCAAATCGAAAGTCTTCGATTCGGTTGGGTTGATTGCATCGGCGGGATCGAGATTCACCACGATGGGTCCCATGGCGCAAGCGTCAGTAACAATCACGAGTTTATAATTCGCCGCAGCCGTCCAGATTGTGTTGCCCGTATTCGTTACAGTGATTTGCACAGGAACAGCGTGATCGGTCGGAATTTGCGCCGGAACCGTGTTTCCCGTCATCGCCGCGTCGTCGGCGGGCGTGGGTGAGGCCGTCGGCGTTGGGCTTGCCGTCGGACTGGGCGAAGCCGTGGGGCTGGGCGAGCGCGTGGGTGAGGGTGAACGCGTTGGTGAAGCCGATGCCGTCGCTGAGCGCGTGGCCGTGGGCGAACGCGTCGGCGATGGCGATCTCGTTGGCGATGCGGAAGCCGATGGGGTCGCCGTGGCGCTTGGCGTGCGGGTCGGGGAGACGGTGGCCGTCGGCGAAACCGTTGGAGTCGGCGGAATATAATCCACGACGTTGGTGATGATATTGATGCCGCTCGTCACGCCGCCGGAAGTGACGACGATATTGTTCGCGGCCTGCGGATTGTCGTTTTGCTCTTGATCGGGCAATCCGGGCACGATGACGCCGCCGTAAAACTCGGTATCGTAAGACTCGAATTGGCTGAGGTAGTTGAAAGCCGGATTGATAGAAGGAGACAAACCCTGAAAATCCGAGTTCAGATACACGACATAATCGCTGCGCGGAGGAAGCCATCGAAAACGATAGATCGAGTCCTTCACGAGTGTTGAGTAATCGAGTTGCGAATTAAAATTCGTGTCCTCGCCCGGATCGAGGATGCAATTGCGGTTGGTGTCTTCGCCCGCGTCATCGTTGAAATCAATATTGGGAATCGTCGTCGTCGCGGGTTCGAGCGTCGTGACCCCGCCGGAACCCGCAGGATACCTTAACGTTTGACCCGTCAGCACCTGCGCGATGAGACGTTTAACTCCGGTTGTAGAAAAGACGTTGTCGGGATGCAAACCGGCGGAGGCTGGCTGACCGACGAATACGGGCGCGAGGCTTAGATAGAGTAACGCTTCCTGCGAGGGACACGGATCGGGGCCGATGTACTGCACGAATTGTCCGTCGTAAACGTTCCCCTGAATTTCGCCTCGACCTGAAACGTTACGGGGATAAATCATCCCTCCGCCAAGATCATCGTCGAAGGCGAGGCTCCGCATGTTATATGGATCGGTCGGAAAATCTTCGGCGGGGCCGTTCAGAAATCCGAACATCGTCGAATCCTGCAGCCACGTGTGACCGACTCCCATCGCATGACCCAGTTCGTGAGTAACGAGCGCCTGAATGTCGAGGCTCCCCGGCACGTCGGCCTCATCCTCGGGTGGAACATCGTTGTCATCCGCTGGCCATTGCCGATACGTCAGCGAGCTATTGAAAATGATGTCAGTCTCGATGATCTCGCCTTGGTCGTAGCTCTGAACGGGCAGCGTTACGTCGGCGACGCCATCATTGTTGAAATCAATCGGAGCACCGACGCCGTTTTCGACTTCGCCTTTTGGAAGCCCGCCGGAAATCACGCTCGACGAAACGTCGTGCTCCAGAAAAAAAATCGAAGTCACAGCGACGGGATTGTTAATACCGGTAAGGAGCGAGGATTGGAATGTAATGAGATTATGATTATCGAGCCGCGCGGCCGTCGGCTTTGGATTGGGCAATACGAGCGAAGAATTCGAATAAAGCAATTCGGTATTGTAATCGAAGTTGGAAAAGGAATTGGAATTCCATTCGGACAAAGCTTCGGTCACAGCGTCAAAGACCATGACGTCCGTGATCCCGTGGGTGTTGTTAGCCGAAAGCAAGACGGGGCCGCCCCCGGGCTTATGAAGCACCCAATTGACATCGTCGCCATCGGGAGCCTGCGCTCCATTCCAAAACACCGACTTGACTGCGATCTCATCGTCAATGGTCGTGCTCGTGCTATTTTCGATTGGAAAAAAAAATTGAAGAGACGTCCCCGCGGTCGCTGGAAAGGATGAAAAGACCGCGCACATCCATCCGAACCAAGCCAGCAGCTTGGACGAACGAAAATGAAAGTGAGTAAATCCACATCGGGCAGGAAACATGAAAAGCACCGCGCAGCGGATACATTCCGAGATGCGCCTTTAACCTTATATAGTGCATCCGCGCACTTGTCAAAGCACCCTTCATTCCCCGTCGCGATTACTTCCCGCTTGTAAGTTACTTTGGGGCGCTCTATTATATGACGGACTAGTCCGTCATATATATAAAGACGGCGAGGATGGGAGACATGTCGGGCGAACGGGGAAGACCAAAAATTGATGGGTTAACGGAACGTCGGCGGGAGCAAATCCTAGCTGAAGCGACCCGTGTTTTTGCCAAACAGGGTTTTCCCAAGACCGATCTTCAGGTCATCGCCGACCGTTTAAAACTCGGCAAGGGAACGCTTTATCGGTACTTTCCGAGCAAAGAGGCGCTCTTCCTCGCCGCAGCCGATCGCGGGATGACGCTCCTCAGAGAATTCATCGAGAGCCGAACCGACGAGGAATCCGATCCTCTCCGTCGTGTCGAGATCGCGATTGCCGAATACATCCGCTTTTTTGATCGTAACCCGGAGATTACAGAACTCATGATTCAGGAGCGCGCGGAGTTTCGCGATCGCAAGAAGCCAACTTACTTCATTCACCGCGAAGCTAATATCGGCAAATGGAATGATCTGTTTGCCGATCTCATCAAAGCGAAGCGCGTCCGAAAGATTTCCCCCGAAACGATAACCGAGATTCTAAGCGGCCTCCTTTACGGCACGATGTTCATCAACCATTTCGTCGGACGGAAAAAGAGTGCGGAACGTCAGGCTCGCGAGACCATTGACGTGATCTTCCGCGGGATATTGGAGACCAAGAAATAATGAAGCGTTCATTGTTGTTCATACCATGTGCTGCACTTTTTTTGATCACCATTTTTTTTGCTGGATGTTCCGGCAAAGTTAACGTGCTCGAATCCACAGCGCAAGCGAGTGAGCCAACCACCACAAAACCCGCCATCGAAGCGAAGGCAGATACAACCGCACCCGCTCCGCCTGCATCCGATAGAAGATGGGAGGCCGTCAAACGCGAGACGCTTTACCAAATCATTCCGACGCTGGGGACGTTCCAGGCGCGGCAAACTTCTAAACTGGGATCGCAGGTTAATGGCCGCGTTGAAACGGTCAAAGTGGATATCGGCGACGTCGTGAAGAAGGGACAAGAACTAGTTCGCATTGACCCAAAGTTTTACGAACTCGAAGTTGCCCAGCGGAAGACCGAACTCGAATCGGCAAAAGTCGCGGTTGCAGATGCAAAACTAAAATTGGATCGCACGTTATCGCTTTGGGGCGACGGGAAATCTCCGCCGATTTCGCGACAAGAATTGGATCAAGCCCAGACGACTTATGACCTTGCCGTTTCAAAAGCAAAGCAATCCGAAGAAGGCGTCAAATACTCCGAGGAGCGCCTGCGCGAAACAATTATCCGCGCGCCCTATGACGGGGTGATTACTCAACGATTTATGGATTCGGGTGAATTGATCGCGGGAATGATGGTCTCGCATCTGCTCGAAATCCAAGAGACCGATCCCATCGAACTCTTGCTTTCGCTCGCGCAGGAAAATGCTTCGCGCGTGAAGAAGGGAATGAAAGTCCTTTTTCGCGTCGAGGGAATCGAAGCGGGACAAGGTTTGGGGATCATCGAGATGGTCTTTCCGCAGATGGACGCGGCAACCCGCTCGATTCGTTGTCGCGTGCTCGTCGCGAATCCCGACTTCAAATACCGTCCAGGGCTTTTGGCCGAAGTCGGAGTTGTGGAACGCGAAATTCCAAACGCCCTTTCGATTCCTCGCGCAGCGCTCATGCAATCCGGCGATGCGTGGCGAGTCGTCGTTCGAGAAAACGGCCAGAGCGTCGAGCGCGAAGTGAAAATCGGAGTGACATTCCTCGAAAAGGCAGAGGTGCTTGAGGGATTGAAGGAGGGGGATGAAATCGGCTACATCGAACGCCAATCGTAGCGACAAAATCCCATCCTTCCATGACACTTTCCGATGTCGCCATTCGTCGCCCCGTTTTTACGACGATGATCCTTCTTGCGATCGTTGTGTTCGGCCTCATTTCCTACCGCGAGATCGGCATTGATCTCTTTCCGCGCGTGGAATTTCCAGTCGTCACGATTGTCTCCGTTCTTCCGGGCGGCGATCCGGAGACGATGGAGATCACCGTCAGCGACGTGATTGAAGAGGGCGTTGCGACGATCAGTGGAATTAAAAATCTCCGTTCGACGAGTTCCGATGGTATTTCGCAAGTCGTGATCGAGTTCGAATTGGAGAAGGACATCAACGTCGCGTATCAGGAGGTTCAGGCAAAGCTTGCCGCCGTCCGCGCCGAGCTACCTGATGATCTCGAAGAACCGATTGTCGAGAAGCTCGACATTGATGCCAGTCCGATCATGTCGGTCGTGCTTTCGGGCAATTTGCCGATTCAGGAAATGACGCGCCTTGCCGACAAGACAGTTAAAGAACGGTTGCAACGGATCAAGAATGTCGGACAGGTCAAGGTCGTCGGAGGGCGTGAAAGAAAGATTTGGATTTGGCTCGACGCGGGAAAACTGACCGGGCACTACCTGACCGTACAGGACGTTCAGGCCGCGCTAAAGGCCGAGCACGTTGAATTTCCCGGCGGGCGAATCGAATCGGCGTCGCGCGAATGGACTCTTAAGACCAAAGCTGAATTCACTTCGGCGGAGGAACTCTCCCAATTAATTGTCGCCTATCGGGAAGGCGCGGCGATCCGCGTACGGGATATCGGGCGCGTGGAAGACGGCATGGAGGAAGAGCGGAGTTACGCTTCGAAAGACGGCGTGCGCGCGGTCGCGTTACTCGTTCGGAGGCAATCGGGAACAAACACCGTTGAAGTCGCGCACGCCGTAAAGAAGGAATTGGAAAAGCTAAATCAGGAGCTCAACGCGCAGGGAGTTTCGCTTGTTGTGGCTCAGGATCAATCGATTTTTATCGAACATTCACTGCATGAAGTGCGGTTCCATTTAGTCTTCGGCGGAGGACTTGCAATCCTCATTGTCTTTCTATTTCTTCGTAACATTCGCAGCACATTTATTAGTTCTCTCGTTATTCCAACATCGCTCATCGGCACTTTCTTTGTCATGCGGCAGCTCGATTTCACTCAGAACAATATGACGCTGCTAGGACTTTCACTCGCTATCGGACTCCTGATTGACGACGCGATCGTTGTGCAAGAGAACATCATGCGCCACATCGAAGAGGGGGAAACGCCGCCCGAAGCCGCGCGAAAAGCAACGAGCGAAATTGCGCTGGCCGTCCTCGCCACGACCCTCTCCGTCGTCGCCGTTTTTGTTCCTGTCGCCTTCATGGAGGGACAGGTGGGACGCTTCATGTTTCAATTCGGAATTACGGTCGCAGTCTCGGTTCTCATTTCGATGTTTATCTCTTTCACGCTTGATCCGATGCTCTCCTCGCGATTACTACGCAAGCCGAATCCCGGGCCGATCTACCGTGCATCCGAAGCCGTGTTTAAGGGCGTCGAACTTCTCTATAAAGGATTGCTGCGAGCCGGGCTTCGCGCGCGCTGGCTGGTGATCATAATCGCCGCCGGACTCTTTGCGACCTCGATCTATTACGCGCGATACCTTCGGCTCGAATTTTTTCCGCAGGAGGATCAAAGCGAATTCAATATCCGGGTGCGCGCGCCGCTCGGCTCTTCGCTCGAAACAACGCGAGAGATTCTGGAAAACATCCGCGCTAAAATCGCAGGTACGCCTTGGATCGAATACACCTTTACAACGCTTGGCGCAGACGAACTCAAGCGGGTCAACGAAGGGGCGATCTACGTCAAGATGGTGGAGAAGGAGCATCGCCCGGAGGGGCTGACTCAATTCACCGGAATGGCTTGGGCGCGTGACCGGATGGCCGACGTCACGGGGGCGAAGGTTGGCGTCGAAATGGTTCCTCGCTTTGCAGGCGGCGGTCGAAAATGGTCCGATCTTCAGTTGGAATTGCGCGGGGACGACTTGGTTTACCTCGATAATCTTGCACAGACGTTGATGGCCAAAATGCGGACGATTCCCGGTTATCTCGACGTGGATTGCTCTTACGACAAGGACAAACCCGAGGTGAACATTTATCCCAAGCGCGACGCGGCGGCGGATATGGGGGTTCGTCCCGCCGACATTGCCGCAACTCTCCGCGCGCTTATTGGCGGTCAGGACGTTGCCAAATTCAAGGCTCAAGGCGATCGCTATGATATCGCGGTTCGGCTCACCGAGAATTTCAGAAATTCGCCCGAAATTATTCCGGGGCTAACGATTCGCAGCAGAAATGGAGAACTCGTGCGGCTTCAAGGTGTCTCGCGCGTTCAGACCGAAACGGGTCCCGTGCAGATTGACCGCTACAATCGCTCGCGACAGGTGACGATCACCGCAAATCTCGACAAAAAAAATCGCGTATTAGGCGAAGCGATCGAGGAAATGACGGCCGTACTTGACAAGATCAAGCTCCCGCCAGGTCACTATTATGGATTCGCCGGCATGGCCGATAACATGAGGGAGGGAGTCGCGAACATGGTTTTCGCGTTTTTCCTTTCGCTCATTATCGTTTACATGCTACTTGCGGCTCAGTTCGAAAGTTTCATCCACCCGTTTACGATCATGATGGCGCTTCCGCTTTCTATTATTGGGGCGGTTGCTGCCCTGTTGCTCTCGCAGATGACGATGAGCATTTACACCATGATCGGCATCATTTTCCTGATGGGTCTCGTCACCAAGAACGGCATCCTGCTCGTGGATTATATCAGCGAATCACGGCGCCGCGGTATGGAACGGCGCGAGGCGATTCTCCACGCCGCGCCCGCGCGTCTCCGGCCGATTCTGATGACGACTTTCGCCATCGTTTTCGGCATGTTGCCCATTGCGCTGGGCGAGGGATCGGGGTCGGAATCACGCGCTTCGATGGCGGTCGCGGTGATCGGCGGCCTCATCGCTTCAACCCTTCTAACGCTCGTCGTCGTCCCGGCGGTCTATACGATCCTCGACGATTTTTCGCATCCGTCGCAGTGGCGGCTCGTGCGTTTGTTCCGGCGCTAAACCGGATGGATCGAGCAATTGTTCATGGTGCGTGACGTTGAGGGGCGCTGGCGAGAGGCGTGTTTACTTATGGGCGGGGATATCCGTGCCGCCCAATACACGACGGACTGCGCCGTCTGAATAAACGACTTGCTCGATCATTCCCACATCATCCCCTTCGCCCCACGGATAGGTATAATCAGCAGGATAATTTGGGTAGTAGCTCCCCCACCAACCCGATTGAGGCGCCACCCAAAGATCGCGGACGATCCAGACATTGCCACTCATGACGTTGCCAAATCCTCCGACATGTCCGCCCGTCGAAAGCGCCGAACTGTTATAAGCATATCGAAAATTATGGTAGCGCGGCCAATCGCCTCGGATCGTCGCAGGGCCGGAATATTGCTTAAGATACTTGGGACAAAACATCACTTTCCAATCAGTGATGTATCCCTTTTCGTGGAGCAGCCAAGGGAGTCCGTCCCACGATCCACCGGCGGCGGGACCGTTCTGCCCGGCAGTGAAATTCGGCGTGTGCGACATAAACGGTCCAGCTTCGCGGTCGGCGGGTGGAAGCGTGTTGTAATCAACATAGTAGGATTGCAGCGCGATCATCACGACACGGAGATTCGAAGCGTCGGCGGCCATGAGCGCGCGCTCTTTTGCGAGATTCATGTTCACCACGGCGATAAGCGCGAGGATCGCAATGATCGCGACGACGATCAGAAGCTCGATGAGGGTGAACGCGCGGCGAGTCATTCGTATAGCCCCCAAATTGCCGGGTCGGTTGCGTTCAGTTGAAACGTGGTCGCGAACCAAATCTCGCCAACGTTGATGTTCACATCCTTTTCGAAGAGGACGTAAACTTCGCCGCCCGCGCCGAGCGCAAGGGTTGGGCGCGACCAATTCGCGCTCGATTCGGTGATGCGAACTTCCTCGGTCAGCATCCCGGCGAGCGGATCATAGACGCCGTAATAGACGTGCCGCCCGGAGCGTTCATCAATCCAGACCAAATGCACAAGTCCCGACGCATCAATTTCGTGGTCGGGCAAATACTCCCGCGCAGAAGTCGCCTTGGCGTTGATTGCAGCGTCGAAAGTAGGCTGCCCCGCGCGCTTACGGAGCAAAACGATGTTTTCATTAGGCGATGCCGCGTCATCGCCATACGCGATCCAAACATCGCCGTTCGGCGCGATCTCAATATGCGGCGGATCGAAGAAATCGGTTCCGGCGGGAGCGAGGATTTGTTCGGTTACGCTGGTAGCGGTCGTCATTGCTGAAGCGTAATAAAGATTCACGTCCGAACCAAATCCCCCCGCCCAGACGATGTGACGCGCTCCATCGCTCGCCACCGCAAGATCGGGAACCGCAAACGAAGGAGCGTTTCCGCGATCATTCTTATCCGTCATTTGCATCGAGGCCATGGTTTGACTCAAATTGAAAACGCCCGACGCGTCGGAAGTTTTCAGATAAATGTCGGACACGCTGCCATCCACGTGGAAATCGTACCACGCGATGCTGGCGGTCGAGCTTCCCGGCGCGACGGCGATGCGTGAAGTATAGCCGCTATCACCCAGATGAATCGCGGAGCTGGTCGAGAGCCGGGAATCCGAAGCAGAAAAATTTCCGCCGCTGGGCATGAAGTCGCCGTAAATTTCGAGATTGTCTATCCAATTGCCTGCAACCGTGCAGTGCCTTGCGTCGTGCCAGACAACCCATACTCCACCGTTAGCCAACAACGCGAGCGTCGGATGCCGTCCCCCAACGTGCTGACCTCCCGATTCCGAGTCATCTATGGCCTGCTGAGTTCCCCAACCGGATGAAGAGTTCCATTCTCGATAATAGATGTAACTGGGCGTCGAGGGAGAAGTCGCAATGAGTCCCGACCAATAGACAACCCGGAGTGTTCCCGAACCATCCAACGCCATCAGATGGTTGGAGATTCGGCTCAGTTGATATTTTCCCGCCGCATCGGTGATTTTTTCCGGCGAAGTGAAAACGGCTCCCTCCACGCCCGCTACGAATACGAGAAGCAAAGCTCCGAAAAAGAGCCTAAAGGCGGCCTTCGAGTGAAACTGCAATTCTGCTGAATCCTAATTTTCCGAAGGGGTAAGCGTTAACAGATTCACCGCCGATTCATAGGTGCCGGTCAATCCGCCAAAAATCAGCATTGCTCCCGACGGCCCGGAATCTGGTTCAAAGCTGCGTTGCTTCGAATTGATCACCATCGAATAAAGGTAGCCGCTGTCGGTCGCAGCAAAATCCTCCGGCGTAGCTGTTTCTTTCAATGGATCGGCGGGCACACGGAAAGTTTTGAGCGCGGCCTGAAACGAATCATCGAAACTAAGAAATATGACGTCGTTTTCGTGATCCACGATCATATCGCCCATGCTCCCCTCGCCCTCCACGAGCAAGTTTGATTCATCCTCCCCAATTCGTCGGTCGCGATTGCGATCCACGAGAACAAAAATCTCTCCAGTGAAACTTCCCGTCAGCGTCCCCATTAATACACGACCCGACGAATCGAAATCGAACCCGCCGTTATAATCGAACCCGCCAAAGAACGGACTCTTCTTTGCGAATTTCGCTTTGCCCTTTGGGTTTTCGATGACCAGCAATTCCGCAGCGCCGTTTCCGTCTGCGGTCTGGATCATCACGCTTCCTGGAGTCAGCGCGCTTCCGGGTCGCGAGGGAATCAGCCGCGCCTGCGATCCTGACCAATTTCCGCCACTCAAGATCGGCTTAACAAGTTGCGTGATCTCTTTTGCATCATTGAAGTCGCCATCGGAATTTTTGTCGTAAGCGATAAGGATCGTGTCATCGGTAGGACCGCCCTCCGCAGTTGCGTTATCCACGATCACAACCCTGCGCGAGCCAAGCGGGGCGATTCCGCCAATCGCGCCAAACGGACCGTTCGCGACGATTTTCACTTCACCTGTTCTCAGATCAACTTTCGCCAATTTCATGTTTTGAAAACTTCCGACCGCCGCATAAACGATATGGTCGAAGTCAGGATCAACTCCGAGCGCGCCAGCAAATGCCTCGGGCAAATCAATAGAGCCTGCGTCGTAACCGGATGGAACCGATGTGAATGACAGCGTTTGAGCCTGCGCCTCGTAGAATGCAAGCGGCAAAGCCGGCAAGAAAAGAAGAGATAATAGTAGATTGTTTTTGGAAGCGAAACGGGCCGGGCGCAGACGCCCAGAAAGAATGGCAAATCGGAACATGACCAACCTCCTTGGTTCACGAAGGGGTGAAAGGTTAACCGGCTTGGGTTACGTCTCCTGGCTTCCGGATCATCCTCCCGCCGAGCCTTCCCAATCCTTTTGGATCAGTGGCGATTTCGGCGTTCGTCCCCGGCTACAGTGACGGACTCGCAACGGATTTGGACCGTTTTCCGTACATCCCGCGCCGCCTGAATTTGTGTTATCGCGTTATTTTCGCGCAAAGCAAACCTGATTTGGATTCGCCTCGAGCCGTCATGCCTCCTTTCCCGGAAATGTCCGGACTGACAATATCCCGAATCATCCGGCAGGTTCCTTAACTACTCCTGCCGAGACTCGGAAATCAAGTGAGAATTTTTTTTGTGATTCAAATTTGATATACGAAAAAAATGCGGCACGGACGATTCGTCCGTGCCGCATTGTCGTTCAATATTGCCGTAAATCGCTTAACCTGCGGCTGGCGCACTTGCTTTGCCGTATTAGGGCGCGGCCGTTTCGCTCGGCGTGAGGGTCAGCAGATTCGATGTGTCATCGGGTCCGCCAATCACAAGCGTCGCTCCATTCGGACCTGAATCCGGCTCGAAGTTGCGCGATTTGGACTTGATAATGAT
>CAZPIK010000048.1:15919-16982 GCA_964586185.1 uncultured Candidatus Sumerlaeota bacterium | reverse complement strand
ACGGACGGAACAAAGTTAGAAAGCGTTAGCACAGCGAACCCGACGACAATAGTAATCATCGAATATGAGAGCGCTCGACCGACGGAATTGTGACATCGGTACATGGTCGCCTTGTAATCCCTATCCTTCGGAAACTCCTGCTGAAATCTGTGGATGTAGTGGATGGTGTTGTCGTCGGCGAGACCAAACGTAATGGCCGCGATCATGACGGTCATCATATCCATCGGAATTCCAAGCCAACCAATAAGACCCAAAATCACCGTAACGGAAAGGACGTTGGGAATGAGACCGATCAGAGCAAGCCAGAAATTGCGGAAGACAAGCGTGAAGGTGATGAGACAGGTGATAAACACAGTGCTGACGGTTTTGATTTGTGATCCAAAAAGCGTTTGGAGCATGTTGTTGTATAGCACGAACATGCCATTAATATGGAGGCGTGCATCGGGAATGCCTGCGGTTTGGGTCAGATAGTCGTGAATACGCGCGATGACGGCGGGACGATCCATTTTGTCATAGGTCTCGAGCGCGCGAGCGGAAATGCGAACCTGACTAAAATCGGCATTCACGTACGGCGTCAAGACGGACTTCGCAATGTCGGGCGGGATGCGACTCCGAACCATATTGATAATCATCGGCGAGAGGGGCTTGTTATCGTTGATGCCCTCCAACACGCGCGTCATGGTGTCGAGCGAAACAACCTTACCCAGTTCCGGCTGCTTCTCAAGCCAGGCGTGAATCTCGCGCAATTTCGCAAGATTCTCCGACTTCGTCCAATAGTCTTTACCCTCGCCGTCTATGACAATGTCGAGCGGCGTCGTTCCGCCCATCTTTTTGTCAATTTCCATCATGCCCTGATGGAGTGGCGTCGAATCGCGAAAGTAATCCATAAAGCGATTCTCAACCGTCAGCCGCCGAGTGCCAACGGCGCACGCAAGAAACACCACCAAGGTGAGACCGAACAGGAGCGCGGGATGACGATCCGTGAACCGCGCAAAGATGGCTACGTTGGAACTCCCCTCCTGCGCTTGCGTTTTAATCGAACTCAAATCGCGGATCGGAAGAA
>CAZPIK010000048.1:15550-15909 GCA_964586185.1 uncultured Candidatus Sumerlaeota bacterium | reverse complement strand
CGTCAGCCCCATCGTCATCATGATTCCGAAATCCATGATGGGTCGGATGCCGCTGACGATGAGCGATCCGAAACCGATGACGGTCGTAAAGGTCGCAAAAAAGCAGGGGGCGCTCACTTCTCGGACGATGGTCAAAACGGCCTCGCGATTGCTCATCTCGGGATGAGTCGCTCGCATCTCGCGATATTGCGTCGCAAGATGAATGGCATTTTCCGTCGTGATGATGAGCAGAAGCGAACTGAAGTTCGAGGTCACGATAGTCGTGTGCCATTCGGTGAAGCCGAGGTATCCGAGCATGAAAATAACCGCGAGAAAGCCGGTGAAGAGAAACGCGACGGCGGGCAACAATTCCATCCGCG
>CAZPIK010000048.1:13037-15540 GCA_964586185.1 uncultured Candidatus Sumerlaeota bacterium | reverse complement strand
CCGCGAGAAAGCAGGTGAAGAAGGCGAGGATCATAAAATTGATTCGACGGAAAATGACTCCCATCATGAGTACGACGAAAACAAGCACCGCGATGCCAAACTGCAAAATATCCCGTTCGATATAATTCACGATGTCCACGATGACCATCGGAACTCCGCCCAGTTTAAGGTCGCCGATGTCCTTATGTTTGACCATGATCTGGCGAATCTTTTCGATGTCCGCGCGCCGCTCGACTTGTTTTGCGGCGTAGCGCTTCGCGTATTCCGCCGTAACGTCCTTGAGGATGGACAGCACTTCAGGATCGTTGGGTGATTCTTTCTTGGCCTGACGAAGATCGAATCGCTCGAAATAAAGTCGGTTGAGTTCAGCATCGGGCTTAAAGTTCACCTGCAGGATGGTGGACTTGCCATCCTTGCTCACGAGGAAGTTATTGAAGAGAGGACTCTCAATCAGTTCCTTGCGCGCCATTTCCGGATCGGTATCCGGCATCGAAAGCGTCTTGTATCCGTCCGCAAGTTTCAGCAACGGCACGTGGGGACTATGAAAGAGTGGCACGGTCAAAATGCTCGTCACCGATAAAATACTGGGAATCGCCGCAAGGTCGTCCGAAAGCGCCTTGACCTTCGCAAGTGTAGGCTTGGCGAACAGGTCCTCATTCGGCGTCAGCGTTACGGCAACGTATTCGTCGGCGCCATAAGTTTCGCCCGTTTCCACGTAAAATTTCATCGCCGGATCGTTCTCGACGATGATCGAGTCGCTCGAAGCATCCATCTGGAAGTTGGTCACGTGGAATCCAAAGAAACCGCAGATTGCCAACACGACGGCGACCGTAATTCTCGGATAGCCGAGTACGACTCGATCATACAGCCGGGCAAAAAGCCCTGGAGCGGAATCGCTCGCAAATTCACTCATGGCAGTTTTCCTTTACCGAAGGGCTTGAAAGCAATAATGAGCATAGGAAGCACGGTGTGGCAGGCGATCAAGGCCGCGAACATCGCCAGCGAAGTGAAGAGGCCAAAGTACGCTGTCGGAATGAAACTGGAGAATCCCAAGATTGCAAACCCCGCAACCGTCGCCATCATCGTGTACGAAAGCGAGCGCCCTATTGTGTCGTGGCAACGTCGCATCGTCGCCACGTAGTCCCCGTCTTTCGGGAACTCGCTCCGGAAGCGGTGAATATAATGAATCGTGTTATCGTCCGCCATGCCGAAGGTGATCGCGGCGATCATGACCGTCATCATATCGAGATGGATGCCCAGCCAACCCATGACTCCGAGGACGACGGCAACGGCGAGCGCGTTGGGAGCCAGCCCAATCGCCGCAAGCAAGATCGAACGAAAAAGCAGGGCAAACATGATTCCAACCGTGATGAATACCGTCCCGACCGTAGCAATCTGGGAACGCACCAAACTCTGCAACATATTGTCATAAAGCACAAAATAACCGGTGACGTGAGACTTCTCACCGGTCTTAAGTTTCATTTCGTCATTCAAGAAACTTTCGATTTTATTCCGTAAGGACGTCCGCTGCAGTTCGCGGTCCGAATCACGAACACGAATCATAATCCGCGCTTGATCGAAATCGGGAGTCATGTAGGGCGCAACAATATAACGGTAATATTGGGGTGGCAGCGCGTTACGCGCCATCGAAAGAATCGGCTTGGTGACGGGATTTCCCTTATTCACCGCTTGGATGATCGCGCGCATCGTCGCGCCGGAAATCACCTTTGCCGTTTCAGGGAGATCGTCTATGTAGTTGTGGATTCTCGAGAGTGTTTCGAGATTTGACGGCTCCATGAAGAAATCCTTGCCGTTGCCCTCAATCACCACTTCCAGCGGCATGGCTCCGCCCATTTCGTCGTCCAGCAGTGTGATGCTTTCATGAATGGGAGTCGTTTTTCGGAAGTAATCAATGAATCGCGCCTCGACGGTTAGCCGAGTCATTCCCACGCCGCAAACAACAAGGATCAACACGGCAATAACCGCGATCCACAACGGGTGTCGGGCGGTGAAATTCGCGAGAGGAGCAAGTCCCGATGGAGCTTCCTTTTCACGGGCGAGGTCCCGCGAGGGTCTGGGGCGCGTCAGCATGAGCAACGCGGGAAGTAGCGTGAAACAGAAAAGAAAAGATAGAAGTAATCCAAACGTCATCATCCATCCGAAATCCATGACTGGTCGAATGCCGCTTAAAATAAGCGACGCAAATCCGACGATGGTCGTCATCACCATAAAGAAGCAGGGTTGAATCAATTCGCGAATCGTCGCCCACGCCAAAACGTCGTAGCGCGCGTTCGGATGTTCCGCCTGAATTTCGCGGAAGCGGGCGATGACGTGAACCGACATGGCCAGCGTTAGAATGAGCAAAAGCGAGGTGAAGTTCGAGGTTACAACGGTTGTCATCCATCGCGCACGCCCCATCGCTCCCGCCATCGTAAGAACCGTCGCGAGGCATACAAGAATGGGCGGAATAAACCAGCGCGGCGACCGGAAAATCATCGCCAGC
>CAZPIK010000048.1:0-13027 GCA_964586185.1 uncultured Candidatus Sumerlaeota bacterium | reverse complement strand
CGTCGTCATCATAAAGAAAATGACCGCCGCTCCAAATACCCATACGTCCCGACCAATATAATCAATCATGTCGGAGACCATCATTGGAACGCCCCCTAAATGGAGCCGCCCAATTTCGGGATACTTCGCTTCGTAATTGCGCATGACCGCGCGAATATCTGCGATGTCTTTGCGTCGTTGCTCGGAAATCTCCCAATGCCGACGCTTGTAAAGTTCGTTCAACTCTTTAAGCCGAGCGGTTTCCTCCGACGAAAGTTTTCCCTTCGATTTTTTGTCCACGAGCGTCCAGCGTTCTGCCGAGAGCTTCATGTATTCGCGATCAGGATCGAAATCGAGCTGAACGGCAGTCGTCGCGCCGTCTTTGCTAATGATGTAATCGGAGTAAAGCGGACTTTCGGTAAGCTCCTTGATCGCGAGCGAGCGGTCGGCGTCCTTCGCGAGAGTTTTATAGCCTCCCTTTGCGACGTTCATCAGTGACACGTCGGGACTATGAAAAAGCGGAACGTCGAGAATGCTCATCAGGGATTCGACGTTGTTCACCTTCTTAAGGTCTTCACACATTTCACCCAAAATCTTCAGATACTTGTCGGTGAAGAGAACCTCCTTCGATTCTGCTCGAAGAATGACCACGACGTAATCGTCCGTTCCAAAAAGCTGCCTCGATTGATTGTAATAAAGTCCGTCGGGATCCTGCTCGAGCACGATCGAATCGGTCGAGGCATCCATGCGGAAATCTTTGAGATAGAAACCAGCGCAGGCAACCAAAACGAAAGCCGCAAACGTCATTAGCGCGGGAAACGGAGGCTTGAACCATCTTGAGCCCCTATGCAGGGATAACTTGGTGTACGGGATGTCAGAATCGGAGTTTGGCGGTTCGCTCATACGCTACCGGTTAATCCACAAAAGCGAATTCGTTGGAGAGCATCAAGGCTTGGGCGAATTGCCCGAGCGGCGTCAGCGGTTCCATGCCGGGTCCCATGAAATCGGCTGCCGCGTCCCATGCACGAGGCTCGTCGCCGATTTCATTCGCGGCATCGCTCGATGCGGCGTATTCGATCCTGGGTGACCACTCAAAGGAATCAAAGCCTTCGTTGGTTCGGCAAGCGACGACAAAATCGAGCCGATCCCCCTCTTGCACATCCAAATTCTCGATGTTTGTTTCTTTGATTTCATGCTCCGCAATCCACGAACCCGTCTCGCCCAGTCGCGAATGAATGATCCGTCCTTCAACCCCGTCACCCTGCTTGGGTTCGTTGACGGGATGGACGAGCGTCGCTGCGATTTTGATCTGCCCATTGCGCGGAGCGATCCAGCGACGTATGGCGCAATGCTTGATATCCCCGCCGGGATGTCCGCCCTTGGCTGTCAAAAACGCCCATCCTATTTCCGGATCAGGTACTTTCTCGCCCCCTCGCCAACCCGTTCCCGACCAATGCGGAAAAGGATTGAACGCCACAACGGTGTGGCTTTCGGGCGAATACTCGCCATAACCGTACTGCCACGCGCGACTGGCTGGAGCCGCAGGAACAGCCGATTGCGAATTCAGAAATTCCTCTCCGCGTTTAGCTTCCTGATCCGACGGCTCGCGGCGATATATCGCACGATAAACAGCGGCGATCTTCTTTCGGGTTTCCGCGTTGCCGCCTTCTCTTGCGGCATGTTCCGCAAACGGACTGTTCATCAAAAAGAGCGCCTGCTGCGGGACGGTGGTTTCAAATCGCCCTGGACTCGAAACGTCGGGACTCGCAAAATCGAACGTGCGGAAAAGTCCGGGAAGGTTCTGCCGCTCGATCATTCCGTAAACCGTGCGACGATTCGAATATGGAGGTTCCGTAATTTCAACCGGATCGCCGCCCGTTTCCAAATCAAGCGCATCGGCCACCGCAAGTAGCGAATCTCGCAGCCCCTCGAAATCAAGCCGCCGACGATCAAACCTTGAAAGCCACCGATTCTCCGGATCTACCGCGGCGATTTCCGGCGCGACTTCGCTCGATTGCCGATACGTCTTGGAGAGCATGATTGATCTATGCAATTTCTTGACCGACCAACCTTCCTCCATAAAGCGCGATGCAAGGTGATCCAGAAGTTCAGGATGGCTCGGCGGCTCGCACCGCAAGCCAAAATCGCTCGGCGTCTCAACGATCCCACGCCCGAAATGATGCAGCCAAACGCGATTAACAAAGACCCGCGCCGTAAGTGGATTGTCTTTGCTGGCAATCGCCTGCGCAAATTCAAGTCGTCCGCTCCCCTTCTCGAACGGCTTGCGATCCGCGCCCGAAAGAATCTCAAAGAACCTTCTCGGCACCTCGTCGCCCGGTGTCGCAGGATTTCCGCGTTTCAGAATTTTCGGATTGGTCTGCTTTTCGAAATCATTGAGGACGTGTGCGCGTTGCGGTCGTCCCGGATGCGTCGCTTCGAGCGCGTCAACCTGAAGTCGGCGGTTCCGAATCTCCGCCTGCTCTTCAAGTGTCATATGTTGCTCGACTTCCCCCGCCGGGATCTGCCCCGGCGCGGCATCTCCATAAAGGAATTGCCGCAAGCTTTCATGATCAACGTTTGGAAGCTGCGTCGGCGGTGGAAGATCGGACCTCCCCGATTCCTCGGCCAAGCCATTGTGCAGTCCGAGTAATGCGGCCCATTCTTTTTCAACATGGTTTAATGCGCCCGCATATCGGTCAATCACCTCGCGCATCGTCTTGGGAGGATCGCCCGCAAACAATGCCGAAATCACCGGATGATGCTTCTGTTCGCCCGCATTAGCCGCAATTTGGGCGGCAATCTCCGCCGCCTTGGCCTCAAATTCCGCATCGGGAATCGCGTTGAACGCATTCCATGCCGCCAAAATCGGATCGAACTTTTTTGCCGATTCATCCAGATACGACTGCCATCGCCGAACGGTTCGATGCTGAAGTTTGCGATCGCGCGCCATCGCTTGAAACTCATCCTCCGAAGCGATCTTCTTTCCCTCGTAAGCCGCAAGCCAATAACCGGTCGCTTGTTTGCGGTACCGCTCGCGGAACTCCTGATGTTTGCCGTTAAAATAATCGTCAACCCTCTTCCGCGCCTCACCGGTCACCTTGACATATTCCTGATATTTAGGATCGCTTGGATCGGGATCGGCAATAAGCGGCAAATCCTTGGGTTCGGTTGATCCCGCAAAAACGCCATAGATCGAATAATAATCGGCGGTCGGAATCGGATCGAACTTATGGTCATGGCACCGTGCGCAAGCGACGGTCAAGCCCATCGTCCCTCGCGAAACCACGTCAATCCTGTCGTCAATAATGTCGTGCTTGTTATTTAGAAAACGTCGTCCCAGCGTTAGAAATCCCATCGCCGCCAGCGGACGCTTGTCGTCTTTCAAATCGAGCTGATCCGCCGCGATCTGCTGGATCAGGAATTGATCGTAAGGCAGATCCTCATTGAACGCGCGGATCACCCAATCGCGATAAACAAAAGAAAAGGGATACCGTCGCTCCTCCTGAAAAACATATCCCTTGGTGTCGGCATAACGCGCAACGTCGAGCCAATATCGTCCCCACCGCTCGCCATAACGGGGTGAAGCCAAAAGCCGATCCACGACTTTCGCGTAGGCATCCGGCGACGAATCCGCTTCAAACGCAGCGAACTCTTCCATCGTCGGAGGCAGACCCGTCAGATCGTAGGTCGCACGCCGAAGGAGCGTCCGTCGGTCGGCTTCGGGATTCGGCTTGAGTTTCTTTTCTTCGAGCTTCTTAAAAACAAAACGATCAACCGAGTTCTCATTCCATGCGGCATCGGCGACTTCCGGAGGTTCTGGATGCCCGACCGGCTTGAACGCCCAATGCTCTTTGGGATCAGGCTTCGCGGCAGCGGTTGGTTTTTGAGCCAGAGTGTCATCGGCTTTTGGAGAAGCAGGCCAGGGAGCGCCCATCTTGACCCACTCGGTGAGCGCATCAATGGCTTCTTGGGGCAACTTTGCTTTCGGCGGCATTTTGGTTTCGCCGTCGTAGCGGATCGCGACAATGATCGCGCTCTTATCGGGATCGCCGGGGGTCAGCGCGCTTCCCGATTCGCCGCCTTTGAGCATCGCTTCAAGCGAATCGAGGCGAAGACCCAATTTCTGTTTTTCCGGTCCGTGACAAGAAAAACAATTCTCCGCAAGGACAGGGCGCACTTTGGTTTCGAAGTAAACCTCCTGCTCGCGCGTGACGTTCGTCGGCGCGGGCTTCGATTCCGGCGCGGCTGGCGCGGGCGTCGCAACTTCTGGCTTTGCATCGCCCGCAGGTTTCAGAATTTCAAGAATCTGCGCCGTGCGATTCAGGGTTTCCAACCGAGCGTTCAGAGCGACCGCTTCTTTGCGAGCTTCCTCCAACTTTTCAGTCAAGGCAGCAGTAGCCTTTTGCGCCTCGCTAAGTTCCCGTCGTGCAGCCTCAAGCTGTCTTACCGAATCGGAAATGCTTGCTTTGAGTTCATCGGCTTTCTTGATTTGCTCAAGAGTTTCAGGCGGCGCCGTTTCCTTAATCTGCTTGCGGAGCGAATCGGCTTCACGCTTCAGCGATTCCACGGCCTCGCGCCGAGCCTTGGCGTTGGATTTTAATTGTTCGAGAGTGCCAATCAAACCACCCGCAGTAGTTCCACCGGAAGGCGCAGCAGCCGGCTCCGCGAATAGAGTCGAAACAAACGCGGCTGATGCGATGAAAACTGACGCGATAGGCCTGAGCAATCGAGCTGACATGGCTCTCCCTCTCGCCCCCATGTTCCAACTCGCGCCAGAATTAGTCAATGGCGAGAACATCAACAGGAATTAGGCCTCGATCCTTCCTGCAGCATTTCCACAAAGCCATGTGGTTGTCTTCGTGCAACTTCGCGTCTTTGAGTTTTCGTGCTCGGACATTACAATAGTCCAAGGAGTTTAGCTTCTACGCAAACTTCCATTTACATCCGACGACAGCGGCTGTAATTTAACTTCAAGTATTGTGGGCGATCTTCTCGCAGGCTCCCGCCATCCCGCCCGAGACTCCAAAAGAAGTAGGCTACATGTCCGATACCGTTCAACTCCCGATCATCCCCCTCAAGGACTTGGTTATATTCCCCAATAGCGTCATGCCGCTCTTTATCGTGCGGCATAAGGATTTAATGGCGCTCGAAGCCGCTCTTTCGGTTAACAAAACGATCTTCCTCGTCACGCAAAAATCGCCCGCCGACGATCATCCGGGGACCAAAGACCTCCACCGCGTCGGCTGCGCGTCCGATGTCATTCAAGTTCTCCGCCTTCCCGATGGCTCCGCGAAAATCCTCGTCGAGGGGAATTGGGTTGGCCGCATTGAGGCGTTTATCAAGGAACAGGAATACCACAAAGCCGAAGTTCGCAAAGTGGAGTTCCAAGTTGAAGCGAGCAAAGAAATCGAAGCGTTAAAACGCGGTCTCATTGGTCTCTTCGAGCAATACGCGCAGCTTTCCGATAAACTCCCCGACGACCTCACGCTCTCGATCAAGAGCATGACCGATCCGCTTCAGCTCTCCAACGCCATCGCCAACTATTGCCATCTCAAGACCGACGATAAACAGGCTATCCTTGAAATCGTGGACGTCGCCGAAAAAATGCAGCGGCTCTCTCAGTTGCTCGCCGCCGACAATGAATTGCTCAAGATCGAGAACAACATTCTCTCGCAGGTCAAAAATAAGATCGGCAAGAGCCAAAAAGAATATTTCCTTAACGAACAGCTCAAGGTCATCGAGAAGGAACTTGGCCTCGCCAGCGAGGAAGACATCGAACTCGACGAGCTACAGGAGAAAATCCGCAAAATTCGGATGAGCGAGGCGGCCAAAGACCGCGCCTACCGCGAACTGAATCGCCTCGCCCGCATGGCTCCCCTAAGCCCCGAGGCCACCGTTTGCCGGAGCTACATCGAATGGCTCATCGAACTCCCGTGGAACAAGTACACGAAGGATCAGATTGACCTAAAACGCGCGCAGCAGATCCTTGATGAAGATCACTTTGGACTGGAAAAGGTGAAGGATCGCATCATCGAGTTCATGGCCGTCTTGAAGCTCGTCGAACACATGCGCGGGCCGATCCTTTGCTTCGTCGGGCCGCCCGGCGTCGGCAAAACCTCGCTCGCCCGTTCGATTGCCCGTTCGCTCAAGCGGCGGTTCGTCCGGCTCTCGCTCGGCGGAATGCGCGACGAGGCCGAAATTCGCGGTCACCGTCGCACCTATATCGGCTCGCTCCCCGGCAAGATCATCCAATGGATGAAAAAAGCCGGTTCGATGAACCCGGTTTTCCTGCTTGATGAAATTGACAAGATGAACTCCGATTTCCGCGGCGATCCGGCTTCGGCGCTGCTCGAAGCGCTCGATCCCGAACAGAACAAAGCCTTCAACGATCATTACATGGAAGTGGATTTCGATCTCTCGCGCGTTATGTTCATCACGACCGCAAATACGACGTCGGGCATTCCTTATCCGCTACTCGACCGCATGGAGATCATCCAAGTTCCCGGTTACACCGAGGACGAAAAAATGAAGATCGCGCAGCATCATTTGCTCCCGCGCGAGATCAAAGCACACGGCCTCAACAAGCGGCTTATCTCGTTCCATCCTTCCGCGATTGAAACGGTCATTCGTTCTTACACTCACGAGGCTGGGGTTCGTAATTTGGATCGCGAGCTTGCCTCCGTCTGCCGCAAGGCCGCGCGTTCACTCGTGGACGATCCCAATCGCAAGAGCGTCACCGTGACCCCCGCGCTCGTCCGCGAATACTTGGGACCCGAGCGGCATCACGATATGGAACTGCACGGCGTTAAGGAAATCGGCGTCGCGACGGGTCTGGCGTGGACCGAAGTTGGCGGCGAAATTCTCCCCGTCGAAACAACCCTTATGCCGGGCAAGGGAGCTTTGCTGCTCACCGGAAAACTTGGCGAGGTCATGCAGGAATCGGCCAAAGCCGCCCTATCGTATATTCGCACCCATTGCCGCGATTTCGGTCTCGACGCCGACTTCTACAAGAAATTGGATATTCACATCCACGTTCCCGAAGGCGCGATTCCCAAGGACGGTCCTTCGGCGGGCGTGACGATGGCGATCTCGCTTCTCTCAGCCTTGACGCGGCGACCCGTCCGGCGCGACATCGCGATGACCGGCGAGATCACGCTGCGCGGTCGGGTGCTCAAGATCGGCGGCCTCAAGGAAAAAGTCGTCGCCGCTCATCGCGCTCACGTCGAGACGGTCATCATCCCCGCCGATAACGAACCCGAACTCGAAGAGATCGGCAAAGAAGTGCGCAAGGTCATCAAGTTCCGCCCGGTCAAGAGCGTGGACGAAGCGGTCAAGATCGCGTTCGAGGATATGAAACGGCTCCGCGATTCCGAGACCGCGCCAATCAATCCACTTATCTCCCTCACCAAAAAATCACGACGCAAGAGCAACCTCCGCCGCGTCCCCCTTCGGCATTTATAGTGCCTGATCTGGAAAAAAGATGTCCTGATCTGTTTGTGGGATGATTGAATTAAATAACCTGTCCCCGAATTCCCCCGAAATTCCCGAATCGTACAATCCACCTGCGAAGCCGAAAGGCTGGAATCCGGGGCTGGTATCTGGGAATTCGGGGGAATTCGGGGACAGGTTATTTTATTCGAAGTCCGCAAAAGCACCGCATTCCTCCTTGCGTCTCTGCGCCTTTGTGTCTTTGCGATAAATTCCCTTTCTTCTGCCGCCTATCTTCCTTTTTTCCCCTCTGTAACCTCCGCGCCTCCGCGTGAACCTCTTTTCTCTTCCCTCTTGCGCCTTTTGCGCCTTTTCGCGGCCCGTCTTTGCAACTCCATAGCGTCTCTGCGCCTTTGCGTTTGAACCGAATCGGATTTGCGCTATTGTCACGCCATGCCGTTTTCACGCCGCGTCCCCCTGATTTTTCTCGCCGCGTCGTTCGCGCTCGTTTATGGGCGCTTCCTGATCGGCCACGCGCCCGCCGGTCACGATCTCGTCCATCACTATCTCCCCTACCAAAAACTGGTGAACGATTCGCTTGGGTCGGGCGAGTGGCCGCTCTGGAATCCGATGACTTTCTGCGGTCGTCCGCTCATGGCCGATCCGCAGGTCGGCTTTTTCTACCCGCCCAATTTGCTCCACCGAATTCTGCCGCTCCCCATTTCCTTTACGCTGCTTTTCCTCGCGCACGTCGCATGGACGCTCCTCGGATGTTGGAAACTGGGACGCGCGTGGGGATTGCGTCCCGCCACATCATGCCTACTCGCGATCCTCTTCACGTTCTCCGGATTTCTGACGTTCAAGCTGATGCCCGGAATGGTACTCTTTCATTACGCCGCGTCGTGGTTGCCGTGGTCGGCTCTGGCCGCGCTTGCATTATTTCGTTCTCCGAATATAACCCGCAGCGCATGGCTGTCGCTTTGTCTTGCAATGAGCCTCCTCGCAGGCGCACCACAAATCGCGTTCTATATCTGGTTTCTTGTTGGTTTTATCGCATTAGCCTCGTCACTTTTTACGCGCGAATCTTTCCCGCGCCTTCGTGCCATTCGCACGAGCGGAATCCTCGGCGCATTTCTCCTCGCGATTTTGCTCACAGCGATTCAAACGTACCCCGCGTGGGAAATGTCCCAGCATTCCTTCGATCGCGGTGCGGCGGTATCACACGAGCAGCGATGGGAATTCATGACCGAAGGATCGCTTCATCCCCGACTCCTCTGGCTCATGATCCTGCCCTCATGGTTCGGTCCCGGTTACGACGACATGCAATACCGCGGAACCGATACGGGGTTCGCCGAAGCATGCGCGTTCCTTCCTCTCTTCACATGGGCGCTCTTAATCCCCATTGGTTTTGGTCTTTTTCTTCGGCGCAAACGCGATGCGGATCGTACGAAGCGCGCCCTCTTCTTCTCCTCGCTTGCGCTAATCGTGTTCTCGCTCTTCATGGCGACGGGAAAATACTCGCCCCTCTATAAACTCTTCTTTGATTACGTTCCGGGCTTCGATTTCTTCCGCGTCCCTGCACGATTGCTCTTCGTGACAACCGTCGGCCTATGCCTCGCCTCCGCAATCGGATTCGATCTCCTGCTCGAAGAACTGGACGAGCGTTACGCGGCGCGGCATCCGGCATGGGATTGGGCGCTCCCCTCGCTCGCCGTGCTCAATCTCGCTTGGATGGCGTGGCCTTATCAGAAATCGGAACGCATCGCCGATTTTGAATCCAAAATCTATCCCGAAACCGCGCTCGTCAAGGAACTGAAAAAGCAACATCGCGGCGGACGGATTCTTTGGATGGATAGCTTGCTCGATTGGCGCACCGACCAGAACACTCCCGAAGTCACGACCAACGCGCTCATCATGCAGGGCTTGCCCGACGCGCGCGGTTACGATCCGATGAACGCCCGCTGGATCGGAACGTGGTTCAATCGCCTCGCGGGATTGCCGCCCGATATGAACCCGCGCGGCTCGATGTTCGTCCCGCGCATCGTTTATCCTTCGTGGCTGACGCTCATGGGGGTCGAGACCGTTCTCAGCTACGAAGACCTGACCCACCTCGCGGGACTCAAACTCGCGGGGATGATTCAGTTTCCCGAAGGCCCGCTCGGAATCTGGCGGAATGAAAATTTCAAAGGCTTGGCGTTTCCCGTCTCGATGCGCGGTTGGAAATCCGATTTTACGTCAATCGAAAGGGAAGAAGCTCAAGCAGCTTTTGAAAGTAACACGCGAAAATGGACGCAACCAGAGTTGCCTCCCTTTACTACTGATGGCTCTCTGGATGCCTCGGGACCCGCGCTATCTTCAAATTGGGATCCAATGAAAGCAATTGACTCGTCTTTCGAGGTCACCGCAGAAAGGAAAGCAGGAAACACTTTCGGCTATCGCGTTCGATACCCACAGCCGGGGCTTCTCGCCTTCTCACAGAGTGCCTATCCGGGTTGGTCTGTAATGATTGACGGAAAAGTAAATCCTATCTCCGTCGCTTGCGGAACCTTTTGGGCAATAGCCATTGAACGAGGCGAACACGTTGTCGAGTTTAGATACCAACCATCCAAAGGCTTCAAAATCGCAATGGGTGTCAGCTTGGCCGGGCTTTTAGGCCTTTTGTCCTTTCTTGGTATTGGGCTTTTCTCGCAATCGCGGAATTCGATCACTCGCCCTTGAAAACCGGAGGCCGCTTTTGAAGGAACGCCGTCACCGCCTCGGTCAAATCGTGGCTATGCAAAAACGAGGCGTTCCACTGAGCGACGAAATCGAGTCCCTCTTCAATCGTGTGCTCTTCCGAATAATTGAGAACCGTTTTGGTTCCCTGAACCGCAAGGGGCGAGTTCGCGGCGATCTCCTTTGCGAGTTCCCGCGCGCCCGCCAACAAACTTTCCTTATCGGGATAAACCTCGTTTACAAGTCCGCACCGGAGCGCGCGTTGTGCGGAGAGCCTTCGTCCCGTGAACGCCATCTCGCGAGCGATGCCCCGACCGACCACGCGTGAAATCCGCTGCAGCGTTCCCAGGTCGGCGACGATGGCGATCTTTGTTTCCTGAATCGAAAAGGTCGCGTCGGCGGTGCAGACCCGAATATCGCAAGCCGTCGTTAAATCCACTCCGCCGCCGATGCAATGACCATGAATCGCGGCGATCACCGGCTTGGGACACGATTCGATAGCCGAAAAATATTTCTGCAACTGCTTGATATGTTCGAGCAGATCGAGATTGCTCCGCGCTTTGCTATTGGCTCCCGGTTTGTTGGTGAGGAGCGTCGCCATCGCGGCTTTCAAATCCAGTCCCGCGGTAAAAAGCCGCCCCTCGGCCCAAAGCACCGCCGCGCGGAGCGTCGGGTCATCGCCGATGATCTTCATCGCGCGCCCAATCTCCTCGAAAAATTCCGGTGTCATCGAATTGAGTTGATCCGGCCGGTTGAGAACGATCTCGGCGACCGGCCCGCCGTCGCGATCCAACCGAATTGTCGTAAATGGCTTGTCCATGGCGTCTTGCTCCCGATTCATGCCCTGACATCGAGGCGCATCCTAGCTCGATTCCATCGTCGCCACAATGGCAGGATGATAGCGGATCCCTTTTTTGATGTGACGAGCACCACCAAATTAGTATGATGGCTCATGGCAACTGTGAACTTTAAGCAAGACATCAGGAACTGGGTCATCATTCCCGTATTGATCTTGGTAATTCCGCTGCTGCCGTTTATATTTTTGTATCGCGTGATTGAGAAATTCGTTCTCTTCTTAGCTTGGCAATACAAGCACCGACAACACGGCAGGGAATTTTTAGTCATCTATTCCGAAAGCTCAAAGTGGAGTAATTACTTCAAGACCGAAGTGGTACCGCTATTGACAAATCGGGCTGTGGTCGTCAATACAACCGAGAATTCAAAATGGAAGGCGTCCCGTTCGGTCGAACGAAGAGCGCATTTGCATTGGGGTGGAGACAAAGATCACACTCCGCTTATCCTCATGTTCCCAAAAGTGGGCCGTGTCCGCTGTTTCAGGTTTCATCAAGAATTCCTCGCTCTTGCCAAGCGTGGTGATCCAACTGAACTTGCAAGCGTCATGGACAAACTTCGCGCCGCTGCACAACTGAATTCCAGTCCTTGTGGGTAATTCAATAACGCGAACTACGAGGATAATCCTCTTTCGTCTCTACGGTTTTGGTTTGCGCCATTGCATCCGACAAGGGTAAACTCACCGCGCGAACTAACGGATGGACCCGATCAAGGAGCCGACGCGTGAGCGCACCCACATTAACTCTGCCCAATCCCGTTGCGCCCGTTCGCGTGCGCACGCCTCAATCGAACATCCCGCAGACCAAGGCCGAGCGCGAGCATGTTCTCCGAACCATTCGTGATTACCTGAAAAGCGGAACGCTCGTGCCGCCGATCCCGATGGACGAACTCCGCCGTCACGCCGAGGCCGTCGTCAGCCGCGCGGGAGTGGATCCGCTCTACACCGATTTCACCGGCGTCATCCTGAACAATGAACTCTGGCGCGAGACGTTGGCTTCGATTCCGTTCGAGCGTCGCATGTTGCTGCTGCCCAAATGCCTGCGGCTCGAAAGCAAATGCCCCGCGCCGTTCGATGAATTCGGATTGCTCTGCAAAAAATGCGGCCTCTGCTCGATTCAGGATTTGCAGGTCGAGGCGGAGAAGCTCGGTTACGCTGTGCTCGTCGCCGAGGGTTCGCCCATCGTCATGGCGCTGATTGACACCGGAAAAATTGACGCCATCGTCGGCGTGAGTTGCCTGAGCGTTTTGGAACGCGCCTTCCCCCACATGGAGGCCGCCGCCGTCCCCGGCATTGCGATCCCGCTGCTTCAAGATGATTGCAAAGATACATCAGTGGACATGGATTGGATTTGGGAGACGATCCACCTCACGAGCGACGACCATACTCGCCGGATGGATTTGACCGCGCTCCGCGAAGAAACCGACTCGTGGTTCGCGGGCGAGCCGCTTGCGGCAATCATGGGGTCGCCCGATAGCCGCACGGAAAAAATCGGGCACGAGTGGCTTTCGCGCGCGGGCAAGCGTTGGCGTCCCTTCCTCTCCGTCGCGGTGCATCAGGCACTCTTGGATAACCCGACCTCCGCGCTGACCGACGACGTGAAGAAAATCGCCGTCGCGGTCGAGTGTTTTCATAAGGCGTCCTTGATTCACGATGATATCGAGGATAACGACGCCGCGCGTTATGGCGAGAAAACGCTTCATGAGGAATATGGAGTCGCGGTCGCGCTGAACGTCGGCGATTACCTTCTCGGCGAAGGTTACCGCTTGATCGCCGAATGTGGAGCCAGCGCCGAGGCCAAATCGCGAATGCTTGCCGTCGCCGCGCGTGGACACAAAACCCTCTCGCTCGGCCAAGGCGAGGAACTTTGCTGGGCGCGCGATCCGCAACCGATGAGTTCGCTGGCGGTGCTTGGAATTTTTCGCCAGAAAACGGCTCCCGCGTTCGAAGTTGCATTGCGACTCGGCGCGATTCTCGCGGGCGGCGAGAATGAAATTAGCGACGTGCTTGGCGAATATAGCGAATCGCTTGGTTTAGCCTATCAAGTACGTGACG
>CAZPIK010000047.1:0-17469 GCA_964586185.1 uncultured Candidatus Sumerlaeota bacterium | reverse complement strand
ACGCCCCCGGCGCCGACTCCGGCTCCGCCTACGTCGTGGACCTCTTCTCGCTAGGACCCTAAACCGAGACTCTATACCCCTTTGAAAAACCCCGGACGTGGATTTTCTCCACGTCCGGGGTTTTGTTTTTGGATCCGAACAATAGGTGGTAGAAAATTGTTCACTTTCGCTTGATTTCTCCTTCGAGGCTTTGTAAATTCGCGTCTAGTTGTTGGACGGTGTTGCCGTCAGCGGTTTCCGGGCCGTGCGGCGCAAGTTCCAGTTGATCCTGTTCTCGCTCCAGTAGTTGCACAGATGAAGTTGCCGGTTCTCACCCGCCTATGGCGGCGCGTTTACGCCCGCCCGTTTTCATTCGTCCATTTTATACGGCGTCTGCCGATCGTTCTTGCAACTGCGTTCGCAGGATTCGGTTGCCTTGTTATCATCGCGATGATCGGACTTCGCTTCGAACGATTCGTGCGCGAATCGCAATATTTTCAAGTCGAAAAAATCGAGATCGTCGGCGCGTCGGAATCGCTTGAAGCGGAAATTCGCGCGGCGATTGAAAATCCCGACGTCAAAAAAGACGGCAATCTGCTTCTCATGCGGATGCCGAGGGTTCGCTATGAAGTCGAAGTGATCCCGCGCGTTCGTTCATATCACGTCGCCAAAGTTTTTCCCCGCACGCTTCGTATTGAAGTTCAGGAGCGCAAACCGCTCGCGGCCGTAAACGTTGGAGCTTTCTATTGGATGGATCGCGAAGGGCACTTGCTCGGCGAGGCCGCGGCGGGCGAAGTGGTCGCTTCAAAATCACCGATCATCACCGGCGTGCGCGGTTCGCGATTCCGCGCGGGGATGAAAATCGAACAACCGATGCTGGGTGAAGCGCTCGCGACAATCGAATTCCTCGAGGAGTTCGACCTCGCGTTGCTTCGTCATTTCGCCGAGTGGCACCTGACGCCCGAAAACGAACTGACCGGAATTTTGCGCGAAGGGGTCGAAGTTCGCTTCGGCGAGGGCGATCCCTTAAAACGGCTTCCCATTCTGGCTACCGCGTTGCGCGCCAAACCAGATTGGGAGCGCTACACCTACATGGATCTGAGGTTCGAGTCGCAGGTGGTTTATTTCTGAGGAAGGAGTCTGCGGGGAAATCATGGCGTTGTTTTTGAAATCGTCCCAAGGCGGGAGCGCGGTGCTGACTCCGCCCCGTTCCGAGCGCATCGGCAATTCGCAGGCGACGCGCAAACCCAAACGCGCGGGCAAAAAGCGCACCGTTCTTGGACTCGATATCGGCACGACCAAAGTTTGCGCGATTATCGCCGAAGTTGACGCGGAAGGCGGCATCACGGTTCTGGGTTTGGGGTCGAGTCCTTCGCGCGGGATGAGACGCGGGATGGTAACCGACATCGCTCACACCGTTTCTGCCATCGAGAAAGCGTATCTCCACGCGTATGAACTTGCCCGCACGACGCCGCGCGAAGTTTACGTCGGCATCGCGGGCGATCACATTTCGGGAATCAACGCCGAGGCGATGGTCGAAGTCGCTCATCCGAGCGTCGGGATTGACGCGCGCGATTGTCGCAACGTCATCCGTCGCGCCACGCAAATTTCGATGCCGCCGGACGTCGAAGTGCTCTACAAAGTCGTCCGCGAGTTTATTGTGAATGGCAACGGCGGTATCCAAAATCCCGTCGGGCTTTTCGGCAGCAAGATCGAAGTCAAAATGCACATCGTGACCGGCTCGGTTGCGGCGGGGAACAACATCCTGCGCTGCGTCAAAAAGGCGGGACTCAAAACGAGCGGCATCGTCCTCGAAGCCATTGCGTCGTCGCAGGCGATTCTGACTCCGCGAGAAAGAGAACTCGGCGTCGTCATGGTGGATATCGGCGGCGGAACGTGCGACCTCGCGATCTTCAGCGAAGGGACGCTCCATCATACCGCCGAGATTGCCCACGGCGGCGACATCATCACGCACGACATTGCGACCGTCATGCGCTGCTCGCCGCACGAGGCCGAGAACCTGAAAAAGAAATTCGGTCATGCCAACCCCATGACCATTGACGTGGACGAACACGTGGATTTGCCCAATCCCCTGAAAGGAGGACGCCGCATCTCGTACAAGCGCCGCGAGCTGGCCGAAATCATCGAGGCGCGCGTCGAGGATATTTTCTTCGACGTAAAAAAAGTCATCCAGCGTTCGGGCTATAGGGATCGGATCTATGCCGGGGTCGTCTTGACCGGCGGAACCGCCCTGCTGGAAGGCATCGGCGAGGTCGCCGAACGGATTTTGGATTTCCCCACTCGCATCGGAATGCCGCAGGGTTTGCGCGGCCTGTCCGAAGTGGTGAGCAGTCCCATCTATTCGACCGGCGTCGGGCTAATCAAGTGGGCCATAGACGAAGGCCCCGGATATCAACGCGAGTCTTGGATTTTAAGAAAGATCAAGGAGGTCTTCGACGTATATGCTTAACGACAATTCCAGTTCAACCCCTCCGAGTCGTTCGGAGCGCATGTCCATCTTTGACGTGTCGCCCAAACCCGCTTCGGAGCGCCCCGCCGTATCGGCGGAAAGCGCAAAACCCCACGCGACGGCTGCCGCGGCTGCAAACCCCGGCCCGATTTTGGGCGCGCGCGGCTCCGATAAGCCGTCCTCGAAAGTTAAATGGGACGTCATCTCGCCCCGCTCGCCGATCATTAAGGTCATCGGCGTCGGCGGCGGAGGCTGCAATGCCGTTCAGAGCATGGTCGAGGAAGGTTTTGAAGGGGTCGAATTCTACGCCCTCAACACCGATTACCAATCCCTTCAACGCTCGACCGTTCCCAACCGAATTCAGATCGGCGAAAAGCTGACCCACGGTAGCGGCACGGGAAGCATCCCGAACGTCGGGGAGCAAGCCGCTCGCGATGCCGAAGAGCAAATCCGTGAAATTCTTTCCGGAGCCGATATGGTCTTTATCACGGCAGGCATGGGCGGCGGAACGGGAACCGGCGCGGCTCCCGTCATCGCCGAAATCGCCCGCTCGATGGATATCCTGAACGTCGCCATCGTCACCAAACCGTTCCAGTTCGAGGGTTCGCAGCGGATGCGCCGCGCCGTCGAAGGGATTCGCAAGCTTGGCGAGCATGTTGACACGATGATTACCATTTTGAACGACAAGCTCATGGAAGCCGTCGGGCCCAAGACGCCGCTCACCGAGGCGTTTGATGTCGCCAATTCCGTTTTGGCGCAAGGCATCCGCGCGATCTCCGATCTCATCGCCATGCCGGGACTCATCAACGTGGACTTCCGCGATCTTCGCACCATCATGGGCGAGACCGGTGGCGCGGTGATGGGCGTCGGCGTTGGCAAAGGCGAGAACCGCTCGGTCGAAGCCGTCCGCAAAGCCTGCCACAGTCCGCTGCAGGAAAAGATCGTCATTGATGGCGCGCGCGGCATTCTTATCAACATCACCGGCCCGCCGACGATCACCATGCACGAAATCAATGAGGCGACGGCGATGGTTTACGAAGCCGCCGATCCCGAAGCCAACATTATCTTCGGCGTCGTCATTGATGAAAAACTTCAGGACGCCCTGCGGGTCACGATCATCGCGACCGGCTTTGGCTCGGAAGGAACGGAAACCGCTTCGTCATCGCAGGATGAACGTCTCCGTCCGCGATTTGGGAAATACACCAACGGCCACAGCCATATTCACGCGCCCGAAAGCGACCCCGCCGCGCTCAAGCCCTCGATTCTCGCCAAGCGCGAGCGCGAAGGTTCCGCGCCAATGGGGGGATCGAAGGTGGACTTCACCGCTCCCGAGAATCCCATTTTGAACTGGGGAAAATCCACGACGACCGAAAGCGTTTCCAAGGAAGACGCGGAGACAACCAGCGAACTCTTCGGAAAACCGAAGACGGCCGTCTTGAACGATTCCGAGCCTGAAAGCCCGACGCAGGGAACCGCGGGGACCGAAGAAGATCCCTACGAAATCCCGGCGCTTCACCGCCGCCGCCGCCAACGTTTCTTCGAATAGACCGAATCTCTCCTCTGACCGCCTGTCACCCGCCGAAGCCGGGGTTCCTGAAAACGGAATCCCGGCTTCGGCGTTTGAGGAGGATTCTAATGATGCGCCCATTCCATATGTAATAAGCGATACAAAATGTATCCTATGCTACTTTTCTTATTGACTTCGAAACGCGCGATGAAAAAGAATGGTGGCCGAAGCCGCACTAGGAAGCGGGAGGAGTCTGAAACCATGATGAGCCAAGCGACTATGAAAATCCGATTCGCCTGCATTTTGGGGGCGATGGCGATGCTTGCTTTAAGTTACGGTTGCGGAAAGCCTGCTCCGGAAAACGCCGCGCCGAACCCTCCCGAAGCGAAAGTTCGCCCGCGCGAAGGCAAGCTGAAGATCACCACTACGATTGGAATGATTGCCGATGTCGCCAAGAACATCGGCGGCGAGTGGGTCGAAGTCGAGTCGCTCATGGGCGCGGGAGTGGATCCCCATCTTTACAAAGCGACCAAGGGCGATTTGGATCGGCTGAGCGCGGCGGATTTGATCTTCTATAACGGACTCCACTTGGAAGGTAAGATGGGTGACGTCCTGGTGCGAATGGCTTCGCGGGTGAGGACGGTCGCGGTGACGGATAATATTCCCGAAACGATGCGCCGCGAACCGCCGGAATTTGCGGGTCAATATGATCCCCATGTTTGGTTCGATGTAAAACTTTGGGCGCTGACCGCCCAACAGATTCGGAACTCGCTCGTCGAAGCCGATCCTGCTCACGCCGAAGACTTCAAAAAGAACGCCGAAGCTTATCTCATGAAGATGCGCGAACTTGACGATTACGCGCGCGCACAGATCGCGACGATCCCCAAGGAGCAGCGGGTGCTCGTCACGGCGCACGACGCGTTCGGATATTTTGGCAAGGCCTACGACATCGAAGTCACGGGGCTTCAAGGAGTGAGCACGGCTTCGGAATATGGCCTCCAAGATTTGGAACGCCTCACCGACATGATCGTTGCACGGAAGATCAAGGCGGTGTTCGTCGAGTCGTCGGTGCCGCGCAAATCCATTGAAGCGCTCGTTCGGGGCGTCGAAGCGAAGGGCCACACCGTCACCATTGGCGGGGAGCTATTCTCCGATGCGATGGGCGCCGAAGGAACACCCGAAGGAACCTACCTCGGCATGGTAAAACACAATGTGGACACCATTGTGAAGGCGTTGAAGTAGATCCTTATGAGTATCGAAGCACCTCCCATCGAAATTCACGATTTGACCGTCGCGTACCAACATCGCCCGGTGCTTTGGGATATTGATGCGGTGATCCCCGAAGGAAAATTGATCGCAGTCGTAGGCCCCAATGGCGCAGGAAAAAGCACGCTCATCAAAGCGGTCATGGGCTTGGTACCACTCGCTTCGGGGTCGGTCAAGATTTTCGGCCAGCCCGCCGTGCGCGGGCGCCAGGGAATTGCATACGTTCCGCAACGCGAATCGGTGGATTGGGATTTCCCAACGACCGCTTCCGACGTTGTGTTGATGGGACGGTACGGTCACCTATCACTTTTTGCGCGACCCGGAAAACGCGACCGCGAGATCGCCGCGCAATCGCTCGCCAAAGTCGGCATGTCGGAATTCGCCGACCGCCAAATTAGTCAGCTATCGGGCGGACAACAGCAGCGGGTGTTTCTTGCGCGCGCTCTTGCGCAACAAACGCGCGTCTATCTTATGGACGAGCCGTTCGCGGGGGTGGATGCCGCGACCGAAAAAGCGATTGTCGTTTTGCTCCGCGAATTGCGCGAACAGGGTTGTACCGTGGTCGTCGTGCATCATGACCTCCACACCGTCCCCGAATATTTCGACATGGTCATGTTGCTGAATCTCCGACTCGTGGCGTTTGGGAAAGTAGAAGAAACCTTTACGCCCGAAAATCTGCACAAGACTTATGGCGGCCGATTGAACTTGCTGACGGAAGTTGGCGAGAAACTGCGCAAGGAAGGCTGGCGTGCGAGGGGATGAAGAGAGAAATGTGAAGGGAGAAGGTAGAAGAGTGAAGGAAGAAGGATGAAGCGTGAGAGGTAGTGGGAATTCGACAGTATTGGTTCATTCGCAACTTCCCATTTCACTCTTCTCACTTCACTCTTCTCACTTCACTCTTCTCACTTTTGAATTCTATGAGCTTTTTTCAAAACATTAACGCCATTTTCGTCCTCATTGGATGCGTCTTTCTCGGATTAGGCGCCGGGGTGATCGGTTGTTATGCGTTTCTGCGCAAGCGTTCGCTCATGGGCGACGCGCTGGCTCACGCGGCGTTGCCGGGCGTCTGCGCGGCGTTTATTTTAACGGGAACCAAAGACCCGCTCGTGATCTTGATCGGCGCGATGGTCTCCTGTTGGCTCGGCGCGTTGTCCGTAGATGCCATTGTCAAATACACTCGCGTAAAGGAAGACAGCGCGCTCGGCATGGTGCTCTCCGTTTATTTTGGACTCGGCATTCTCATGCTGACCGAAATCCAGAAAAGCGGCGCGGCCTCGCAAAGCGGACTCGACAAATTTCTTTTTGGCCAAGCGGCGGCGATGGTGGATCGCGACGTTTGGCTTCTCGGTATCCTGAGCGCCGTGATGCTCGGTCTGGTCGCGCTGATGCATAAGGAAATGAAGATTGTTTCGTTCGATCCCGCGCTCGCCGCCACGCTCGGATTGCCCGTTCGCGCGATTCAATTCATCATGGCGACGATGATCGTGATGGCCGTCGCGCTCGGGCTGCAGGCCGTCGGGGTCGTCCTCATGGCCGCGATGCTCGTGACGCCCGCCGCCGCCGCGCGCCATTGGACGGACCGACTGGGATGGATGCTTGTGCTCGCCGGAATTTTTGGGGCGTTGAGCGGCGCGCTAGGTGCGTGGATCAGTTACATCGGACCCAAGATGCCGACGGGGCCCTGGATGGTCGTTGCGGTCTCCGCGATGTTTTTTGTTTCGATCCTTTTTGCGCCGCGTCGGGGAATTATCGCGCGATGGGTTCGTCACGCGCGCAATCGCCACAAAACCGCGATGGAAAATGTGCTCCGCACTCTTTATCGCTATGGCGAAGAATCGCGCGATTGGTCGCTTCCGCGCACCGACGCCGACATCCTCAAATACCGGACGATGAGCGTTTCAATGCTGAGGAATACATTGGCGCGACTGGAATCGGAAGGAATGATCAAAGAACTGGAACCGGGGAAATTCATCCTCGCCGAACCGGGAATTGCGCGAGCAGCACGGCTCACGCGGCTCCACCGTCTATGGGAACTTTATCTGACGCGACGCGTCGAGATTGCGCCCGATCATGTTCACGACGATGCCGAAGAGATCGAACATATTCTGACGCCCGACCTTGAGGCGCGACTCGTGGCCGCGCTCGATAGTCCGGAGGAAGACCCCCACCAACGCAAAATTCCGGGTGAGATCGTTTCGGTCGGGGCGGAGGCAGCGCGATGAGTGACAACCTTTGGATCATGCTCATCGGTTCGCTTGTCGCGGCAGCCTGTTCGCTGGTCGGATGCTTTCTTGTCCTCAGGCGGCTTGCGATGCTCGGCGACGCGATCAGTCATGCCGTCCTGCCGGGGATCGTCATCGCATTTCTCATCACCGGATCGCGCAATACGATCCCGATGTTATTGGGCGCAGGGGTATTGGGGTTGCTGACGGCATTCATGACCGATGCCTTGACGCGACTCGGCAAGTTGCAGGAGGACGCTTCCATCGGCGTGACGTTCACCTGGCTTTTTGCAATCGGCGTCATCTTGGTCACGCAGTTCACGGGACAAGTGGACCTCGACGCTGAATGCGTGCTTTACGGTGAGATCGCGTTTGCGCCGTTCAACACCTTCACGGTCGGCGGCGTGAATTGTGGTCCGCGCGCGGCGTGGATCATGGGCGCGATCATGCTTGCCAATCTCGCGTTCGTCATTCTCGGCGGCAAGCAGCTCAAGATCTGCGCGTTCGATCCCGCGCTCGCCGCGTCGCTCGGAATCAACGTCGCCCTCTGGCATTATCTTTTGATGGGATTCGTCTCGCTCACGACGGTTGGAGCGTTCGAGAGCGTCGGGGCGATTCTCGTCGTCGCGATGCTCGTCGTCCCGCCCAACACGGCTTATATGTTGTCGGACCGACTCGGTATGATGCTCGTGCTCTCCGTCGCGGCAGGCGTCTTGAGCGCAATTGGCGGATTCGCACTGGCGACTTGGATGGACGGGTCCATCGCGGGAGGGATGGCGGTCGTCAGCGGCACGCTCTTCATCCTCGCGGCACTCTTCTCGCCGACGCATGGCGTGCTAGTTGGAAAACTTCGTTCAGTGCCCGCGGAAGTTCCACCCGAATCGTAAAATCGAAATTCTTTGGTATAGCTTATGAAAATTCTTGTCGACGCCGATGCCTGCCCCGTAAAGGACGAGATTGAGCGGCTGGCCGCGCGGCGGGGAGTCAAGGTTGTGCATGTCTGCGCCCATGCGTCCATGAAGCGGGAGCGCGAGGGTCAAGGCGTTCAAATCGTTTTTGTGGATCAAGGTCCCGACGCGGCGGACGAGTGGATCGTCGCGCAAACCGCGCCGGGCGATATCGTCGTTACGCAGGATGTTCCGCTCGCGACGCAGGCGGTGAAACTCGGCGCGGCGGTGATTGATATCCGGGGTCGCGAACTGGACGAACGAAACATGCCCGACCGATCCCAGATGCGCGACCTCATGACCGCGCTGCGCGAACAAGGGGAACAAACTCGCGGTCCGCGCCCCTTTACCGTTCAGGATCGCCGCGCGTTTTCGGCATCGCTCGGGCGAGTTTTGGATCGGCTATCGCACGGCGGTTAAACGCATTTTTCCCTGATATTCAGCCGCCGATGAACACCGATAAACGCCGATGCGGAAAATCGGCGACGATTGGTGTAAGATTTTCTGTATGGACGAGAACGCCGCCAATTCAATTCATCAATCCAACGGATGTATTCTCTACGATGGCGAGTGTTCAATTTGTCAGGGTCTCGTTCGAAAGTGGGAGGCCACGTTTCGGTCTCGGGGATTTTCAATCGCCCCATTACAGGAGCCATGGGTCGCGCCGCGGCTTGCGCTTTCGCCAGAACATCTTCTTGATGAAATGAAAGTGATCGGTCTCGACGGGAAAATCTACGGCGGCGCGGACGCTTTCATATATCTCTCTCGCCACACGTTCTGGGGTTGGCCGCTCTATGCGGTGAGCCTTGTGCCGGGAGCAAGACGTTTTATTCGCGCAGGATATCGTTGGTTCGCCTCGCGACGACGTTGTGTCGGCGATGCATGTTCGGTTGTTCCCAGAATCAAGCAAGGTTAGCTCAACGGCGCCAAGCCGCTCAAAATCGGAAACGGATGACCATGTCAATTCCCACAAAAATGAAATGGTTCGCGCTTCTTCCCGCGCTTTGCCTTTGTGGTTGCGCTCTTTTGCCAAGCCGACGAGCGACGCGCTACACCCCTGCGCCAGAAAATCTCGACGCGCGCGAATGGTTCCGCGACGCCAAGTTCGGCATCCTCTTCACTTGGGGCGTTTACAGCACTCAAGGCGAGGGAGAGGCGATTCTACGCGACAAAAAAATGACCGACGCGCAGTACGCCGCGCTCGCCCGCGAGTTCAATCCCGCAAAATTCAACGCCGAGGAGTGGGTCGCGATGGCGAAGTTCGCGGGGGTGCGATACATCTCGTTCACCGCCAAGGGACCCGACGGGCTCGCCATGTACGATTCCAAAAAAACAGATTGGGACGTGATGGACGCGACCCCATTTAAAACGGATGTGGTGAAGGCATTGGCCACGCAGTGCGACCGCCAAGGAATGAAACTCTTCCTCGACTATTCCCAGCTCGATTGGAGCCATCCCGGTTACACTCCGCGCGGACTCGCGGGCGAAGTGCTTGATTGGATTGATTTGCCGACAGTCAATTGGCGACGCTACCTGCGATACCAAAACGCGCAGTTGGAAGAGTTGACGGAAGGTTACGGTCCCATTGGCGGTATCCGGCTTTACGGCGCGTGGGATCGTCCGAACGCCGATTGGAATCTAACGAAAACGTATTCCGCGCTTCACAAGCGACACCCTGAACTTTTGATCGGCAACAATCGCCGCGCGGCGATATCACCCGGCGAGGATATTGAGATTTCCGAACGTGTGATTCCGACGAGCGTTAAATTTCCTGCGGGCGAGGACGACCCGCCGCTTGAGATTGTCCAAACGATCAACAACTCATGGGGATATAACAAAGCCGACGACAAATACAAGACCACGCGCGAATTGCTCCACACGATGATCCGCGCCGCGGGGAGCGACGCTAATTTTCTCATGAACGTCGCGCCGCGCCCGGATGGCTCGATTCCGCCGCAGTTCACGGAGCGTCTGCGCGAAATGGGAAACTGGCTCGAACTGAATGGCGAGAGCATTTTCGGCACGCGCGGCGGTCCGATGCCACCCGGCGAATGGGGCGTTTCGACGCGCAAAGGACGCAATGTGTATCTGCATTATCTCGCCGAAAAAGGTGGGACGATCAAGGTCGCCCAAACGCTCGGCGAGGTGGATTCCGCTTATCTTTTCTCGACCGGAGCGGCGGTGGATTTCTATCCCGAGGGCGATCATTACGTGATTAATATTCCGCCCAAGGGACTCGATCCGATTGATACAATTATCGTTCTGGAACTTTCCGTGAGCGCGCAATAAACGGCGAGTATGCGTCCGCAGATTACGCAGATTGCACAGATTAAGAATAAGAATTGCGAACGCGTGAAAAAGCACAATGGTTCATCTGCGAAATCTGTGCGATCTGCGAATGATTCATTGTCCCGCGTTCGATGCGTGATGCAGTTTTATTTATACGGGTAGTGGGGGAGTGGAATAAAGTTTTTTAACGAAATCAGCATCTCGAAATGTCGCGCGAAGAGTCCGAAGGCAAAGAGCGCAATGACGATTCGCGCGAGATTGCGCCAACGCGGATCGAGTCGCGATATCCATGCAAGACCGGGCGCGGTCAATCCCACAACCAGAAACACCGAGTGGCCGCTGAACCCGAATAATCCTTCCCACGAAACATAATAAAAGCTGTGCAGTGCGACGTGAAACGCGAGCGAAGCCAAAAGCGCGAGCGTCAATTTGCGACCGACTGCATCTTCACGCGCAGCGCCGAAACAAGAGACCGCGAGCAACGCAATCCAGAGCAGGACGAGGCACGCTCCAATCGGCGAATAGTCCCACGAATGAAACGCGGCGATCTGCCAATGACGTTCGTCGAGCGTCGTGACGAGCGCGGGACAGGGCGCAACGACACTCCAAAAAAGCGCGGTGCAAAGTGATTCCCAAAACGGGTGATCCAGATTCGGGCCGCGACCCTCGAATCCTTCGTAAAGCCATCGTCTTTCGACCCAAAGATCGAGGCTGCTTTTGCAGAGCCATGCGAGAAGAAAGCCGAGCGGAAGGAGAATCGCGGCATAACGCAATGCGCGTTTCCACGCAAACAGCTCGCGACCCGCAAGGCCGTAATTCAAGAAACTCATGACGAAGTTGCTGTTTGTGACGCCAAAATTCGCGAGACCGACTCCGTGCCAAAGCGCAAGCCGCGTCTTGCGAACCGCGGCGGAGACCTTTTCATCAGGGAGTTGCAAATGCCACGCAAGCAGGACGTTGCCCGCCGCGACAAAGATCAGCGAGAAGGCGAAAGTCCCCGGGATCGAACCTTGCACGACAAGCGTTGCCGAACCCATGAGCAATGCAGCGGCCAGCAGAGCGTCCAAACGCGCCGCGCCTCGCATTCGCGCATAAATGCCCGCGAGAATAATCCCAACGGAAGCGGCGCCGGAATTCATGAGAATCGCCGAGATGCCCGCCGAAATTCCGAGCTTTTGCAGCAACAATGAAAATGGTTTGAACATCGGCGCAAAGAGGGGATGGACGTTGCCCCGAATGTTGTGTCCCGGTTTGCTGAGATCGTGGATCGCCCGCTCGGCGTCCATCCCGAAGAAAAGATCGGGCGGCCAGAGGTAGTTCGCGATCAGATACATTCGCCCGGTTAAGACAGCGGGTATGAAAAAGAGACCCGCAAGCAGCGCCAATCCCGCGTAAAAGGCGGCATCGTGTCGGCGGGATTCGGTGTTTGCAGTTGGCATGATCGCCCCGGTCAAGCACTAAAACACAAAATAGGAGGGAGACCAAGCATCATGTCCCGGCATCTTCTGCGACGGCTTGCGCAACGAATTTTGCGCTTGGCTGGATTGCAAACCGAGGTTAGGCTTGTTGTATGATGGATGCGATTGAGATTCACCCCGATGTTTGCAACGGTCGGCCCGTGTTGCGCGGCACACGAATCACCGTGCAGTCCGTTCTCGAAATGTTGGCATCCGGGGATTCCATGGATGAAGTCCTGGCGGCCTTTCCGTCTCTTCATCGCGATCAAGTTTTGGCGTGTCTTGATCACGCGGCAAGAATGATGGGAAATCATTATTCCATGCAGCCTGTCGCATGAACGGGTTTCTTTTCGACGAGAATCTCCCGCGTGTAAATTCTCTAAAAACTTCTCATTCGATTTTGCACGCCTTGGAATTGGGCAAGCGACTTACGGACTCAGAGTTATGGGCGCATGCCAAGATGAATGACTTGGTCATCGTCAGCAAGGACGCCGACTTCTCGCAACGAATCATCCTTGCCCAACCGCCTCCTCGCGTGATCCATCTGCGCGTGGGCAATATGCGGCGCCGTGAATTTGTCGCTTGGCTTGAAAGAATATGGCCCCGCCTTGAAATCGCCGTGCGGGATCACAAACTGGTTCATGCCTACTTGGATCGCATTGAAGCCGTCGAATGAGGCTTCTTGTTTCTAAGTTGCATCTCCGCGCTTGCCGTTCCGTTCCCGATTCGCTATTGAGTAGGATCGTACCGCGCGGGAACGTGTCGCCATGCCCTCCAAAACTCCAAAATACAAACGCATCCTTCTCAAGATCAGCGGCGAATTTCTTAAGGGAGATCAGCCGTTCGGACTCGATCAAGCCATCGTCAACTGGGTTGCTGAAGAGATTAAAGCCGTCGCCAAACTGGACGTTCAGATCGGCATTGTCATCGGCGGCGGAAATATTTTTCGCGGTGGGCAAGCGCTGAACATCCAGCGCGCGGCGGGCGATTATATCGGCATGGTCGCGACGATGATCAACGCGCTCATGCTTCAGGCCGCGCTCGAAAATATCGGCGTGATGACCCGCGTCATGACCGCCATCGAAATGCACGAGGTCGCCGAGCCGTATATCCGCCGCCGCGCCGTCCGGCATTTGGAGCGGGGCCGCGTCGTCATCTTCGGCTGCGGGACCGGCAATCCTTTCTTCACGACCGATACTGCCGCCGCGCTCCGCGCCAACGAAATCGAAGCGCAGATTCTTATGAAGGCAACGCAAGTGGATGGCGTCTATTCCGCCGACCCGCGCAAGGATAAGAACGCCGTTCGCGCCGACCGGATCAGTTTCAACGAGGTCGTCTCGAAAAACCTCGGCGTCATGGATACGAGCGCGGTCTCGCTCTGCCGCGATAACAATCTCCCGATTTTGGTCTTTAATCTGAAAAAGTCGGGCAATATCTTAAAGGCGGTCATGGGCGAGCACGTCGGAACGCTCGTGGATCAAAACGGAGGAACGAAATAATCATGTTGGACGCATTACTCAAAGAAGCGGATGAGAAAATGGACAAGGCCATCGAAGCTTTGGAGCGCGACCTTGCGACGCTTCGCACAGGACGCGCCAGCACACAGGCGCTCGACGGCATCCGCGCCGTTGCCTATGGTTCCGAAACGCCGCTGCAACAACTCGCGACAATCACAACGCCCGATGCTTCGACCATCGCGATTCAGCCGTGGGATGTAAGCATTTTGCCCGCCATCGAAAAGGCGATTCAAGGCGCGAATCTTGGCCTTACCCCCAGTAATGACGGCAAGATCATCCGGCTGCGCGTTCCGACCCTCACCGAAGAGACCCGCAAGGGAATCGTCAAGAAGGGGCACGAGATGGCCGAGAAGGCCCGCGTCTCGATCCGAAATGTCCGACATCACGTTAATGATGAGATCAAGAAGTCGGAGAAGAAGCTCGCCCTTCCCGAAGACGAACTGAAGCGCAAACTCGATCAGGTTCAGAAGAAGACCGACGCGCATGTAAAAAAAATTGACGAGATGCTCGCCAAAAAAGAAAAAGAGATCATGCACGTATAAAACACAAAATCCGCCAGAAAGGCGGATTTCGTGTTTTATGTCTAGGTTAAAGAGGTGGGAATAATCTTAAGGGAGTTCATGATGAGCTTGGAGAATCGGCTTGCGCGGGCGTTTCCTGTTTTGATGCTGGCGCTCATTCTAGCGTCATCATGCAGAGTCATTAAGAAAGAAAACGTGGGGACGCCCGATGTTCCGCTCATGACCGCTGGGCCGATGTTGGGACACGTCAGCGACACGAGCGCGACGGTTTGGTTTCGCGCCGCCGAAGGGGCTAAAATCAGCGCTTCGGCCAAGCAAGATTCGCTGTCCGCTTCGGTCGAAATCGTTCAGTTGGGTCGTGGCTTTTCGATCGCGCGATTCGGTTCGCTCAAGGCTGCAACTCCAACCGAAGCGACAATCGTTCTTGAACTCAACGGTCGCGCGACCGAACATCTGAGGTTTACGACCGCTCCTCCGCCGTCGGACATCGGAACCGTTCGAATCGCGTTCGGTTCGTGCAACAAGAACTGCATGTATCCCAAGGTTCCTGTGTTTGAAGCGATGGCGGCAGAAAAGCCCGATCTTGCGCTCTTTGTCGGCGACAATTCCTATTTTATTGTGGGCGACGGCGGCCAGAAGAATTTTTCCACGAGCGGACCCAAAGGCGATTGGTCATCGCCCGAAACGATGATCGCGCGGCACATGGAAACGAGAACACTGCCGGAATTTCAGCCCTTGTTGCGTTCCATTCCATGTTATGCGGTGTGGGACGATCACGATTACGGACCGAATAATTCGGATCGGACTCTGGCTTCAAAAAACGACGCGCTCGAAGTTTTCAAATCGGTTTGGGCAAATCCTTCGTATGGAACACTGGAGACGCCGGGGATTTTCGGCTCATTCCGGCGCGGGCCGGTCGAGGTTTTCCTGATGGACGACCGGTATAACAAGTATGTAAAGACCGATGAACACGCCGACGTAAAGCCGGAAGAAGCGGTGATTTGGGGAGAGGCTCAACTCAGGTGGCTCATGACGGGTCTCAAAGCGAGCACGGCTCCGGTCAAGTTCATTGCAAACGGCACGCAGGTCATTACGGAATCAAAAGGCGGCGAGGGGCATTTCCGGGAAGCTCCGGTCGAACGCGAGAAACTCTTCACCTTCCTCCGTGAAAATAAAATCGGCGGCGTCGTGTTTCTTTCGGGCGACCGCCATTACTCCGAGTCGCTTCGGCTCGATCAAAAAGATGGACCCGCGATTCTCGAATTCACGAGTTCGCCACTGCAGCAGAATCAAGCGATCAAGTCGCGCGATCAAGACAAACACCGCACGCGACTTTGGGCGATGAATGGCAACAGCTACGGTCTCGTGACGGTCGAAATTCCCGAAAAAGGAAAGGGAACCATCCGCTTTGAAGCGCGGGACGAAACTAACCACGGCCCGATCCTGAACGCCCATCGCTGCGTCACGACCACAGACCTCCGCGCGCTGAATTATTGAGCTGGATTGATTCTCGAAAATTGAAAGACGTGGGTCTGAAAAGTCGACCTACGAACCCGCCTTAAATCGTATCATTATGATACGGTTCGGATTCCTGCCACAAAACTCCTGAACTCGTTTATTTGATTTTAATCCAATCGTTGCTTCGATTGGGTCGGCTAGATGAGTTATTTAAGTCCCATAATATTCTCATTTTATTAGACTTACATACACAAACGGCTTTGTGTTTTTCTTTGACTTTCCGCCTCAAATATTGTTCAATTTTCTGGGCGTCAGTGCGAAGACGCTAACATCGGAGGGTTTGGGTTAGAAAATAGCCCCTAGAACTTGCTTAAATGCGCCGATGATCGAAAAAAATAATGAAGGGCAATAGATTTGACCCTTCGTCCTGACCCCGAATTCGATAAAAACGATTCAGATGACCACGAATGAAGGAACCCTTTCATGGCTCCAAATGCCCCCGCCGTGCAAGACGCTAAGACTGCGTCGGACAAATACACCGCAAAGAATATCCAGGTGCTCGAAGGGCGCGATGCCGTCCGCAAGCGCCCTGCCATGTATATTAGCAACACCGATTCGCTCGGATTGCACCATCTCGTTTACGAGGTCATTGATAACTCGGTGGACGAGGCGATGGCGGGTCATTGCGACAAGATCGAAGTCATCATCCATTTCGATAATTCCATCACCGTAACGGATAACGGTCGCGGCATTCCCGTCGAGCCGCATCCGACGGTTAAGGGCAAGTCTACGATTGAAGTTGTATTGACGATCCTTCACGCGGGCGGCAAGTTCGATAACGACGCTTATCAGTTCTCGGCGGGTCTTCACGGCGTCGGCGTCAGCGTCGTGAATTTCCTCTCCGAGTGGCTTGAAGTTGAAGTCAAAAAAGATGGCGGCGTTTACTATCAGAAATACGAGCGCGGCATTGCGTCGCAAAAGCTGGAACAAATCGGAACCTCGAAAAAAACCGGAACCCGAATCCGATTCAAACCCGATCCGCAGATTTTCACCACCACGACCGAATACAGCTTCGACATTCTTTCCAATCGCTTTCGAGAGCTCGCCTTCCTCAACGCAGGCATCCAGATTTCGCTTCAAGACGAGCGAAACGGAAAATCAAATTCGTGGCTCTTTAAGGGTGGCGTCGTCGAGTTCGTTAAACACTTAAACCAGAACAAAGATGTTCTGATGAAGACGCCGATTCATTTCAAATCAAATCGTGAATTTGAAAAGACCGACGGATCGGGCAAGAAGGAAAAGCTCGAACTCGAGATCGCGATTCAGCACAACGACGGCTACGACGAAACGCTTCTTTCGTTCGCCAACAACATCAATACGCGCGATGGCGGCACGCACCTGATGGGCTTCCGCAAAGCTTTGACGCGCACCATTAATGAATACGCCAAGCGCACCGATCTGCTGAAAAATTTTAAAGACACGATTACCGGCGACGACCTGCGCGAAGGTTTAACCGCCGTCGTCTCGGTCAAGATTTCAAATCCGCAGTTCGAGGGACAGAACAAAGGTCGCCTCTTGAACGCCGAAGTCGCGGGTTGGGTCGAGCAGATGGTGAATGAATCGCTCGGCCAATTTCTCGAAGAAAACCCCCGCGAAGGACGGCGGATCGTCGAGAAGGCGATTACGGCGGCCAAAGCCCGCGTCGCCGCGCGCAAAGCCCGCGAGATCGTCCGCAAGTCTGCAATGGATATCACCGCGCTTCCGGGCAAACTCGCCGATTGCTCTGAGAAGGACCCGGGCATGTGTGAACTGTATCTCGTCGAGGGCGATTCGGCA
>CAZPIK010000046.1:12054-17472 GCA_964586185.1 uncultured Candidatus Sumerlaeota bacterium | reverse complement strand
CGGCAAAAGGAACCGGGCTAGGATGCGCGCCGCCCGCGACCAATCCAGAAAAATGCGCCATATCCACGATCAGCATCGCTCCGACTTCATCCGCGATCTCGCGAAACTTTGCGAAATCGAGTTGACGGGGATACGCACTATGGCCCGCCATGATCATTCGCGGTTTGTGCTCGCGGGCGAGTCGGGCGATCTCGCCGTAATCGAGCCGCTCGGTTTCCTTCTGCACGCCGTAAGAGACGAAATTGAAAAACCGCCCGGAGAAATTCACCTTTGAGCCGTGCGTCAAATGACCTCCGTGCGAGAGGTCCATTCCGAGGATGACATCGCCGACTTCGAGCGCGGAAAAGTAAGCGATCATATTCGCCGTCGAGCCGGAATGAGGCTGCACGTTGGCGTGCTCCGCGCCGAACAGCTTCTTGGCGCGTTCGATCGCCAGCGTTTCGACGATGTCCACGTACTCGCAGCCGCCGTAATACCTCTTCCCCGGCAACCCTTCGGCGTACTTGTTGGTGAGAACCGAGCCTTGAGCGGCGAGAACTGACGGCGAGGCAAAATTTTCCGACGCGATCATCTCGAGCTTATCGAGTTGACGACGCTCTTCCTTGCGAATCGCCGAAGCGACATCGGGATCAGTGGATTCGATCAGGGAAATGGGATCGGAAACGTTGGCCAAGATCAGCGCGCCTTGCCCGCCGAACGCGAGGCCGCGCTCTTGCCGCTCTTGGACGCGATCTTTTTCTTAAGCGCGACGATCTTCTTCACGGTCTTGGGCTTAACCTTGACTGAGGGCTTGGATTTCTTCGGCGTGGGACGCGATGCCTTAACCGCCTTTTTCGGGGTCGGTTTCGCCGACTTCGGCTTTGTTTTCGGAGCTGCCTTTTTCGCAGGCGCTTTCGGTTTTTCAGAAACGGGTTTAGCGTGAGCCGTCTCTGTCGCGGGCTTCGACGCTGCGGCCAACGCCTTCTTATCAGGTTTGGGAAGCGGCGTATTCTTTAGCTTTCGCTTTCCACTGACGAACTCCGTCCGCACGAGTTTTTCGCATGCATCCTTGATCTCGCGGAAAACCTTTTTGAAGTATTCGAGCGTTGCTCCCATCGGGTCGTCAATTTGGATTTTATCCAAATCACTTCCGCTGTATTCCTTGAGCAGATATGATTTGCCGCGCGCTTCCTTATAAAGCCGCGTCGCCTCTTGGACGTGCAGCGGAGTCATGCCGAGAATAAGATCGGCCTTCCGGATCATTTCGGCGGATAGGGGTGAAGAGCGATGCCGAGTCAAATCCACGCCTTCATTTTGCATGATCTGCACAGCTTCTTGGCTGGCGCGCAGGCCCGTCACCGTCATGACGCCCGCCGAACGCGGTTCGACATCGTTCAATTTGTGATGTTCAAGCAATTTCTTAAAATAGGCCGCCGCCATCGGCGAGCGACAAGTATTGCCTGTGCAAAGGAACAGGATGATCTTTTTGCGTCCACCGGGACGGTTCATGAAGGGCGAGAGGGGCGTTTCCACCAATAAAACTCGCTTTCGAAAAGAGAACGTTTTTCGGGCACAATATAAAACCGCGCCTCTAAAGAATCATGCCAAAAGCTTCCAACCTGATGATTCTACGGCCGCTTATTTCAGCGTTCCGCGTGATGATTTTAGCTTACCTGTATGAACTGTCAAGGGGCGAAAGTTTGACAAAAATATTGAAAAATGGGGTCTTGAAGCAGATTATAGATCATATCTTCAATATAATCAGTATTTTGCAATTACTTCGATTTGCACATTAAGAATGCTTTGTGCATTGAATTTCCCATTATGATATGACTACCCTCATGGCGCAAACCGTTCAACCCATTGCCGTAGCGGTCATTCAATCGGGCGGAAAGTTTCTCGTGCAACGTCGTGCCGCGGGAAGCCATTTGGAAGGAACTTGGGAATTTCCCGGCGGAAAAATTCGGGGAAATGAAACCGTCGCGGCGGCGGCGACGCGCGAATGTAAGGAAGAAATCGGTTGCCGCGTCCGACCGATCCGAGAGTTGGGTTACGTTGCGCATGATTACGGCGACCGAGCGGTTGAGTTACGACCAGTACTCTGTCAAATAGATGGCGCCCAAGAACCGGTTGCGCAGGCGGGAAGCGAACTAAGATGGGTGACGCTTTCGCAGTTGCGCGTTTTGCCGATCCCCGCCGCGAATCATGAACTGATGAGATTGATTGAGCGACAAATCACCGACCGCCCCGCGGAATTTCCATGGACGTGCAAGTTTGTCTCGTTCTTAAGCGCGTTGCTTTGGACGATCCCCGGAGGAATTTTGGTGTTCGGTCAAATCGTGCGTCCACGCGTTCCGGGAAATCCGGTGGACACGTTCGTCCCGATCCTCTCCTTTTATTTGGGGCCGTTCACCTCGCTTATTGCCGACCGATTTTTTCCCAGTTCGCAACCGATTTTTCTGCAATACGGTTGGATCCTTTTGCTCTGCCCAGCGTTTTATGCTCCGTGGCTGAAGGGAAAGGGAATCGTGCGAACGGAAAATGCCGCCGATTTTTTCATGCGGCTTTTTTTCCTGATCTGGTCGGTGGCGTGGTTAGGGATGGGGATTTTGACGTTGCTCAATTATGCCTGATCAGCTTTTCTTCGATCCGATTTTGGCCGCGAAAAAGCACAAAAGGCGCAAGAAATCGAAATGGTTTTGTGCGTTTTGCGCTTTTTCGAGGCTAGAATCATCCCCGCGCGCGAAGATTAGGGTAAGCGCGTCTCAATTTGAAGAATCCATTTTCCGCACGCTTGGAGAAAAATATTCGCGTCCGATTGCTCGCGTGGTACGAGTCGAATCGGCGGGCGATGCCGTGGCGAGAAAAGCCTTCGGCTTATCTTACCGTTGTTTCGGAATTCATGCTCCAACAGACGCAGGTCGCGACGGTGATTCCATATTTCAACCGTTTTGTAAAACGGTTCAACGGCTTCCGCGCGCTCGCGATGGCGGATGCATCGGAAGTCCTTGCGGCGTGGTCGGGGTTGGGATACTACCGTCGCGCAAGATTATTGAAACAATCTGCTGAACAAATCGTCGCCAAGCATTGGGGGCAATTGCCGAGCGATCCCGAGTCGCTCGCCGCGCTTCCGGGGTTCGGTCCTTATACCGTTGCTGCCGTCGGGTCAATTGCCTGCGGGTGGCCGCTGGCTGCCGTGGATGGCAACGTCAAGCGAGTTCTCGCGCGTTGGCTGGGAATCGCGAGTTTTGCTTCACCCGTAGAAATTCAGGAGCAAGCTGATCGGTTTCTTGATACCGCGCGTCCAGGAGATTGGAACCAAGCGATGATGGAACTCGGCGCGACAATTTGTTTGCCCCGTTCGCCCCGATGCGGAGTCTGTCCGGTTTCGAAATGGTGCGCCGCGCGGATTTCGGGAAATCCCGAGCGATTTCCACAACCCAAAGCCGCGCCCCGCACAAAACGGGTTGAGGAAATCGCGATTGCAATGATCCGCCAAGGTAAACTGCTCCTGCTGCGTCGCGCGGCGGGCGGATCGTTCGAGCGAATGTGGGAACTTCCCGGCACGGGCGACCGCAAATCGGATCTCGAACCGTCGCCTTCCTCCGTTTTGTTTACCGCGACGGGACGACGCGCAAAATCGTTCAAAGCAATCGGCGTTGTCGAATCCACTTTCACGCATCACCGAATCGCGACGAAACTTTTTCACGCGAACGGAACAACTAGGAATATAAAACTGTCCGAACGTCACGATGCGAGCGGTTGGTTCACACGCGCCGAAATCGCAGCGCTGCCGATGGGAAAAACGCAACGTCGCCTCGTCGCGCTTATCCTTGAACCCGCTCGGTTTTAGAAAGGATTTACATATCTCGTCTTTGCATCCCAAAAACCTTTTCAAGTCACTCCTCATGAATTACGATGGCCTTTTGACGAAAGGAAGACATGTAAAATGAAAATCCGTTACACCCTGCTTCTGGCCGCGCTGGCCGTTCTGAGTTTTGCCGCGACCCCGCTTCACGCCGAGGGAAAAAAGAAGATCGTCCTTGTGGCCGGTCGCCCGAGCCACGGCCCCGGCGACCACGAATTCAACGCCGGAACGACTCTCATCAAGAACTGGCTCGACAAGGTGGAAGGCGTCGAGGCGACGCTTCATCTCAACGGTTGGCCTAAGGATGAAACCGCTTTCGACGGCGCCGACGCGATTTTCCTGTACATGGATGGCGGCGGCGGACATCCGGTCATTCAGGGCGATCACCTTCAAAAAATCGGCGCGCTCATGGATAAAGGCGTCGGCCTTGCCTGCGTTCATTATGCCGTGGAAGTGCCGAAGGGCAAAGGGGGACCTGAATTTCTGAAGTGGATTGGCGGGTATTACGAGACCGATTACTCGATCAATCCCCATTGGAATGCCGAGCTTAAGATCGCGGAAGGGCATCCGATCACGCGCGGCGTCAAGCCGTTTACGATCAACGACGAGTGGTATTACAACATGCGCTGGCCGGGCGATACGTTCGGCGGCACGGCGATTCTCCGGGCGACGCCTCCCGACAATACGCGCCGCACGGAGGCGGCCAAATCAACTCCGGGACGCGAGGAAATTCTCTCGTGGGCCATCGAACGTCCCGATGGGGGGCGCGGTTTCGGCTTTACCGGCGCGCATTTCCATCGCAATTGGGCGAACGAAGATTTTCGCAAGCTGATCCTGAACGCGATTCTCTGGGTCGCCAAAGTTGAGGTTCCCAAAGACGGCGTAACGTCCTCCGTCACGCCCGAGGAAATGAAACAAAATCTCGATCCCAAGGGGAAATAAGCAAGTCATCACCAAACGAGCTAAACGCAAAGGGCGCAAAGGAGTTGCAGATAAATCTTATTCGCGTCGTCGGGAAGGCGCCTTTCCTATTATTTTTTTGTCCCTCGCATCCTTTGCGTTTAACTCACATGGGGATCTACCATGAGTAGGACCATTCACCGAAGAGATTTGCTGACCGCGCTCGGAGCGACGGGACTTTCTTTGTCCCTTCGCGGCGCTGCGTTTGCGGCGGAAACGGCGAGCGACTTCCCGTGGAAAGTCCTCCTCTTCACCAAGCATCTTCCCTTTATCCGCGATTACGACAAACTCGCGGAGACCATCGCGCGGCTCGGTTTTGATGGGCTTGACCTCACGCTACGAAAGGGAGGGCACGTCCTTCCGGAAAACGTCGAACGCGACCTTCCGAAAGTCGCCGAGGCTGTAAAGAAAGCCGGTATTTCGATGCCGATGGTGACGACTGGCATTCAGGATCCGGCTGATGCCGCGACCGAGCCGATTCTGCGAACCGCCTCCTCGCTCGGTGTTCGCTTTTATCGTATCGGAGGATTGCAGTATTCCGGGGATCGCCCGATTCCGGAACAGCTCGATGAGATTAAGCGCAAACTCGCGGGACTGGCTGAACTCAATCG
>CAZPIK010000046.1:8373-12044 GCA_964586185.1 uncultured Candidatus Sumerlaeota bacterium | reverse complement strand
AAATACGGAATGGTTGCCGCGTATCAAAATCATTCCGGCGCGCGCGACGTGGGCGCCCCGCTCTGGGACCTTTGGGAAATGATCCGCGATCTTGATCCCGAAACGATGGGCGTCAACTTCGATCTCGGCCACGCGACGATCGAAGGGGGCTATGCGTGGGAGACAAATTACCGCCTCCTCGCCTCGCGCGTTAAAGTCGTCACGCTCAAGGATTTCAAATGGGAGCAAAACTCCGGCGGCGAATGGCGCGCCGAGTTCTGTCCGATGGGTGAAGGAATGATCCGAAGGACATCGCTCTTTGAAAAGCTAAAGAAGGACGAGTTCAACGGCCCCATCGTTTTGCACGTGGAATACGATCCTAAGGATGAAACGGGAAAGGAAACGGAAGCGGCCATGCTCGCGGCGATTGAAGCCGATCTTAAGGCTTTGAAAAAATCTTAAGGCGCGTCCAATTAATCTTTTCGTGCCCTTGGAATCGAATTCGGGTATCCTCCGGGGTTTCGGGGGCGACCAAGGGCCTTCGGATAGTCACATTTTAGCATTGGGAAAGAGATCGCAATGACCGTCACCGCCGCCGCCAAAACCAAAGAGCCGCTTTATTCCGGCATCAAATCGAGTCCCGTTCATGAGCATCTGATCTCGGCGCTCGTCGAAAATCGCGCGGGAGTTCTGGCGCGAATCAGCGGGATGTTTGCCGCGCGCGGGTTCAATATCGCCTCGCTTGCGGTAGGCGTGACTTCCGATCCTTCGGTCTCGCGCATGACCATCGTCTGCATTGGCGACGACCGCGTGATCGAACAGATCGTCAAGCAACTCCGCAAAATTATTGATGTGATTCGGGTCGTGGATCTCCGCGAACGTGAACACGTCGAGCGTGAGCTTATTCTCATCAAGGTTGCGTCGAATTCGACGACTCGGTCGGAGATCATGCAGATCGTGGATATTTTCCGAGGGCGGATTATTGACGTTCATCACGATTCGCTGATGGTTGAAATCAGCGGAACGGTGGACAAGACGGGCGCGCTACTTGAATTGCTGGAACCGTTCGGAATTATCGAAATCGCGCGGACGGGACGAATCGCGCTGTTCCGCGGCCCCGAAGCGCTCAAAATGCCGGAGTAATTATGTCGCAGCGCATCAAACTCCTTTTCCGTTATGACGATTGGGCGAACCGCCGTGTGATCGAATCGCTCCGCTTGCTTGGACCGGAAAGCGATGGCGAGGGAAAAGACCTCGCGATCCGCTGGATGGGACACATTTTCGTCGCGCAACGGCTATGGTTGGGGCGACTGAAAAGCGAGCCGCCTCCTACTGCGCCGAAACTTTTTCCACGCCACTCGCTCGATGAACTCGAATCGCACGTCAACGAAATGAAAGTGAAGTGGGACGAATGGCTGGGCGCGCTCACCGACGCCAAGGGGCTATCCACGCTTTCCTATCAAACGACCGAGGGCAAAACCTTCGAATCGCAAATTAAAGACATCTTGACGCACGTCATCAATCACGGAACGCACCATCGGGGACAGATCGCATCGAAAGTCCGCGAACTCGGCGGTAAACCGGCTTCAACCGATTTTATTGTGTTCACGCGAAGTTAACGCGACAACCAAGTTCGCCCGCTGCCACATGATGCTCGACTGGACATGATGGATGTGATTTAGAATAGTTCTGCGGAGTTTAAACGCAACGTGACGGTCAAAGAGAAAATCATCAAGGCTGTTGCAGAATTGCCTGCGGACGCTTCTATCGAAGATGCGATGGAGAGACTCTATTTGATCGGCAAGATCGAAAAAGGGCTGCGTCAGGCGGACGAGGGGAAACTGGTCTCGCATGAAACGGTCAAGCGGCAAATGAAACGATGGTTGAAGTAAAGTGGACCGATCAGGCTCGGATTGAACTGGCCGAAATCGGTGAGTTTATATCGCGCGATTCTGAGCGGTATGCGAAAATCGTGGTGTCTGCGCTGATTGAATCCACGGAGCGCTTACGCAGGTTTCCGAATTCGGGTCGCATGGTTCCGGAAATCGGCAGCCGAAACATTCGGGAGGTTATTTGGGGAAATTACCGAGTGATTTATCGAGTGTTTCCAACGCGCGTTCAAGTTCTAACAATCCACCATGCGGCTCGTTCGTTTGACGAGTCCTAAATGAAATGACTCTAGAAAAGTGATCTTATGAAATGCTTCAATCCCGACCTTTCCAAATTCATCCCCTTTCGCGATGCCAAGGCGTGCGAGCGGGTGCGCAAGATCAAGCGGGCGGATATTACCAAGCACAAGAATCCCGATTTCAAGATTCGCGTGATCGAATCCGCTCCGGAGTTTTATGGCTCCTTCGCGACCGATCTTGTTTCGCGGATCGCGGCGGCGCGCAAGGCGGGCAAAAAATTCACGGCAATTCTGCCCGTCGGTCCTGTACCGCAGTTCGCCATTGCCGCAGAGATGATCAACCGCTTGGGACTTTCGTGCGACCACGTCACGACCTTCAACATGGACGAATACGCGGATCAAGATGGGCGAACCGCTCCCGCCGAGTGGGAAGGCTCGTTTGCGACGGCCATGCGGAAAAACTTTTTCAACCGAATCGAGAAAAAGCTCCGTCCCAAGGAAAAGAACATCCACTTCCCGACGCACAAAAACGTCGAGGATTACCATAAGATGATGGAGGACGGCGGCGGCGTGGATTGCTGTTATGGCGGAATCGGATGGTGCGGCCACATCGCGTTTTGGGAGTCGCATCTGGGTCTCGATTTCATCGGCGACCTCCCGGGTTACAAGAAGCAACACGGCCGAATCGTCGAGCTGAACCCGATGACGATCATGCAGAACGCGCTGCACAGTTTTGGCGGCGATTGGAGTTGGGTTCCCCCAAAGGCCGCGACGATTGGTCCCAAAGAAATTCTGATGGCGCGGCACCGGTCGTTTTGGCTGGACGGCATGTGCGGCGTCGCGACGACGATGTCGTGGCAGCGGTTCATCGCGCGGCTCGTCGCCCACGGCCCCGTTCATCCCTGCGTTCCGGGTAGCATCCTTCAGCAGAGCAAATGCGATTACACGTTCCTCGGCGCGGTCGCGGATGACGTGGCGATTGACATGGCCTAGGCACGGTGTGAGTGATACGTTGCAATTAGGGTTGATGAAGGCCATTGGAGGATTAACATGATTTACCGCGGACATGTGGAAAAGGGGGTTATTGTGCTGGATGAACCCGCGTCGCTTCAGGAAGGAACGGAAGTGCTGATTGAGCCGTTTACGGCTCCGGCAATACCGAAAGATGAGACGAATGACCAGTCCGTTCTGATAGGCCGAGATCTACTTGAGTTTTCCGGAATCATGGAGGGTTACCCGACCGATATGGCGAGAAATCATGACCATTATCTACATGGCCGGCCCAAGAAATGAACGCGGTCCGCTTCACTGATACGTTTTTCTTCCTGGCCCTTCTCGACAAAGATGATGATGCCCACGAGGCGGCGAACGCATTCATCGCTGCCTTTGCGGGGCGCATGGTGACAACGGAATGGATCCTCACCGAGTTGGGTGACGCCTACGCGGGCCAGCGGGACAGGGAGCGATTCTTCGGCTTCGTTCGCAAACTTCGCCTAATGCCCGGAGTTGTGATCGTGCGTTCCAGTGGCGAGCTTTTTGATCGCGGCATGGAATTCTATGCAAG
>CAZPIK010000046.1:0-8363 GCA_964586185.1 uncultured Candidatus Sumerlaeota bacterium | reverse complement strand
GTCCCTGACCGATTGCATCTCCTTCGTTGTGATGAATGACTTCCGAATTAAGGATGCTCTTACCGGCGATCATCACTTCGAGCAGGCGGGTTTCAAGGTGTTGCTAAAGTCCGGGAGAACTTGACGAATTCATTGACCGAACTGCGAACTACACAGTGCACCCTGCGCGATTGGGCGGTCTATGAATGATGCGAATTTTGGAATTCCTGCTGACACAGGTTCCACCTTAGGAGTAGGCTTTATCTAGGAATTTTGGAACATCACCCGCTTGAACGCGCCGTAGGACGGCTCACGGAAAGGGGACTCCCATGAATCGCTCACGACGGGAATTTCTCGGTGACGTTGGACGCGGCATGTTGATCGCCAGCCTCGGAACCTCGCTTACTCACGAACTAGGAATCACAACCGCATGGGCCGGCGACGCACCCGAAACGCTTACGTTCGGCGCGCTCGAACCACTCGTCGCGCTCATGCAAGATACGCCAGCGGATAAGCTCATGCCCTTGCTGGTGGAAAAACTGGCGGCGGGGACTGATTTGCGAACGCTCGTCGCGGCGGGCGCGCTCGCCAATGCCCGCGCCTTCGGCGGCGAGGATTATATCGGCTTTCATACCTCGATGGCGCTCGTTCCCGCATACCATATGGCGCTTGAATTGCCCAAGGAGCGCCAAGCTCTGCCCGTGCTAAAAGTGCTCTATCGCAATACGGCCCGCATTCAGGCCACGGGCGGGCGGAGCAAGGAAGTTTTGCACGCGATTCACCCGGAAGCCGCGCCCCAAGCCGTAAACGGCGAACAGCTTCGCGACGCAATACGGAAAGCCGACGTTGCCGAAGCCGAACGGATTTTTGCCGCGATGGCGAATGCATCCGTTGAGCAAACATTCGATCAACTTCAACCCACGGTGCATGATGACTTAAACGTCCATCGAGTCGTGATGGCGTGGCGCGCCTATTCGCTGCTCGACCTCACGGGAAAAGAACATGCGCACACCATGCTGCGTCAGTCCGTCCGGCAGTGCATTACGTTTGAGCAGGAGCATCTCAGTCGCAAACATCCCGAGCCTCCAGTTCGATCTGTGTTGCCCAAGCTGCTTGATGAACATAAGTTGCTCGGCCGCGCGCTTGGCAACCGCCCCGCCGATGACGCATGGGTCGAGAATCTCAGCAACATCATCTACAACGAAAGTCAGGAACAGGCCGCCGGTGCAGTCGCTGCGGCTCTAGCCGAGGGAATGGATCCCGAAGCGATTGGCGAAGCCATTTCACTCGCGGCGAATCAACTCGCTTTGCGTGATCGCGGACGAATCGAAAAGTATGCCTCGCCCGGCAAACCGGCGGGCAGCACGCATGGCGATTCGTATGGCGTTCACGCCACGGACGCGGCCAACGCGTGGCGCCATATCGCCCGCGTCAGCAGCCCTCGCAACGCAATGGCCAGCCTGATCGTCGGGGCGTTTCACACCGCGGGTCAGAGCACAACGTGCAACTGCGAAGCCCATCCGCTGATTGATAACGCGGAAAAGATTCATGAGACCGAAGCCGCCGCGCTGCTACGCGAGACCGAAGCCGCGATCAAAGCGAAGGAACAAGTTCGCGCGTGCGCCCTTGCGAATCGCTATGGCGAACTTGGTCACGCTCCGCGTCCGATCCTCGATATCATGCTTGGTTATGCCGTGAGCGAAGACGGGGCGCTGCACGCGGAGAAATATTACCGGACGGTGTGCGAGGAATTCGCGGCTACCCGCGCGAAGTTCCGGTGGAGACAGATCGCCGCGCTGGCTCGCGTGACGACCAGCGAATATGGCTACCCCGCGCCGGGTGTGGAAGAAGCGCGGCAATTGCTCAAGATTTAGTATAGGCAACGAATCAGGCGTCGCGTTCGATCTCGGCGAGGCGGCGCATGTATTCGGCGGGATCCACAATGAGATCGCGCGGCTTGGAACCTTGGTAGGGACCGACAATGCCGTTCTCTTCCATCATGTCCATGACGCGTCCGGCGCGAGCGTAACCGATCTTGAGACGGCGCTGAATATAGGAAACGGAGGCCTTGCGAGATTCGAGCACGAGCTTGAGCGCGACATCATAAAGGTCTTCGTCGCTGAGGTTTTCCATGTCGGCGGGCGGAAGCGGAATCGCGTTTACTCGACCGGCGGTCGGAAGGTTCGGAAGCGATTCGGCTCCCGTCAACGCGTCCAAATCAGATGAATCTTCGCCATCGTTATCATTATCCACGTCGCGATTTTGCGTCGCACTGCTGATGGACATCATGAGCTGCGCTTTGGCGCGTTGAGCCGCCGTTGGCTGCGCTTCGAAGTCCTCTTTTTCGTAGCGCGCTTTTTCCTGCGAGCGGATGTAATCGGCGAGGCGTTCGATCTCTTCATCGGCGACGTATGCGCCTTGAATGCGGAACGGTTTCACACCGCCCGGCGAGTAGAGCATGTCGCCGCGACCGAGCAACGCTTGCGCGCCGTTCATGTCGAGAATCGTGCGCGAATCCACCTTCGATGAAACTCGGAACGCGATGCGCGAAGGGAAGTTCGCTTTAATAATTCCAGTAATAACGTTCACCGAGGGACGTTGCGTCGCGACGATCAGATGAATGCCGACCGCGCGCGCCATCTGGGCAAGACGAATGATGAACTCCTCGACCTCGTTCTTGGCAACCATCATGAGATCGGCCAGCTCATCTATAACGACGACGATGTGCGGCATGTATTTAAGTTCGCGACCCATCGCTTTTTTGTTCGGCTGTTTGTCGTTCACAATGGCGTTGTAGCCGTCAATATTGCGGACGCCGATCTCTGCAAGAAGTTTATAGCGGTTCTCCATCTGCTCGACGGTCCACGCGAGCGCGGCGGCGGCCTTGCGCGGTTCGCAGACGACCGGAGCGATCAAATGCGGAATCGCCTGATAGATCGCCAGCTCGACTCGCTTGGGATCAATCATGACGAATTTGACTTTGTCGGGGGTGTTACGGAAAAGGAGCGAGGCAATGATCGTGTTGAGACAGACCGATTTTCCAGCGCCCGTCGCCCCCGCGATCAGGACGTGCGGCATTTGCGCGAGATCGGCGATGACCGCCTCGCCGGAAATGTTTTTCCCGAGCGCGAACGCGAGCGGCGATTTCGACCGCTTGAACGCATCGCTTTCCAAAAGTTCTTTCAGATAGACGCCATTGGTTTGGCGATTGGGAACCTCAATTCCGACGGCGGCCTGACCTGGAATCGGCGCGAGAATGCGAACTTGCTGCGCGCGCAGGGCGAGAGCCAAGTCGTTCTCAAGCGCGAGAATTTTACTGACGCGGATGCCGGGAGCGATCCGCATCGCGAACCGCGTCACGGTCGGTCCCTGGACAACTTCAACAACCTCGACCTCGATCTTGAATTGCAGAAGCGTCTGCTCAATCTTACGCGAAATTTCCTCGGCTTCTTCCTGCGTCATGCGATAAACGGCGGGCGGCGGATCGGCCAAGTGATCGAGCGGCGGAAGCGTGAAAACTTTCGGGAACTCGAATTGCGGTTGGTCGTCGGGCTTTAGGATGGGCGGCGGCGCGGGCTTCCGTCGGCGAAGACGAAAAACGCGGCTGGACGATTCGGGAGGAGCCTCATCAATCGCCTCGTAACCCACTCCGGCAGCGGAATCGGTTGAATCGCTTTCGGCATCGGAATAGGAATCGCGGTCGGAAGATTCTTCGTCAATGTCCTCCGGACTCGAATCGCTCAAGATGGCCGGTCGCCGATCCATACGAAAGCAGTTCTCGTACGGCTTTGGCTCATCGCTTGGATCATCCCGCGAGTCACGTTCGTCAAGTGGCTCGTCGTCATAAGTTGCATCGCCATAATCGCCATTATCGGAATATTCGCCATTGTCGGACGAACCGAGTTCGCGATCTGCGTCCAAGTTGTCGCCATCAATTGGCTGACCGTCGTCATACGATTCGTCGGGATCATCAAACGGATCATCCTCCAGTCGCGGAGGACGGATCGTGGGTCTGGGCAGCGTCCCGACGGGTCGGAGTTCACGGATGGGAGCATAAGACATGATCCGATCCGAGCGACGCGGACGAAAGTTGAGTCCGGCAAAAAACGCGCCGACGAAACGCGACCACGCGGCGGCGAGACGCAACTTCAAACGCACAAAGCGGTCGCCGATGATTTCAAGGAGCCGAAGTGGGAGCAGAAAAATTCGCGCGATCCGCATGAGCATGTGCCCGGCCTCGCGAATGAGCAATTCCGTGGACATAACCGCGCCGATCAGCGACATCCCGCCGAGCAGAATCATGGCGCCGATTCGCCCCATCAAGTGCGGAAGATCGAGTCCCTCGGCGTCCACAATAAAATTCCCAACGATCCCGCCCGCCGCGAAAAGCGCGGTTGGATCCTCGACCCGCCGCATGACGGCGATTAGCGTCATGACGCCGCAAAGCGAAATAAGCAAAATCCATGCGCCCGCAAACCGCATGACGCCCCGCCAATCGGTGAAGCGTTCCTCTCCGCCGAAAAGAGCAAAGAGCGCGTTCAATGCAAGGAGACCAGGAATGAAATAGGCGACGTCGCGACCGACGGCGAAAGCCAAATCGCGCGCCAAGCGGTCGCCAAGTGGACCAATCCATTGGTCGCCCCGGCGATCAGAGAAGAGCGAAAGGAAAATAAGAAGCGCAACCAGCGCCTGTAAAAGACCGAGGATCTCCCGGCCGTAAAAACGACGCACCGGAGGGCGAATCGCGGAGGCGACTGAATTCGACGAAAAATCTGTGGTGGGAAAATCGCTTTTCCAAGCCATCGCTGTTGACCTGCGTCAAGCCCCGAACTGCGAAAAATAGGGGCGAATAGAGCCGAGTTCCAAAGAACTCGCCAAAACTTTACCGAACATCCGTCGAAATGGGCAAGGATAATGTCGGTCGAACGGCGCAAAAGCCTTTATTTCGTCCAACCAATGCGTTAAATATGCGGCGGCAAAGGACGATGTGCGTGTATCACAACCAAATACAAGCAACGAATGGGAAACGGAGCGGCGGTATTGCGACGCTTGCGGTCGTAATGGTGTCGCTTCTTGTGGGGTGCGGTGGACCGCGCCAGAAAATGCTCGACACAGCAGAGCATCGGCGTCGTCCGGCGAACTACCCCGTGGATATTTACGAAGGCAAAGTGATCGAATCGAATCGTGAGATTGCGATCATTGATTCCACGGCCTACGGGGTCAATCCCAACGATGACGTTAAGACTCGCGATAAGCAACTCGACGAACTTCGGACTAAAGCGCGAACGATCGGCGCGGATGCCGTCCACGACATTCGAATTCTGACCAAGCGAATCGAAGGCTACACGATTGACGAGCGGACTCCTTTCCCTTCGTGGAAGCAGGGGGAGTATCCGCTTTATTTTATCCGAGGGACGGCGATTGCCTATGCGTCGGGTTTGCCCGGAGCCGTCGCGGCGGGCAAAGGATACACCGACTCGCCGGAAGGTTTTATTGTGGAAGAGGATGCGGCGGGTTCCGAACAAAGTCTGAACGAAGAACCTCGGTTTCAGATAAAGAGTCGGACGCTTCGCACGCAACAGGACAAAAAGAAAAGTTCCTCGAAGAAGAAATCCGACGAATTCAAGTTTCCTTGATCTCGCAAACGTGACCCCGGTGGAATATCGCGGCAGGTTTTCCCATTTCGATTCAAGCCGGATACGGACGTACGACCTGCGTTCGCGACCGAGCAAGGTGCTTGCCGAACATCTTGCCTCGCCCGCGGAATTGACGGCGCGCCCGCTGGTTTTCGATTCGCCGGAATTGCGAGCCGTCGGGGGCGCGGTCAAGCAGGCGCGCGCAAAAAACCAACCCGTCGCGCTGGTGTCGGGAGCGCATCTCATTAAGAATGGATTCGGGCCGCTGATGGCCGATCTTCTGCGGCGCGGCGTCGTTACACTCGTCGGCATGAACGCGGCGGGGATGATCCACGATCTCGAACTTGCGCTCATCGGGAAAACGAGCGAGGACGTGCCGCGCGCGCTCCCCAAAGGCGAATTCGGTTTCGCCGAGCAAACGGGAGGACTCATCAATCGCGCGCTCAAACTCGGCGAAGAAATGAAGATCGGCGCGGGCGAGGCTGTCGGAAGATTGATCGAAGGAAAAGACTGGCCGGAGAAAATTGATTTTTCCCGCCGCGATTTGAGCCTCCTAAGCGCGGGGATCGAAGCCGGTAAACCCGTCACGATCCACGCTTCCATCGGCACGGATATCGTGGATCAATTTCCAGATTGGGATCCCTCCGCCAAGGGAGGATGCTCGGGGCGCGACTTTCTAATCTTCTGCGCGGAAATCGAAAAGATGCGCGAGTCGGGCGGCGGAGTTTTTCTGAACATCGGAACGGCGGTCATGGGTCCCGAAATTTTTTTGAAGGCGTGCTCGATGTGCGCGAACATCGGCAAGCCTCCGACCGGAATCGTGACGGCCAGCTTCGATATCCGACCCGCCGATCTGGGCGACATCCAGAACGAACGCTCGGCGGGATATTACAACCGCGATATCAAGAGCGTCGTCGTGCGCGTTCCGGAATCGTTCGGCGGCCAGGGGCATTACGTCCAGGGCGACCACCTAAAAACCGTCCCCGCGCTTTATCAACTTCTGACGCAAGACGTTTAAGCATTTTCGAGCGGTTTTCGGAAATTATGTCCGCCTCGCTTAAGCAATCCATCTGATTCTGGTTTCAGCATCGATCTGCGGCGTGGCATGACTACTTCCTTGCCGACGCTTTTTCAAAGAGGTCTTCGCGCGTCCATTCGAGGATTTGGGCAATGTTATTGACCATTTTTTCGAAAGCGGCGGTGTGGCGGCGTTTCATCCAGTATCCGGTGAAGTGTCCGGCGGCTGCGCCCAAGCACGGGGCGGAAACGGCGAACGCGACGAACCATTGGCCAGCGGAGATGGACTTGATCCATGCAATGACTCCGAGTCCCTGCGCGATCACTCCAAGCGCCTGATAAATTAAAACCCCGAGGAAGACAACAAGGACAAGAAGGACAACGATTGCGACGGCGCGCAGCATACCCCGGAAAAAAAGCGCGAAAATCTTGAGCATGTTCCGCTTAAGTTGCATTTGATTCTTTTGGCTCTCAATGATCTGCGCGAGGTAGGTCATCGTGGAAAACGGGGCATGACGGGAGGTTGCCCATCCGGAAGCGCAAATCATCAGACCCAAGGGCATGAACCAACGATCCCCGCCGCGAACGAAGAGAGTTCCCGCGAGGCTCAGTAGTCCACCGACAGCATAAACTTTGCGTCGGTACGCGAAATCGGTCGCCGAAATATGGAAGGTCCAAATCGCGGCGGCGATGTCCGAGATAGAGAGATTCGTTTGGAGGACGTCGCCCATGCGATCCTTGCGAATGCCGAGAAGTTTCTCCGGTTTCTTGCCGGGACCCGATCCCAGAGGTTTCGCGCCCACCATTCCAATAGAGGTGTTAATGCTGATGAGAAACAGAAGACCCATGCTCGGACCCTTGCGGGTCCCCGCCGTCAGCAAAGGAATGAACAAATCGAATCCAAGACAGATAAGAAAGGTAAGTGATACGGCGAAGATTGCGATACTCGCACGGAACTTCGGACTGAGCGCAAAAGCAGAAGACGCTCTCCATTCCTTGATGAGCAACCGGTAATAGGCGTTGTTCTCGATATCCGCGAGGAGCGGTTCAAGCGCGCGGTGTTCAGCGGAGGGAAGATCGCCATCGCGGAGCGACCAAGTGTCGGGTTTTGGCTTTTTTCTGCCCCACATGAACAAACTCAATCAAACGATTCGTGTTTGTAGGTCGGCTCTCCAGAGCCGACTCAGCGAGTCGATGAGAATAACCTGTAGGTCGGGCCTGGAGACCCGATCTACATTAAGAGATCGTTTTACTCACGGAAACGTCTTCAAGTAAATCGCCTTGTCGTCCATGGTGACCGTGGCGCGTTCGAACTTTCTGGGAAAATGCCGCGCGGGGATGTGGAAAATTTCAGCGTCGCCGACGATGAGCGGCTTTTTTGTTTCCTCGTCCAGAAAATCGGCGACGAGCGGGAGATCACGCGCTGAGCGGCGCGCGATGATAAAAAGCGAACGTCCCAATTGATCCGACGGGATATTGTCGCCGTTGGAATTGTCGAGATTCTTGATCTGGCATCCCGCCTGCGTCAGGAGAAAAACAAAATGCGCGCGGTAATTGTTCGGCTCCATAAGAGTCAGACTGAAACTTTTGCCCTGAGCGGTCTTCGCGATATGCTCGGCGATCACCTGAGTCTTGGCGAACGTCTTTTGATGCCACGTCCCTCCGAGGTGAACCCGCGCGGCGTGGGGCGCGGTCGTCATTGCGAGGCCGATAAAGAGCGCAATCATTGCT
>CAZPIK010000045.1:6955-17581 GCA_964586185.1 uncultured Candidatus Sumerlaeota bacterium | reverse complement strand
GATCGCGCACTGGAAGGAGATGATCGAGGGAGCCGACACTAAGATCGGCCGCCCGCGACAGATTTACACAGGGCGCCCAATCCGAGATTACGTCCCGCTTTCCGAGCGGTAATATTTTGCAGCCGCGAAAAAGCGCAGAAGGCAAAAGACTTTTGTTCTGTGCTTCTTGCGCCTTTTCGCGGCTTCATCTTTATTGGGTTGGCGGCGTGTAAGTTTTAATGACCGGGTTTCTAATGTAACAGGTAAGCGGCGGATAAAAGGGTCCCGGCGCAACGGTCAGGGTTGCTGTGATGTGAATCACTTTCGGCCCTTCCGCTGCCTGAATTGGAATCTGAATTTTTTCGTAAGCTGACGCATTCGAAGCGACAATTTGCAACGAATGAAGCAAGTTACCCTGCTCGTGAATTTCCAGTTTTACGGGAATTTCAGATGGAGCAAACGGCTCGTACGCCCATGCTTCGAATTCCAAGGCAACGGGTTGATCCGTCTTCCGGGCAAAATTAAAGGTCAAAGTTTTCTTGAATTCCAAGATTTGACTTGGAGCGTTGGAATCAGTTTTTATATTGATCGCATTTTCTGCCGTCTTTGCAATGGATGAGAATGAAATTTCATAACCTCGAATCGGATGCGTTCGAGGATGAAATCGTTTGCCTGCGGAGTCCGTGCCATACAAATCAGTCGGCGCATTTTGCATGGCCTCCGGCGAATCCGTGAAAGCCGTCGAAACCAGCAGGGATTCGGCTCGCAGAATTTTTTCCAATCCGTGCTTTCTAAAATTTTGCCGCAAGAATTTGAGTTTCAAAGGCTCCGATTCGTACAACGCTAAAGGGTAGAGAAGGACGGGTGGACCGATGACGGCAATGTCGTCGCTTCCGCGATTGAGCAATCCCTCCACTCCCGACCACCAACTCAAATTCGCCGTGGGTATTCGCACCTTGCCCGGATGATTTTGCGCGTATGCAAAATCGCGATACGGCGCGGTCTTGGCTCGATAAGAGGCAAAGAGTCCGATCAAAAACATCGCCGTTCCCAAACCGAATGACATTCGAAGAACGCGTTCCTTCGGCGCGCGAACCGTGTGAACGAGGATGCCCACCAGAGCAAGCATGAAAAGGGGCCAAACCGAAAAAACGAGTCGGGACATGCCGCTGATGGGTCGCCAAAAAGTCAAGAATCCGATGAGAGTCAATGTGGTGACGACCACACTCCAAGAATCCAATGGCGCGGGAAGTCCCTGAGATTCTCGTGAGTCGGTGGCGGGAGGCAACGTTTCTTCATCTGAAGTTGCGCGCGCAGGCAAGTACTTGATTCCAATTGCGAGTCCCGCGATTGCAAACACGGCAATCGAGAACCAGCTTCGAACCGACGCTTCATTCATGCCGACGACCAGCACGGAAATGATGCAAACATAAATCATTGTTAGCACGATCCGCCGGGCGAGACTTAAGGGAGACTTTCGAAACGTTAGCGCAACCGCGGCGAAGAAGAGCGCCTCCATGATCGGTTCCAACTCGAAAAGAATCCGCAGCCAAAGCCCATACGTTCCGAAAGTGGGAACGGTGTCGCCTGGAATTAACATTTCACTTAAGTTTTCGTGCACGAGATGAATTCCAGAGTCATTCCAGCGAATGAATCGCTCGAAATAAGATTGACCGGCGGTTTGCGCCCATCGTTCGATGGCATACAAAGGCAACAAAGAGAATCCGAGGCCGACGAGGGGAAATAGCGTGGCGCGGAGCAATTTCTTCCCCACGGGAGCCGCTCTTCTAAACGGCAATCTAACAACGGCCGCCGCGAGTCCTGCCGCGATGCCGAGCACGGCCGGCCCCGCGCCATAATGTGACGCAAAAGAAAGTCCCAAGCATAATCCCCCGGCGATCCATGAAAGAATCGTCCAGCCCGGTCTCGTGAAAAAGTAAAGCGCGAGAGAAATCCACATCGCCATCTGGATCGTCGCCAGAACGCTGATCGTGTAATTGAGAAATAATGGCGATAGCGACGTAAGCAAAAAGCAAAGCGTGAATCCGTGTGCGCCGTATAAATGTCGAGCCGCTTGAGCCAATGCGCACGCTGCCAGAATTCCCGCCAACAAGCTTAACGTGAATACGGCCGTTCCGTTCGAGGGAAAGATCATTCCCCAAAGCACATAGGAAAAGGTTGAAAGTATGCGCCCTCCGGCTCCATAAAGCGAAATGATCTGCCACCGCTCGGCCCATGTAGAGGCATATCGAAATGTATCCGCCTGAGCCGAAGCGCACGCGGTGATCGCAAGCGGTTCGTCCATCATGAGCGGAACGGGGAGCGCAAGAAAGAAAGCCCTTGCGCCCCATGCGAAGACGCATGCCGCGGCGACCCACCATGACGTCGGTTGCCGCCCGAGGGCCTCGCCAATGCCCTTGCACCTTGCCCGGATCATTCCCAAGTTCCTTCGTGTATCGTAGTTTCGATACCCGGAATTCGAATCCGATTAAACACAAGGGCCGCAAAGGACGCAAAGCGCAAAAACTCCGGACGGCGAAAGATCAAGCGCGAAATTGCAGGGACTTGTGCTGCGACGATGCGACGAGATCGGACGCGACGAGATTGTGATGCGGGGAATATTGACAGACGGGATCGGTCGTCGAGGGATCGCCCGTCAGAAGAAACGCCTGACAACGGCAGCCGCCAAAATCAATCTCGCGGCGGTCGCATTCGCGGCAGGGTGAAGGCATCCAATTCACTCCCCGGAAGCGATTGAACACAGGGGAATCGAACCAAATGTCTTTAAGCGACCCATGGCGGACATTTGGGAATTCGAGTCCCGGAATTTCGCGCGAGGTGGGACAAGGCAGCGCCGCGCCGTCGGGAGCGACGGTCATAAAAACGCGACCCCATCCGCTCATACAGGGCTTGGGAAATTCCTGAAAATAATCGGGCAGGACGTGAAGGATTTCAGGTCCGGTCTCCAGTTCCGTCCGCGCCTTGGCCACGATTGCCTCCGCGCGATCGACTTGATTCCGCGAGGGTAGGAGCGCCGCGCGGTTCAAGAACGCCCAGCCTTTATATTGCGTATGCGCCAGTTCGATTCGATCCACGTTCCATTCACGGGCAAGCGCGAGAATATCCGCAAGACGATCCAAATTGTGGCGATGGAGAACGACGTTCAGAGTGATGTAAAACCCGAGTGACTTAGCCGTCATGACGGCGCATCGCTTACGGTCGAACGAATTTGCGCCCGCGAGCCAGTCATTTGTCTCCGCGTCGGAATCAAGCAGACTGATCTGGATCGCATCCAGTCCGGCATCGCGCAACGAATGCAATCTCATTTCATCGGCGAGCGTCGCGCCCGTGCTGAGATCGGAATAGAGGTCGCGTCGCTTTGCCTCGCGGATCATCGTTTCAAGATCGCGTCGGATGAGCGGCTCCCCACCTGAAAAATGAACGTGAAGAACTCCCAATTCCGCGGCCTCAGCGATAACGCGCACCCACGATTCCGTGTCCAATTCGTCGCGATACCGCGCGAGTTCCAAGGGGTTGCTGCAATAGGGGCATTTGAGCGGACAGCGGTAGGTCAATTCTGCCAGCAACGACATCGGGAGCAACGCCAAACCGTCGTTCGATTCTCTCAACTCATTACGGATTGAATGCATCGCAACATTGTCACGCGAATGAACGTCTAAGGGCGCTTCATTGGTGTTTTCGTCCTGAAAGGACGGCGGTTCAAAGCCCAAGGCAACGCCTTGGGATGTCGGATTGCCTTGGAATGGAAGCCCTGAAAGGGCGTCGGAATACACATAATCGGTAAGTAGTCGTTTGTCTTGCAGCGCACCGAAGAAATCCAAAACATCATCTTGTTGAACTTCATTGCCAAACTGCTGGCGCAACGCGGCGATGATTTCTTCAATCGTTCGTCGGTCACACAACTTAACAATCGCTGCGCCCGATTCATTCAGAGTCATCGCCGATTCTGGAAAAACAATTTGATATTGGTTGCGAACCGCGTCCCAACGCAATCTCGCCCAAGGGACGAGTCGCGGTCGGGATGCTGGCGTCAAATTAGACATGGGAAGGCGCATCGCGCGTCGGCGAAACGCAGGCGTAATAGATTGCATCGAGCTGCGCCCAGAGCAGATCGCACTTGAATCGCAGCGCCGCGACGACGCGATCCTGCTCTTCAGCGGTGCGGCAATATTCGAGCACCACGGCAAGACCGTGATCGCTATCGCGCTTGGCCTGCGTGAGCCGCGCGCGGAAATAATCAAAACCCGAGGGATTAATCCAAGCGTAATGCTTCTCAAATGCCGCAAGTCGTTTTGCCATGAGGTCGGGCGCGAAAAGTTCCGTGAGCGATGACGCGATCCCCTCAACCCACGGACGCGACTCCACAAAATTCACGTAAGCATCCACAGCGTATCGGACGGGCGGAAGCAGAAGCCGAAGCGATTCGAGATCGCCGCGCGAGAGTCCCGCCGCCTCGCCCAGTCGCAGCCATTTTTCGATTCCGCCGGGCTTTTCGCCGTCGCCATCGTGATCCACGACGCGCTGAACCCACTGCCGCCGGATTTCGCGATGCGGAATGCGCGAGAGCAAAATCGCGTCCTTGATGGGGATGTTCAGTTGATAATAGAAACGGTTCACGATCCACATCCGGATTTGATCAGGCGTCAGTTTCCCCTCGTTCATCAGGACATGAAACGGATGCTTGTCGTGATATTGCGATGCGCCCACGGCCCGGAGCCGCTCGAAGAAAGAAGTGTTGGTTTCGTTTCGCATGAGGCGTCGCCAAGAGCGAGCCTACCGCGCGCGAGCGATTAGGGCAAGATGTTGGAGCGGGGAAAATCGCGTTCACATCGAAACAGCCAAAACCAGCCGAATTTCCGCTTCACGATCCACGTATTTCCATTCTTCAGATGCGCGCAATTCGTGGAGGAGTTCGTCGAATGCGGGAGCGTCGGAGGGAGCGAACTCGAACCAGGTCAGGAAATCAAACGGTTCGGAATCACCAAGATCGCGGCAGTGATGAAGCCGCCGGGCAATGGCGGGAAGATACCTGAGGCCGATTTTGATGTGGTCCGATCGCTCCTCGATGATCCTCCTTCGCTCATCTTGCGCAAGAGTCCACCATTCAGGCGACTTTCGAATCGGGATCAAAGCTGCGCAGGTGGCCTCGGATCGGCCCAGCGTGGGTTGCTTGGCCACCAACAATGATTTCTCTTCGCGCGTCGCGTATCGCTCGTTGCTTGTCACGCCTCGCAATATCCAGCGCGATTCTTCCGGATAAGTAAGTTGTGCCCCACTGATAATTTCCAACCGGGGAACCCCATCAAGCGGCTCACCCATGCGCGTTGTCATTGAATCCACGCGCCACGGGCCGCGGATTCCACCCACAAAAGCAAACAATCGAGAATTCACCACAGGCTTTCCAATCTCCCAAAGAAAGCCGCAGCAACGAGCGTGCCGAATCGTGGTGAAGGTTAACTTGTTGCGCCGATGAAAGGACGCCGCGCGGAGAGATAATCGCTGGCTCGCCGAATCGCGTTCGATGGAGTCCGCCGCAAGGCCTCGATTTCGGCGATGACCTCCGAATAGAACTCCGGCGAGGCGAGACTCGCAACGAGCGGGCAAGCATCGCGCAATGAACACGCCTTGATCGTAAAACAGTGCCGCGTCGTCGGATCGAAGCTCCCTCCCATCATCGCAATTTCGCGCAATTCAGTTCGGAGTTGTGCGTATTTCGGCCCTGTCCAAATTTCACGCAGCGGCTGTTCTTTAACGTTGCCCAAGGGAGGATAACCGGGGCGCGACGCGAGAAAGCAACAGGGAAAAACCTCACCATTGCCCCGCACGACGACCGAATACCACGCGACGTAGCAATATTCCTTGCGCGTCGGCATCACGGCCTGCGCGACGGTTTGATGCGATCCGCCGAATTGCTCAATCACCTGCTCGCGGTGAGTCTTAAACTCGTTTAGAATTTTTTCGTTAGGGAATGAAACCGAGAGCAATCCGCGTTCCCGGTCGCGATCCATGAGGCGCTGGATACGCTGAGCCGCGTCGCGCAGCTCGGAGTCGGTCATCATTTTTTCCGGCTCGATGCCGTACATATCGCGAACGTAGATATGATCCACGCCGAGCGATTCGCCGATGTCGTAAGCCCGCTCGATCTGGTCGTAGTTCCCTTTCCAAAGAAAAAACTGCTGGACGATCCTGGGGCGCGTGAGCTTCCGCTTCGCCCGCTCGGACACTAGATTGCGGATGTTCTCCATGACAAGGCCGAACGCCCGCTCGGTCGTGCCGTTCGTCGTCGCGTATCGCTTTTCGTCCACGTCATTGAAACTGATGATGATCTCCGACGCGTCGAGCCGAAGCAGATAATCAATGATCTTGGGTGTCAACCGATAGCCGTTGGTCGTGAGGTTGCTGATGTCTATTCGGTTTTCGAGGCATAGCTGAAAAACATTCTCGATCTCGGGATAGATCAGTGGTTCGCCTCCGCCCGCCAGACGAATCGAGCGCAACCCTCCCGCGATGAGGTCGCGCAGGGTCGATTCCATTATGTCCCACGGAAGTCGCTTGGAACGATCCACCCAGCCGGAATTGCAGAAGAAGCATTCGTAATTGCAGGCGTCGGTCGGACTGAACTCGGCGTGATACGGCCCGCCATAGACGGCGTTGTCGCGGATTCCCTCAAGAATCTTCCGTCGTTCGTCCGCGCGCATCTTTTCCCAGCCGTGTAGCATAGCTCGCCCCTACACCGAGTCTAACGGCGGGGCGCGACCAAAAGCCATGAAAAGAAATTCCAGCGACTATTTGCCGAATGAGTCAAACTACGCAATTGTAATTACACCTTGCCAACCCATGTGACTTTGCCGCGTTCGGCAGTTCGAATTGCGTCGAGGATATTCGGAACAAGTGGGCGTATGTCCGCGAGGCGATTGGTCCGCGCTCGGATCGCAACCACAGCGATGGTGAATCGAGGCAAATGTTGTTGGAAGGATAAGTTTTGGTCGGTGGTTAGGAAAACATCGAAACTGCCTTCGGCTCGTTCAAGAAGCTGGCCGTTTCGAGTTCCGCCCCAGCCCATCGCTTGGACAGTAACAATTTCATGTCCAGCGAGGTCTCTGGCCAGCCGCCGATCCACGCATTCATCAAGCAGGACTCTCACGACTGTGATGCAACCATAAGGGTCTTCGATTCCTCAAGGAAAGCGATCACCTGTTCACGCGTGACTGTAGGAAAACCCTCCAGAAAATCATCAATGGATTCTCCCCCTTCCAAATAGTCCAGAAGGGTCTGAATCGGAACTCGCGTTCCCGCGAAAACGGGTGTACCGCCCATGATGTCAGGCGAACTGGACAGAACAGGGTTCATAAGAAAAGTGTAAGTGTTTACGGAATCCAAGTCTATCTTGTTCAGTCTTGAGGGACGTTGGGATTTTGGGAATGTTTTAGGAGTTATACGTCTTCAAAAGAACGCCACTTGCAAAAGTTACGCTTACAAATTCTTGACCGATATCCAGAATTTGAGGAAAAGGTACGCGACTGACCCACTGAAACAGCTAACGAGCGTTGACTCAATAATTCTGATGAATCCGGATTGCGGATAAGGATTAACGAATTCAATGATTGCTAGCAGGACTAGGCAGAAGATCGCCAAGAGCATCGCGACTTTCTGCTCGGTTGAATTTGTCAATATGTGCCACATTTTTTTATCTGCTACTTGAGTATTATCTTTCACGTGCTGGTTTGGCAATTAATGGGAAATGGTGTTAATTACCTTTTTCTTCCATCCTTGCCCCTGTTTCCTTAATTCCCCACAATTTCAAAGGCTGAAGAGGAAGCTTCAATTTTCTTCACCGCCCCCGTTTCTTTTTCCTTGTACGCGCCGTGGAATGACAGGCGGTAAGTTCCGGGAGTTGTTTGCGCTGGGATGTCCCACAAAAGCGTGACGAAAATTTCTGGCGTAGTCGGCTTGGCATTCCGGAGATTCATCGGCGTCAGGCCATAGGGATTGGGTGGCGGCGGTCCATTGGGCTGTTTCCAACGGCACTTGGTTTCCCAATCGTTATCCGTCGCGACGGTTACCCATTTCTCGCCTTCCTTGCGCTCGACCGAAAGAAAATTTCCGTCGCGGTGGAAATCGTTTTGCGGATGACCGGTCCAAAACGCTGCTTCAACGGTTTCGCCCTTTTTGTAGGAGGCATTGGGCTGCTTTTGGGCGTCGCCGAAGTTTTTTCCCGGCGCGGGAAGATCGAACGGCGTCCCTAAATCGGTGCTCTTGACCTCGCCGCGTAACTCCACAGGAGTGGCTTCGCTCGCGGCGGGCTGACCGGAGGCCATCGCTTTGGCCAATCGGCAAAATTCCTGCGCATAAGCCGCCTGCGTCCACGGACCGTAGAGCGTGTGTCCCCCCTCGTATTGCTGCGACTGATATTCCTGCTTCGTCGTAACATAACCGAGCACCCCATTGGCATATCCCGCCATGACGACGTGCTTGCACGAATCGCCCAGCGTCATTGCAACCGCCTCCCGGATGCGCCGACCCGACATCGTGGTGTATTCCGCCGGACCGACGACAAGCACAAGCGATCCGATGCGGACGAGTCCGATGGAAACGACCTGCGGATGACCCGTCGGCTTCATCTCGCCCGTCGGAAAAAGAATCGGTTTGGGGGCATGACATTTTCGAAGCGCGTCGCTCGGCACGGGAACGTTTCCCATCCCGTTGATGATGTTGTCCACCGCCGCGCTGCGCTGCGTCATCCCTTCCTTCAGCATCGGATGTCCGCCGCCGTCTTCGCTCGAACCCGCGCCGAAGGAATAACCGAACGCCGAGGCGCAAGTCGTTTGCGGTCCTTCATGCGTGAACTCATCGGCAACCAAAATGCCCGACATATCAATATAGGCGTGGCGATAATCTATCGGACCTTCGAGCGTCTCCGTCGCCGTATCATAAAGCTGAACGGCGCGTTCGAGTTGGCGATTCGCGATGATCTTCGTCGTTTCGAATTCATCTTTCCCCGGACCCGTTCCATCGAGATTCAAATTGGGCGTCACGTCGCCGCAATTGGTTTGCGCGAATCCCGCGACGAAGTCGTTCCCATTCTCATACTTCGCGCCCTTCGATTTCTCAAAAATCATCGCGGCGTAACCTTTGTGGTCGCCCGTGATGAGCTTGTTGAAAAAAGTCATCGAAGTGGGATGGACGGCGAACCAATTCAACTGCGCGACCTCGCCATCTTCACGAACGAACTTGAGCAGCGTCATATCTTTATCCACGTTGTCTTGATACCGCGCGCGCTCTTCCGGGGGATTCAATTCGTAAGCAACCGCCGAGCGATTGACGCCGCCCCCTTCGACGCGTCCCTTATTAATCAAAATCTTGCCCGGCTTGAGATCGGCGTGCGCGGCCAAGATGGACTCGGCAATGCCGTCGGCAATGGCATCGAAATGTTGCTGATAAAACGGCCCGCCAATCGGGGTATTCGCGCCATTATGCCAATAGCCTCCCGGTCCACAATGGGTATGCGTCGCGCTCACCACCACGTTCTCGCGCGTGTAGAGTTCAGGTCCCAGCTTTTTCTGCACTCGATCCACGACATCCGCAAAAATCTCATGCGTCACGCTTCCCAAATCGGCGACGACGTAGGCGACACGCTTCCCGCTTTTCGGATCGGCGACGATGAACGCGCGCGAACGAAGGCGGATATGAATCCCCTCGGTGATCTGATCGGCGCGCACGAACCCGAACATCTGAACCCCCATCGCGGGGCCGGTGATATCGCGCACCGCCCGCCCGACGAGATAGTTCATGTCCTTACCCGGTTTCGCCTTCTGCGATTCGCCCGACTTGGGCCGCGAACAACTCGCCACGACCGTCATCACAACAAGAACCGCCACCAGACTCGCCGCAATCCGCGACACCCACATTCCCGCCGTTTGTTTCTTCATGATGCTTTCCTCTAAATTCCATCCTTCAAAGCGCTGATCTTCGCATTTTCAAGTCGCGAGGAAAAGGGCATTTACGCCCGCACAAAAATCTGCGCAATCTGCGGATGCTTGCATTGAATCGTCCGCAGATTGCGCAAAGGTTTTTCTGGGTTGAGCGACTGCTCTACGATCAGAGTTGCTGTTCCAATAGGGCAATCAGCGCGTCCACGGCATCTAGCACGAGTTGCTGAGCCATGCAGTCCACAATCCAGTCGTTGTTCGGTCTGCCACCGTGGCAGCCGTCCGCCTTGGTTCTAATATCTTCGTTAAGTTTTTCGATGGCCTGATCGAACTCGCCGCCGTCAATCAGTTCCTGTACGGCATCCATCTTGTTGAGAAGCGCATTGCGACGCTGCTCGAAGTTTCTGCTGAAGACCGAGGCGGGCAGCCCCAAGACAATAGCTTGCAACGCGGTGACGCTTGGCGGCGGCGGTGCAACGACATCGCCAAAGACGAAGATTGCCCCCGCATCGGTTCCGGAGAGAGTGTCATAGGGGGCGGCAACCACGAGATTTCCATTGTTCAGGATGGCGACCGACTCGCCAAAGACGTTGTAGCCGGTCGGGGGCGTGGTTGTCGGTGCCAATCTTTTTATCTGTCCCCAGTTGTTTTCTCCGCCCTGGTTGCGCTCAAAAATGTAAGCCGCCCCCGGCGGTCC
>CAZPIK010000045.1:1427-6945 GCA_964586185.1 uncultured Candidatus Sumerlaeota bacterium | reverse complement strand
CTGCGCTGGTCGGCAGCGGATGCGGAAGCGTGAGTAGCGGCGTGTTTGTCGTTCCGGTCAGCGTTCCATCAAACAAATAGGCCGCGCCCTCATTCGCGGCGCTACCGTCAACATAAGCTGCGCCAATGAGAATCTTCCCGTCGGAGGCCGCGACCCATGTACCGAATCGGTCATCAACCGCAGGGGAAGGATGGTTCATGGTGAGCTTGAGCGCGCCTGTAGAGCCGTCAAACAGGTACACCGTTCCAACATTAGTGCCGGGTCCGTCATCATTTCCAGCGGCAACTACAATGTCATTGCCGAGGGACGAAACGGCTCCTAGCCCGAACTGTTCGCCTGAGTTTGGAAAAGGGTTACTGATGGTCAGCATGGGCGTACTGGTTGTCCCGGTCATGGACGCATCGAAAAGGTAAACGGCTCCAACGCCTCCGCCGTCCTGTGGTGAGGCAACCAAAACATTGTTACCCACGGCGGTGAGCCGGGAGCCGAAATCATCACCTGCTCCTGGTGTGGGATTATTAATGGTTAGAAGCAGGGCACCAGTCGTGGCGTCAAAAACGTATGCAGAGCCAGCGCCGGGAGCCCCCGTGTTATCGGCGGATGCCCCAATAAAAATGTAATTTCCCGCCATTGCAACTGAATCCCCGAAAACATCGCCCGCTTGGGGCGTGGGATTGTTGAGCGTGAGCAAGAGCGCGCCGGTCGCCTCATCAAAGACATAGGCGATTCCAGTTACCGATGCGTAGGCATTCGCAGTAATGACCAATTTGCCGCCAAGAGCCGCCGAGCGCTGGCCGAATTGATCGCCCGGCGAAGGAAAAGGGTTGTGGATCGTCCTAATAAGCGCGCCCGTCGCTCCATCGTAGAGATAAGCAATTCCCGCGTCGGTTCCGTCTGTGTTATCGCTCCACGCGCCGACCAAGATATTGTTTCCCACAGCAACTACAGGTCGTCCAAAAGTATCCTGCGAATCGGCAGAGGGATTTGGAATCGCGAGCAACAGATCGCCCAGCGCAGCCCAAATCGGTGACGCAATTACGAGCACGATGAGCACGGGGATCATAGACATGACAAGATTCAGATATTTCACACGCGCGCATTTCCCGTTGTTGATGTTCGTTTTCATAATATGTTCCATTCTCCTTGTTGAATTCAAAAAATGCCTTCCGCATCCACGATGCTGACCTCGGTCACTGCCGGATAGGCATTCTGGTTTTGGAATTTCAGGCGATGAATTTAAGTGAAGGGCACTCTGACATACTTCAGTCGCAGGAGGCCCGCGAATCAAAGTAACGAGCATTCGCTTCGGTCCCAGCGCACAGGTCATGGACGTGATTCTCCGTGAAGAGTAGAAAAATTCGCGCGCAGGGCTACGGATCGTTAAGAACCTATACTACGCATACCAAGTTATTTCAATTCGCATGATACGTCGTCACGCCAGCACAAAATCTGCGTCATCTGCGGATGATTCAAGGCAGGTTTCCGCAGATTGCGCAGTGTTAGTAACTGCACGTCTCGCTGTGCCGCTCGTAAGGAATCGTTTTCTTCTTGGGGCCTTCGTGGTTGTGGCAATCGAAGCAAACTGGTTCCTCCTCGATGCCGCGGTGCGGAGTCGAGGAATTTTCGTGGACCTTATGGCACGAGACGCAGGTCGTCGCGGTCGCGCCCGAGGCCATGTCGCGGACGTTGCGGAAAATATGCCGCTCGCCGGGATCGAGTTTCGCAAGATGGGCGTCGGAAAAATCAGCCACGTAATCCTTAAAGAGATTATCCCCCGCGACGAATTGGTTGGGATAAGGCAGTCCCGTAGATTTTGATGTTCCGCCGCGCAAGTGGCATTGACCGCACGCTGAGGCGATGACGCGCGGTTCGTCTTTCCGTTTTTTCGAAAGGAGCATCAGCGACGTGTCGTTCGTGTGATTGAGTGTCACGGATCCGTGGCAGGCATAGCAATCGAGGGCGAAGGCGGCAAACGCGCGCGACTCGGTCTCGACCGCCGTCGCGTGGCATCCCGCGCATTTTTCGGAAAAGGTCGTCTCGTCCCACGCGGGCTTTTCGGCGTGCAGGAATTTAACGGGGCGATCCTTCGCCGCCGGGATCATCTCGACGTTCGCGATGTCCATCTTTCCGTAAGCGGCGTTTGGTTTCAGGAACCGAATTTTTTCCTTCCGCCCCATGACCATTTCGACCTGCTCGACGAATTCCTTGAGAGCGGGAACTTTTTCCAATTCCGCGACTTCATTGACCGGCGGCTCGTCCGTGCGCTTAAACCGCATGGTTCGCCCGTGACGATTCACAGGCCACTTGGGGCCGATGTCGTTGCGATGACAGAAAAGACACTCGTCGCCCGTGACGTAATCGGGCAACGGTTTGCCGACGTGATCCTCGCCCCACGAGGCGAAATCGTGCGCGGGCGCGTCGGCGCTTTTCGGTTTAGTTTCTTCCGATTTCCCCGCAATCGCCGCGCACGAAAGCGCAAGGGCGGCGAGAAAGCCGATCAAAGTTGCATTGCGCGTGAAAAGGAACATTTCAAAACCCACCGTGTCATATACAAAGTTCAATCAGCGATAGTCTTCCTGCAATGAATAATATCAAGCGGGATCATTCGTACAGATTGTTCGTGCCGGGTTCGAAGTGAAGGATGGTCCGGCACTGGGGACATTCGAAATTCCAGCATGCAATTCTTCGGGACAAGAACCTGGCGCCCGGAAATCTCGACCTATCGCCCATCATCCTTTCCTCAAAGCGCTTTTGCGAATCTTTAATCACCTTACTCCCCAGAGGAATCCCGCACTTTGGACAAGGACTTTTCGCGGCAAAGCGGATGGAATGGGAAAGTCCCAAAAAGCCGATCAAGATGCCTACCAAGGGTGTAGCCAGAAGGAGCAAGAGTATGAATATGCCAATGAGTCCCCACTCTGATTGACTTAGCCAATTCGCCATGATTTGCGTTCCTCCGCGATCTCATAACGGGTTTCGCCACTTGAGGTTACTAAAGCGCGAGAATCCACGATCAGTAGTGATTAGCTCCGCGTCAAGCTCAATGGCCAGAGCGGCAAGGTAGGCGTCTGGAACATCATCACCTTGGATCGGTGTCTCCCGGCAAAGTCGTTCAAAAATTTTCCAATGGCTTGCCTGCGGCAAGACAAGCTGGGCAGCGGGAGACGCGCGAAGCGCCTCGGCAAACGCCAGGGCATCCGATATCGGAGTGGGGGTCTTGAAGATACGGCGGTTGGTGACGATCCGAACAAAACTGGCCAGCGTCATTTCAAAAACGCCGACGGGTTCGTCACCGTCCAAAGCCCGAGTGAGCCACTCTTTGGCTGGTGGGTGCTGCGGCATTTCTTCACGCTGCGCATAAACTAGGATGTTGACGTCAGGCAGTAGCATCGCCATCAAAGTAACTGCGAGGGTTTTCGATCTTCTTCCATAATCCGACGAAGTAAACGTGAGTCATCGAGAACAACACCGGGCTGTAGGCCATCCCCACGAAAAGTCGGTAGATTGACTTCTCGTGATGTCTTTCGGGAAATCGGTTCCGACTCCGAAACCTCAATACGTACCTCGGTGCCGTCCGGGAGTTCGAGATTCGCAGGAAGCTCGATTCGTCCCTCACGAACTGTTGCGATGATGGTCATGCAGTCATGATACTTGAGTTAGGCCGATAATTGCAAATGCGACAGTCCTACCGAGATAGGCTTACACCGCATGCTGTGCCGCTTCGCGACCTTCTCGTTCGTTGACGAAACTCAGCAGAAGGAAGCTTGCGATGAAGTATAACCCAATTGCGCCTTCGGCCCATCGCATGTCGTTCATCGCCGCGCTCACGACGCCGAACGTTAAAGGACCAATCACGACGCCGAGTTTGCCGAACATTCCCCAGAGACCAAAAAATTCCCCGCAACGATCTTGCGGACTGAAGAGTCCGACGAGCGCGCGACAGGAAGATGACGTTGCTCCCATCCCGACGCCGACGAATCCGCCTGCGATCCAAAAGAGCATCTTGGCCGTGTCCGAAATCTCTTCGCCTTCTGGAACCGGCTTGATGCACATGACGAGAACGAGCGCAAAAAGCCAAGTCAGAAGCGAAAGCCGTATCGCCCAAATGCTGCCGATCCGATCTTGAAGCAAACCCCAACTCCACGCCCCAATGACGGCGACGACGTTGGTAAGGATGAGGAATTTGGCGAGTTCGGCCACACCAAAGTGAAGCGTCTGCTTAGCGATAATCGAAGCGAATGCAACGACCGCATTCAATCCCGCATAAATCAAAACAAAGATGAGGAGGAACCGGAATAGCTGGCGAAACCTCTTCGCCTCGCTGAGCGTTTTATTCAGACGCTTAAATCCGACCGTGAATATTGTGTCACCCGGCGGCATGACCTCGCTGGAGGGACGCTCCTTCACAAACATGAACGTTGGAATACCCGAAAGGAGAAACCAAAAGCCGGTCATGACCCAAACGAACGGATAGCCCGCCGATTCGCCAAGTTCATGAAGGATAAACGCGGCCAGCGCGAGCGAACCAATTCCGCCAATATAACCGAGTCCCCAGGAAAGCCCGCTGATGAACCCCATTTTTTCCTTGGGAGCGATTTCGGGCAAAAACGCGCCGACGATATTCTCGCCGCTCGAATAGAAAATATTTCCCACAATGTAAAGCGCCATGCCTATCACGACTTTGCCCGGGGTGAGGAAGCCCAGCGCCATCGTGAGGATTGAGCAGCCGATGTAAGTGATGAACAGATATTTCTTTTTTGAGCCGCTGAAATCGGCAAGCGCGCCCACGAGCGGCGCCGTCAGAAGCACGATGATTTGGCTGATCGTCTGGCAAAGTCCCCAAAGCGCCTCGCCTCTTTTAGAATCTGGCACCAACACATCAGTGAAATAAATCGCAAAGTACGCCGTCACGATCACCGTCGTGAAGGACGAATTCGCGAAATCGAACATAGACCATCCGAAGATCGCTTTTTTATCCAGCTTGACCGAACCATCAACGGGCGTAGGAGTATTTGAGGCCGTCATGTAAATTCCTTATGCTCGCCATCAATCTTCGTATTTTGCGCGCGGTTTCTTCGTCTCCGGCGCGATGCTCTTCAGCTTTTTTTGCCAATCCATTCGATAGAGCGGGCAATGAACGGTCTTGTTGTAAGCCGCCTTATCGGGATGAACGCAGCGGCATTGCGACGCCGACGCCGGTTCCGGACGATAATAGACGCAATCTTTTAATTCGCAATAGACGACGAGATAGGGTTCCACTCGAGTAGCCGCTCCAACACGGAAGCCGATAGTAAGCCCAGATGAATCCAAAGAATAGACTGAACCACAAAAAAAGCCGCCGAAAGCGGGGTCGGCGCTTTCGGCGGCGGTGAGGTTGAACAACGGGAGTTCAGGACGTGCCCTAGTCCCGCATAAGTTATCGGAGGATATTAACGCGACTTGAATCTTTTTTTTATTTTTATTGAACGCGCTCAACCGTTAGGACGCTGCCACCCGTGCGCATCAGATGTCCCTTTTT
>CAZPIK010000045.1:0-1417 GCA_964586185.1 uncultured Candidatus Sumerlaeota bacterium | reverse complement strand
CCTCGCCCGAACCAGCACGGATCGCTCGAAATAGCGACCCGAACCAGCATGGCCATTCTTGACAAGACATCGGTAGGTCAACATAAACAACTCCTTACCGCCGTCAAAATTTTGAGCATAAATCAAGCCATACCAGTAATCACGTATTCTATATATATATAGTATTGAAATATAACGTTTTAAATGATTACGGCGAAATTTTGTAGGAATAAATCGTACATCAAATTCTCAAAATGACTTACATGTCATTCTCTTGACGATAAAAAACATCAAAATGAGAGACTAAGAAACAGAAGAAAACTTAATAACGCCAATGCGGCAAGAAAAATCCCGCCCGCTGGCGATATGAGGCATAACTTTCGCCAAATTCCCGCGCCAACCGCCGATCTTCCAATAGGGTCGCGCCGATGATCCATGCCGACCACATGATGGCGAGGAGAAATCGGTCGGCGTCCATCATGGCCGTCGTCCAGACCATGACAACTTGGCTGGCGGCGATGGGATGGCGGATATAGCGGTAGAGTCCGCGCTCGCGGAACTCGGGCTGGCGGGGCGCGCGGTCTTGATCAAATGCTTTCAGGTGTTCAATCCCCTGAAGAAAACTCGAACCGACGACTGTGGTTGAATGAACCTGCGCGGCAATCAGCAAAAGAAAAATCGCGCGGAACGGCCAGAGCATCCAGTCGGGCGAGGTCCAGATGGGCGTTCCGGCGCATCTCCAAAAATGAGCGGTGACGGCGAGCGCGACGCCTGACGCAAGGACGTACATCGGTCGCTCCAATCGCTCGCCGAAAAAATTCTTGAGCGCGCGCTTGACGGGCGATTGCGTCCAGACGGAATGCTGCAGCGGAAAAATCAGGGCGAGAAGAAAATCGAAAACGAGCGCCTCGTTGCGCGCGGGCCAAGGTTCACGCGCCGCCGCCAGCCTCGGCCAGATGAGCCAAAGAAAATAAAGCGGCGCAAGATTGGCGCAAATCCATACCAGCGCGAGAAGGGGATAGAGTTGGGGCTTCTTCAGCATGTGGTTATTTGACTTGCCGCTGATGAACGCCGATCAACGTCGATAAAGATTCGCTTCGATGAGATTCACTTCGCAATGAGAAACTTAAGGCAATCCATGTTCGCGAGAACCCCAAAATAAACGTCCCCCCGGCTGGCACCACACGTCCGGTGCCCACCGTTCTTACTTATATTCGGAAATCACAACCATCGCCAGCGCAGGTATTTAATAGAAATGAACATGATGAAGAAGTTATCGCAAAGGCGCAATGACGCAAAGTTTGGAGTGCGCAAGTGTGATTCTGCTTTTCTTCGACCCAGCTTGACGGCGGTCGGCTGCGGCATTCCACGGCGTCAAGCCGCCGCACTCCAAAGCAAGAGAGTAGGAGTGGGAAAGAAATGAAATTAATGTGGGAGG
>CAZPIK010000044.1:0-18032 GCA_964586185.1 uncultured Candidatus Sumerlaeota bacterium | reverse complement strand
ATTGCGCAGGTATGCTGAGCGTTCGTTCGCGCAGATTTTCGCTTTTGGGTCCCATCCAGATGAGAGGCGGTCCTTCACCGCGACGCAGGTACCACATCGCCGTCGCAGCGAGAAGGAAATCCACGTTCTTGTGCGGTTGATCAATACCTAGCGTCAAGAGCCAAGGGGGGCGCACCGTCCGGCCATCCGAGAGTGTGATCGTTTTTGTCGGTTTGGTTCGGGAATTTGTCTGCGCGGTTCGACCCGGTCCGGGATGAATGACCCGAACGCGATCGGGAGCAACCGAAGTGGCGGCGAGAAGTTCTTCGGAAGTCTTGGCGGAGATGGCGGTGATGTGCGCGCCGCTCCACGCGAGACGCGAAAGAAAAAAGCGTTGGTAAGCGCGTTTGGCGAACGATCCGTATTTCAAATGGAAGAGATCGAACACGGTAACGACGCGTCGGGAAGGGGAGACGCGCGGGAGGTTGTAATGCGGGTAGTGGAAGAGATCAGCGTTTGGGGTTTTTGGGTAATGCCAAAATTCGCGTTGGCTATACAGCGGCGCGTCGAACTCGATCCATTCATGGACATTGAGGCCGTCGGGGATTTTGCATTTGGGTCCGATGAAAGTCCACTCAATTGGCGCGCGGATGGCGGCGAATCCACTTAGCAGGCCGGAAAGATACGACCCGATGCCGCTGTTGTTGATGAGACGGAGGTCGAGCGCGACGCGAAGCGGTTCAGCCTCGCCCGTCGCCGCGGGTTGAGTGGATTCGGTCATTCGTTTGCGGTTCGGTTTTGATGTTTATTTCGGCTTCGTCGAGATCGAATAGTTCATCCGGTTCTCGCGCTTCGAGCGAACCATCGGGATCGCGCCGGAGCGATTGGGATAGCTCGCCCTTACGGATTTGCGTGCGGAGGGAAGTTGAAGAAATCGAATGCATGGATTTGTAAACGTCAGCCGTTATGGATCGGGAGCGTTGCCGGGATTCGCGCGATGATCGCGGCTTCGACGGCATTTTTGCCCGCGCGCGCGGCGAGGCCAAGCGCGTTGTGGCAGATCCGGTTGATCTCGCGCGGAATGCCGCCCGAGTTTTTGTGGACGAGATCAATGGCATCGTGCGGAAACAAATCCGATTTGCCTCCCGCCATCATGAGCCGGAACTTAATGTATTGCTTCACTTCGGCATGATCGAGCGGACGGATTTCCGAGCGAGTAAACATCCGGCTGAAAATGGAGCGGAAAGACGGGTGCTTCATTTTGTTCAGGAAAATCTGTTCGCCGAAAAGCAGAACGGTGACCAGTTTATTTTCCGGGACTTCAATGTTGCTGAGCGTGCGGAGAACGTGCAGCGTATCAGCAGAAAGAAAATGAACTTCGTCAATGATGAGGACAAGGCGGATTCCCTTGGTGTATTGCTCGATGATGTGCTGCTGCACGAGCGAGACGAGCTTGTGCATATTGGCTTTCTCCGGCAAATCCTGAACTCCCAGCTCACCCAAAATTTCGCGCAGGAGCGCGGTGCGAGTGATGCCGGGATAGGCGAGAACAAGAATTGTTTGATAGATACGAGGGTCAAGTTCCTGCATGAGAACCTGCGTGAGGAGCGTTTTGCCCGTGCCGCTGATGGCGGTCGTGAGGCCAAGTGAAATGTGATCCTCAATGCACCGCTTCATCGCGATGAACGCTTCCTCGTGCGATTCGGTGCGAAAAAAATATTCGGGGTTCACGCAATCGGCGAAGGGGTGCGAAGTGAACCTAAAATGTTTGGCGGCGAGCGCGGAGTTTTCCTCCATGGTCTCGCGAGACGCGCCGCTGGCCGGTTGATCCACGAGATCATCTATCTCGAATTCGTTTCCCTTGTGCTCGTTCATGGCGGATTCCTTTCCTGAAATTCTACAAATGTAAAAAGACTTAAACCCCGGCGAAGCTGCGTTTGAGCGCGCCCATCAAATCTTCGAATGAAGATTCCTTCACCTGATTGCGGAAGACCTCGCCGTGCAGCACGGTTTCGGCAATGGCCATGATATTTTTTGCGGCTTCGCAATCGGGGTGCTCCATGAGAAGCGGTTTGCGCGCTTGATTGGCCGCCTCGACTTTGGGGTCTTCGATGATGAATCCCAAATCGCCGAGCGGGGTGTTCAGGTGTTTGATTGCAGCCGCATTGATCCGATTAAAGACATTCTTGCTGTGATACATGCTCGCGACTTGATTGGCGACGACGCCAATTTTGCTCTGCGGCTCCATCTCCAACAGAATTTTAATGATCGAGTATCCGTCAGCGGCGGCGGCGATGTTCGGCGTCGTGACGACGATGGTCTCGTCGGCGAAGGTTGCGAAACGAAGCACGTTTTCGGAAATACCCGCGCCGGTATCAATCAAAAGGATATCCACTTCCTTTTCGAGGCGATCGAGTTGTCGAAGAAGAACGCGGCGCTGATCGGCGGTGAGGTTTGCCATCTCGCGCACGCCTTGACCGCCGCTGATGAGCTTGATTCCCATCGGCCCTTCGACGATGGCCTCATCGAGTTTGAAGTTGTCTTCGATGACGTGACGCATGTTGAGCTTGGGTTTTACGCCGAGCAGAATATGGACGTTGGCGAGACCGAGATCGGCGTCAAAGATGGCGACCTTCTTGCCCAGTTTAGCAAATGCGATGGCGAGGTTGACGGTGACCGTCGTTTTGCCGACTCCGCCTTTTCCGCTCGTAATTGAAATCACGCGGGCAAGGCGTTTGGGTTTCCGCGCAAAGGGACCGCTCGGCTGTTGCGCGTCGTAAGCATGAGCGTGACCGTTCCCGTTTCCGTTAGCAGCGCCGTTCGTGTGTCCATTCGTTCCGTGGGATTTTCCGTTCGAACCCGGCGCAAGCGCGCTCTTAAGCTGACGCTTCACTTCATCAAGCGACATGCCTTTGCCGTGGACCAATTCCTTGATCCGCCGGAGGAGATCAACGTGATCCTCTGAGAATTCGTTTTTATCGAGATCGAGTTGGCTGAAGGTTAGAAATTCCCGGAATACGCGCTCGTAAAAGCGGATTTCGCTTTCTTCGAGTCCTGTCGCCTCGACCGCTTGTTTGATCGAGAACTTTCGCTGCATCATGGTCTTCTCCTTCTAAGGTGAACGGGTGAATTGGATATTGAACGGAACAACATGTATCAGAGCTGTAATGGGAACGGTTGAACTTGCGCTTGTTGTGCTTCGGCGAGAAACGCGAGAAACGCTTCGCCGAGATTCGCATCGGAGCGACAAAAGGTGATTCGGGAACTTTCAACGAACGACGGTCGCAAGGGATGCGACCTCAAGAGACATGCAACCTAACAAAACATAGTATCTTACACAAGCGCGAATTGGTTTCCGCGATCGGGCGGCAGCGGAACTGGCTCACCATGAAGGGTTGAAAATCGATTCTTATTGATTCGCGACAGGGTGTGATGTAAAAAAACAAGTCCTGCGCCCGTAGCTCAATTGGATAGAGCGTCTGACTACGGATCAGAAGGTTAGGAGTTCAACTCTTCTCGGGCGCGCCAAAATTGAAAGCTCATAAGTCGTGCATTTGAAACGATTTATGGGCTTTGTCTTTTACGATCACGGTGGAGTTCATTATGCCCCCCGCGAAATCCAAGCCTAAAAAGCCTCTCGAACCGGTTCCGGCGACCGATTCGCACGGGGTCGCGGGGCGGCTCATGGCGTCGTATGAAAAGCCTCTGCCGATCAATCATTTAAGAAGTTCTGAGCTTCCGAGTCGAGATCAGACGATTCAATTATTGAAACGTATGAAGGATGTGTTGTTTCCCGATCATCGGCTTGGCGGGACGCTCCGGCAAAGGGATTTTGAATCGGAAATCGGCGCGCTGCTTGCCGGAATCGAGAGTTCGCTCGAACGGCAGATTTATTTGTCGCGGAGTTATGCGAGTGCGGAGGAAACAAAAGCCGCGGATTTTTCAGCGCAGGCGAAATCGGATACGCGCGTCGTGATGGAGAAGTTTCCGGAGCTGAGGGAAATTCTCTCGGACGATATTCAGGCGGCTTATGATGGCGACCCTGCCGCGAGCGGATATGACGAGATCATATATTGCTATCCCGGATTCGAGGCGGTTTCGACTTATCGGATTGCGCATGAATTGCATTTGCTGGGCGTGCCTCTGTTGCCGCGCATCATGTCTGAATACGCGCACAGTTTGACGGGTTGCGATATTCACCCCGGCGCGACGATTGGCCGGTCTTTTTTTATTGATCACGCGACGGGAGTCGTCATCGGCGCGACGGCGGTCATCGGCAACCGTGTGAAACTTTATCAAGGGGTCACGCTCGGCGCGCTTTCCTTTCACCATGATGATAGCGGCAAGGTCATCCGTTCGACCAAGCGACATCCGACGCTTGAGGATGACGTGGTTATTTACGCGGGGGCGACAGTGCTTGGCGGCGCGACGGTGATCGGACAGGGGAGCGTCATCGGCGGCTCGTGCTGGATTACCCATTCAATGCCGCCGCATACCAAGGTTATTTTGAGCGAACCGCAAATGAGGGTTCAGAACGGGCGTGGGACGCCGAGCGCGCCACAAGAATACAATGGCGATTGGTCCATCTAGAAATTGAACTCTGACGCCCGTGCAGGAATGGAATATACTGTTTGCGAGGGATGGCGGGAGCGCGGCATGGCGGGTCAGTGCAAATTCTTTGATTGGTTTAGAGCGAGCTTTCTGTTTGTTGCCGTATTGAACTTATCGGCAAAGCTCAGCGCCGCGCCGTCGTTGGCCACGGGCGAAGAGATTTGGCAAGAGTTAAAGTCGGTGCCCACTCGGGCGCTGGCGTCTGAGCCGTGGATTCGCCCGCCCATTTCAAAGACCTACCAACTCGCGCCATCGGCTTTCCAAGAATCGCTTCAGGCGATCCCCATGGAGGTTGCGGGCGCTCGGGTTTCTGCTTCGCCTATCTTGTTTGCCGTGCCGCGTCCGGATGGAAAATTCGAGCGCTTTGCGGTTGTTGAGTCGCCCGTCATGGCTCCCGAACTTGCCGCGAAATTTCCTGAAATTCGAACTTTCGTAGGACAGGGTGTTGACGATCCCTACGCCACGATTCGCTTCGATTGGACGCCGCAGGGATTTCACGCACAAGTGCGTTCGCCGCATGGTTCGTATAGCTTGGATCCGCACACGAAGAGCGACAACACGATCTATAGTTCCTATTTCCGTAAAGATTATGTTGGAAGCGGAGAGCCGTTTGTTTGTGCCGTTGAAGAGGGCGCATGGGGACAAAAGCAAGCAAGTGCGCCGCCTTCGCTCATGAGTTCGGGTCCGACGCGACGCGATTATCGTCTTGCCTGCGCTGCGACGGGAGAATACACGGCCTATCACGGCGGGACGGTTGGGCTTGGTCTTGCGGCGATCGTGACCGCAATCAACCGCGTCACGGGGATTTATGAAACGGACGCCTGCATTCGAATGACGCTCGTCGCGAACAATAATTTAATCGTTTATACCAATGGCGGCGCGGATCCATATACCAACGGCAATGTGGGTTTGATGGTGGATGAAAACCAGGCCAATCTCGACGCTGTGATATTATCGGCGAACTACGACATCGGGCACGTTGTGGGCAATGGGGGCGGCGGGCTGGCGTTTCTCGCGTGCGTTTGTAATGCTGGCGACAAAGCGCTTGGCGCGACTGGTCTGACTCCTCCGATTGGCGATACTTTTTACGTGGATTACATCAGCCACGAGATCGGCCATCAATTCAACGCCGGGCATACGTTCAATGGGCTTGCGGGTTTCTGCGGCGGCAACCGTATGGGCGCATCGGCGATGGAACCGGGTAGCGGCTCAACCATCCTTTCGTACTCCGGGATTTGCGGCAGCGACGATCTGCAATCTTCGAGCGGCGATTATTTCCATTCGATCAGTTATGACCAGATCATCGCGTATTCGACGATCAGCAACGGCAATGCCTGCCCGATACAAGTTGCGACAGGGAACTCACCACCCACCGTAAATGCGGGGCCGAATTATACGATTCCGCGTAGCACGCCCTTCATTTTGACTGCGACGGCTAACGACCCGAATTCTGATTCGCTAACCTATTGCTGGGAGGAGCGCGATTTGGGTCCCGCGCAGTCGTATCCGTTTGCGGATAATGGATCAAGTCCGCTTTTTAGGAGTTTCGATCCTGATGTTTCTCCGACTCGAATATTCCCGAAACTGACGGATATCTTGAACAATACAACTACGATTGGAGAGCAGCTTCCGACGACGAGCCGAGTCTTGAAATTCCGCGTAATGGTAAGGGACAACAATGCGGGTGGGGGTGGAGTTGATTTTGACGACATGACCGTGACGATTAGCAGCGGCGGTCCGTTTCAAGTGATCTATCCTAATTCCAGCGCAACGCTGGACGGTCCAATTTCTGTGAATTGGCAGGTGGGCGGATCCAACTTGGCCCCCGTCAGCGCGGCGTCGGTGAACATTCTTCTTTCGACCGATGGCGGATTGACTTTCCCGACGACGCTTGCCGCTGCGACGCCCAACGATGGCACGGAAGTCGTTCTCCTACCAAACATCACGACCTCGACGGCGCGGATCAAGATTGAGGCCGTCGGAAACATTTTCTTCGATATCTCGAATCCCGATTTTGGCATTCAGCCGCACGTCAATCGGGTTTCGGATTGGGAAATCTATTCTTGAGTGAGTAACCCATAAAAACAATGACGACACGATACGATGTTGCCGAACATCTTCGCACGCGTGAGGAAATGGCGGCCTATTTGGAAGCGTGTGTGGATGAATCCGGCGGCGAACCTGCATTCGTTGCAAAGGCGCTGGGAGACATCGCTCGCGCAATGGAGACGTCGCAAATGGCACATGATTCCGTTCCTCGAACCCATTAGACGTTTTGAGTTTTCGCGCCGCGCGTGGTACAGATAGGGCATCTTGTCCGTCTGGACTCTGCGATGGCCGACCTCGGTAAATTTATCCATCTTCATTGCCATAGCATGTACAGCCTGCTGGATGGGGCTAATCGGTTTGATTCGCTCTGCACTCGCGTCAAGGAACTCGGCATGGGGGCGATTGCCCTCACCGATCACGGCAATCTTTTCGGTGCGTATCAGTTCCAAAAAACCTGCCTGAAGCACGAGGTGAAACCGATCCTCGGATGCGAGATTTATGTTTCGCCGGGCGGGCGTCGCGACCGCACCTCCACGGAGGCCAAGCGCAATCAGCATTTTGTTTTGCTCGCCGAGACGGATGAAGGTTACGCGAACTTATCCCGCTTGACCTCGCTCGCGCATATCGAAGGATTTTATTACAAGCCGCGGATTGATAAGGAAATCCTCGCGCAGAATTCGCGGGGACTTATCGCGACTTCGGCCTGCCTCAAGGGGGTCGTTGCCGATTATCTTTTGCGCGACGATTTTCCAGCAGCTCAAAAGTCCATTGATGATTACGTCCAGATTTTGGGTCGCGGCAATTTTTACATGGAGCTGATGGATCACGGCATTGACGTGCAGAAGCGGGTCAATGACGGGATCATCGAACTCGCGAAGAAAAACGACCTACCGCTCATTGCGACTAATGATTGCCATTACCTCCGCGAATCGGATCACACGATGCACGACGTGTTGCTCTGCATCCAGACGGGCAAGACGGTGAACGAGGAGAAGCGGCTTCGGTACGTGAATCAGTTCTACATGAAAACGCCGGACGACATGATCGCGAAGTTCGGGCACTTGAATGGGGCGATTGGCAACACAATCGAAATCGCAGAGCGATGCAATGGAAAGATTGCGACGGGACAAAAGCTTCTACCCAAATTTCATCCTCCCGATGGCAAGACTGAAGGGGGCTATTTGCGCGAACTTGCGCTGGCGGGATTGGAAAAGCGGTACGGCGGACGTGCGTTGGCAGCGCATCGCGAACGGCTTGATTTCGAACTCGGCGTCATCGAGCAAATGGGGTTCGCGTCCTATTTCCTCATTGTTTGGGATTTTATTGCCTACGCGAAAAACCGCGGCATTCCCGTTGGGCCAGGGCGCGGTTCTGGCGCGGGAAGTCTCGTCGCTTATAGCCTTGAAATCACCGATCTCTGTCCGCTCGAGCACGGACTTTTCTTTGAGCGCTTCCTTAATCCTGAGCGCGTTTCAATGCCTGACTTCGACATAGATTTCTGCTTTGAGCGACGTAGCGAAGTCATCGAGTATGTGAAGCAAAAGTACGGCGAGCGGAACGTCGCGCAGATCATTACGTTCACCTCGATGAAGGCCAAGGCGGCGGTGCGTGACGTCGGGCGCGTGATGGGAATGAGTCTTCAGGACGTGGACAAGATCGCGAAGATGATTCCCGATGGCCCGAAGGTTGATTTGGTTACGACGCTCGAAGAAAGCGAGGAACTTCGCAAACTCGTTGCAAGCGATGACGCCGTCCGGCGTCTTGTTGAAACCGCGAAGGAGATCGAGGGATTCGTCCGCAATACTTCGGTTCACGCGGCGGGCGTCGTCATCGCCGATCAAGACCTTTCAAACTTGATACCGCTTTATGTTGCGGCGGGAACGACCGATCTCGTCACGCAATACACGATGACCGAAGTCGAGGAGATCGGTCTTCTCAAGATGGACTTTTTGGGACTTAAGACCCTGACGTTCATTGATAAGATCATTAAGGAACTTAAGCGTGCGCGCGGGATCGAGGTGGATTGGGCGAAGATTCCGCTCGATGAACCGGCGACCTATAAGCTGCTGCAAACGGGCGAGGCCTTCGGACTGTTTCAATTGGAAAGCTCGGGAATGCGCGATTTGCTGAAGCAGCTCAAGCCCGAAAAGTTTTCGGACGTCGTTGCGCTTATTTCGCTCTACCGACCGGGACCGATGGAGAACATCCCCGAGTGTATTGCGCGCAAACACGGTCGAAAACCGATTACATATGATCATCCGAATTTGGAGCCGATCCTGAAGGAGACTTACGGTCTCATCGTTTATCAGGAGCAGGTCATGCAGATCGTGCAGGTGCTGGCGGGGTTCTCGCTTGGGCAGGCGGATATTCTCCGCCGCGCGATGGGAAAGAAAAAAGCGGAGGAGATGGCGAAACAGCGGAAGGGTTTCGTTGAAGGATGCGCGAAGACCGTGGGCATGGGCGCGGCGCAAGCGGACGAAATTTTTGCGCTGATCGAAAAATTCGCGGGCTACGGTTTCAACAAGTCGCACAGCGCCGCCTACACGATGGTGACGTTTCAGACGGCCTATCTTAAGGCGCATTATCCGGTCGAGTTCATGGCCGAGTTGCTGACGATGGAAATTGGCGGGAACGACGAAAAGATGTCGGCCTATTTTGCGGCGGCGAATGCGATGGGGATCGAGATTTTGCCGCCCGACATCAATGAATCGCGCGTGACGTTTACGGTCGTTGGAAAAAATATTCGCTTTGGATTGCTCGGGATCAAGAATGTCGGCGAGGCGGCGGTCAAGGCCGTCATTGAGGAGCGCGATAAGAATGGCCCATTTATTTCCATTCAAGATTTCGTCTCGCGACTCCCATCGCGAATGCTCAATTCCCGCGTCGTAGAATGTCTCATTAAATGCGGTGTGTTTGACTCTTTCGGCGACAATCGTCCCAGCCTTTTGCGCGCGATGCCAAGGGTCATGGAACACGCGGGACTCAGCCGGAAGGAAGCGGGTGAATTGCAAAGCTCGCTTTTTGAAATCATGAGCGAGGAAGATCAAGCGGGATTGCGCGGCGCGGCTCGAATTGAATTCGTGGAGGATTGGCCGGAAGGGGAAAAACTCGAATACGAAAAAGCTCTCGCGGGCTATTATCTCTCCGGGCATCCGCTGAAAAGATACAAGGCTGATTACGAACTTTTCGCGACGACGACTTCTTCGCGGCTCAAACAAATGCGAAAGGACGAGCAAGTCGCGTGGATGGGACTCATCCGTTCGGCGACGATTCGCATGCAAAAAACGGACGGGCGGCCTTTTGCAATCGTGACATGCGAGGACGCTGAGGGGACCCTCGAAGCGACGTTCTTTGCCGACGCCTTTGCGCAGTATCGCGAGGTGCTCCGCGATGGCGCGGTCGTTTGGATTAGCGGATCGGTGAATCACTGGAATGATAGGGTGACGATCCGCGCGAAAGAGGCGATGAGCGCGGACGAAATCCGGAAGAAGCGGGTGAAGGGACTGCGGTTACATTTGTCCGATACCGCTATCAATGAGGCGAACCTAACGCGGCTTACGGAAATCATGACACGCCACAAGGGACGCTGTCCCGTGCGCATATTTGTTGAAGGAGAATCGGGCGTCGTCGCCGTCAACGCGTCAAGCCAATTCTCCATCACGCCGACCGATCATTTTCTCCAAGAGCTTCGCGAAGCCAAATTCGAGAAACGCTGGAGCTACGTCACGAATGGGGCCTAGGACTTGACGCGCGTGATCTTTTGCAGGACTATGTAAGGAGTAAATGTAAGGTATTGAGTTCAAAGTATGACTACTACCGTAACTACCAAAGGACAAGTGACGTTGCCCGTCGAGGCACGGCGACGTTTGGGCATCAGGGCGGGAACCCGCCTCGAGTTCATTATTAAGAATGAAGACCGACTTGAAGTAGTGAAGGTTGCGGGATCGGTGCGCGACCTCAAGGGGGCATTAAGCAAGCCAGTGAAGGCACTTTCCTTGGATCAAATGAACGACGCCATTGCTGAGGGAGCCGGAAATTCTCTGCGCAAATCCCCTCGGAAGCGCCGCTCATGATTGCGCTCGATACGAACGTGCTGGTCCGTCACATCGTTCGCGACGATCCGCGACAGGCCGCCCTAGCTACCAAATTAATCGAGAAAGAATGTTCCTCGAATTCACCGGGCGTCATCACTTTGATCGTGATGTGTGAACTCGTTTGGGTATTTGACCGAGGCTACCGGTATCGCCGAAAGGAAATCTCAAGAGTGCTCCGAGGGCTACTCTCGGCGGACGATTTGCGCGTCGAGAGATCGGAATTAGCGTGGCAAGCTTTGAATGAATATGAACGCGGGGTTGCGGATTTCGCCGATTACCTGATTGGAATATGCGGCAAGGAATCCAAAGCCACGGCGACCTACACCTTTGATCGTCAAGCCGCCGGATGCACGCTTTTCAAGTTAATCAGGTAGTCGAATCCAGCGGCGCTTCCCAAGATTGAGCAACATTTCCTTAGCCTTATCCACGCGCGGTTTTCATAATCCACCCATTTGGAGACATCGAGATGAACTACACCGACATTCTTTACGAAATCACGGGCGGGGTGGCGCGGATCACGATCAATCGCCCGAAGTCATACAACGCCTTCACGGGCGTCACGATTCAAGAACTGAACCATGCGTTTGAGCGCGCATCAGTGGATCATTCGGTTGGCGTTGTCGTGTTGACGGGCGCGGGCGACAAGGCGTTTTGCGCGGGCGGCGACGTGAAGTGGGAAGCCGATGGAGGACTCAAGGGTCAGCCCTACAATTTGAACGACACCGTCGGGCGATGTCCCAAACCGGTTATTGCGCGGGTGAACGGTTACGCCATCGGTGGCGGAAATCATCTGGCGTACTTCTGCGATTTTACGATTGCAGCGGAACACGCGATCTTTGGTCAGAACGGCGCGCGGGTTGGCAGTCCGGCGAGCGGATCCATCGTGAATTTTCTGACGCACCAAATTGGCCACAAACGCGCGCGGGAAATGTGGCTCCTTTGCCGACGATACACCGCGCGGCAGATGCTCGATTGGGGATTGGTCAATTCGGTCGTGCCGATGGAGAAACTCGACGAAGAAGTGCAGAAGTGGTGCGATGAAATTCTGGCGCTCAGTCCGACTTGCCTGAAAGTCATGAAGGCGTCGTTCGAAGCGGAGTTCGATTATTTGCGCGGAACTGGTCACCGGATCGTTGAGATGATCTCACCCGATTATTTCTCGAGCGGCGAACAGCAGGAAGGCGCGAATGCGTTTATGGAGAAACGCAAACCGGATTTTTCGAAGTGGCGCTGAAAGCACCGGTGGAAAATACTATCCAAACGAGAGAATTTCGTTCGCCAAAGCTTCGGGGTATTCCATCGGCAGAAAATGAGTTCCCGGCATTTCGACAAGTTTGGCGCTCCGCAGTTCGCGCAGAATGGGTTCCATTTTGATTAGGGATGCTGTGTCGGTTTCGGTCCCGCGAATGATGAGAGTCGGCGCGGCGATTTTGGGTAGATAAGGCCACGGGCTGCAGCGATGCCCGCCGAGGTAGCAATCGGCCTCGGTTTTGGGCGGGCATTTGAGCCGCACTTTGCCCTCGGGTGTATCCTCGACGCCGTGGTGAACGTAGAGTTCGAGCGAATCGGGACGCCAAGTTTTGAAGGGGAGTTTCGCTTGATAAGCCGCCATCATCTGATCGCGCGAGTCCCATTCGTATCGCCGTTTGATCGTCCGCGCGGCCATCGGTTGTTGTTCGTAGCCGATCTTGACGCCGTAAACGGACGGCGGGAGAAAAATGGGATCAATCAGGGTCAGGCTGCCGAAAAGGCCGGGATTTCGTCCTTCGGCCAACGCCGCCGTTGCGCCGCCCATCGAGTGACCGACGACGTGGGGTTTCTGTAAATTCAACGCCGCGACGAATGACGCAAGATCGTCGGCCATGGTGTCCCATCCGAGGTCATCGAGCGATTTAATCGAATCGCCGTGGCCGCGATGATCGAAGGCAAGAACGTGAAAGCGGTCGTTGAGGGCTTCAGCAATCGGTTTCCAAGTCCACGAGTGGAGTCCGGTTCCGTGGGAGAGGAGAAGGGGCGGGCGATCTGGGGAACCAAAATCCAGGTAATGGAAGAGTCCGTACGGGAGATCGAGGTGGCGGCTATTGGGCATGGGAATTATGAGAATTATGGGGAATATGGGAATTATGAGACGGATGAAAGACCTACTTATGTCCTATAGGTCTCATAGCTCCCATTCCTCCCATAGGAGCAGCCCTTTATGTAAAGTTTTTTTGGGGTAGGGTCTAATAAATAAGGTTGGAGCGCGTCTAATGGGGTGCGCGGAACAAAGCCCTCCGATTGCGCGTCGGAGTCAGGGCTGAGCGTCGCGCGAGTCAAGGAAGTTCATGGAATCGTCACGGGCAGAAACGTGGGATGGGGATGGGACCTCCGGGGCGGGGGTGAAGCCGCGCATGGATGAAGCCGCTTTTGAGGCGCTTCTGGCCGCGCATGAGGCTCCGCTCCTTCGATATGCGACGCGGATTTTGCGCGATCCCGAATCGGCGCAGGACGTCGTCCAGGAAGTTTTTCTCCGATATTTCAAAAACCCGCCCGAAGGACGCGATGGAGGCCGGATTTCCGTCTGGCTTCACCGCGTCGCCCATAATCTCTGCGTGGATTCGATTCGGAAGGAGATTCGAATGCGGACGCAAATGGAACATATTCCAACGCCCGCGCCGATGCCGCTCCCCGGTCGCGAAATGATCGAGGGAGAGACTCGGGCGGAACTGGAAACCCTCCTTGGGCGGCTATCCGACAACCAAAGGTCGGTCGTCGTGCTCAAGATACAAGAGGGGAAGAGCTATCGGGAAATCAGCGAGATCACGGGGCTGACGGTTTCCAACGTCGGATTCCTGATCCATCAAGCGATGAAAAAGTTGAACGGGTTCCTGCGGGAATCCGGAGAGGGGGCAAGGGGCTAATGAAAACGAACTGCGAACATATCGAGCCGAATCTTTCGGCCTATCTTTTTGACGAGCTTTTGGGCGAAGAACGGGCGCGGGTCGAGGCGCATTTGGGCGAATGCGAAGCCTGCCGCGCGGAGCTGTCCGAACTCCAAGGGACGCTTGAGGTCGTCGGGAGTAAGCTCAAGAACGAGAGCATAGTGACTGCGCTCGGCGGCGACCGAATCGCCCGGATGAAACGGGAAATGGGTTTGGAGAATGGTAGCGGCGGAATCGCTGTAGCGGCGGTCAAACCGATCCGCTCGGCGAGGATCGTCCGCATCCAAACCATCCTGACTTGGGGTGTCGGATTAGCAGCGGCTTCCATCATGCTCATGCCGGTGTATTCGAAGTGGGAGAAGGTGAACCAAAAGCCGCGTAGTAGGGCGGTGAGTGACCTGCCTGAGCTTGCAGGCGCAATAGAATCCTATTACATGGATTCGAACGATTATAGCCGTGTCGGCGAAAACAGGGACAAGCACGCTGCATCGAAGCAATTAGCTGACGCCAAGGCTGCTCAGCAAGTAGCGAGGAACTTTTTCCGGCTTCATGAGCCATCAAGCGATTCCGGAATTCCTGAATCCAAGCCTGCATTTGCGCCTCATTCTCTTGAGGAAGTGGGTCGTGTAATTCCGGAATTGGAGAATGGGACTTCGAATACGACTGCCGAGCAGAAAGCGGATGATGGGAACATTGCGATGGAGACCTCCGTTGTAACGGCAACCGCAGGGAATCGGGAGACAAAGCCCCAGTGGTTGAACAAGAATGCACGAATTCCGACCGGACCAAAACAGCAAGCTGCCGCAGCACCGAATATCGTGGGGCGCGAGCCAGCAAAGAAAAGTGAAATAGCCAATGCCGTCGAACCATTGCGCAAATTAGCTTATGCAGGCGGAAGGTCGGCAGGCGCACCGCCTGCATCCGCGTCTGATTCTACAATGTATTACGACGTATCGCCGTCGCAACTTGCGGCTGCTGCTCTCCCACCTGATGGCTATTCCTACGCTCAAGGTCCGGGAGCCAATTACAGCCGAGACAAACGGGCATATATCGTTGCCGATGCGCCGCAGCGGATGATCGAGCCGCTTCCTCGCGGCGATTTGCGTCCGCCGAATCCGACTCATCCGAGCGATATGACGTTCAAGGATTATGGCGTCAATCCGTTCGTCGAGACGGCGACGGACGCGCTTTCGACTTTCGCGATTGACGTGGACAAGGCGTCGTATGCGATGGCTCGGAATTACCTGAACCGGAACCAGCTCCCTCCCGCCGAGGCGATTCGCGTCGAGGAGATCGTCAATTATTTCCCGACCGCTTATGCTGCGCCGAAGGAAGCCGATTTTGCGGTTTATGGCGCGATGGCTCCGTCGCCGTTCGGCAAGGGGTTTCAACTCATGCGGATTGGGATCAAGGGACGCGAGATTCCCGAATCGGCGCGCAAGCCGCTCGTCCTGACGTTCGTGATTGACGTCTCCGGTTCGATGAACATGGAGAACCGATTGGGACTCGTGAAGCGGACGCTTCAATCGCTCATGGCGCGGCTGAAATCCGGCGACAAGATCGGCATCGCGGTTTACGGCACGAACGGTCGCGAGGTTCTGGCGCATACACCGCTCTCGGAGACCGGGACGATTCTCTCGGCCATCGGCGCGCTCAATCCCGAAGGCTCGACCAACGTGCATGAGGGGTTGACGATTGGATACGCGATGGCGCGGCGGGCGTTCGATGCGTCGGCGGTCAATCGCGTAATCCTTTGCTCGGACGGCGTCGCGAACAACGGCATCACCCATTCCGATGCGATCCTTGGGGACATTTCGCAATACGCGAAGGACAACATCTACCTGACCTCGCTCGGATTCGGCATGGGGAACTACAACGACGTGCTGATGGAGCAACTTGCCGACAAGGGGAACGGAACTTATTCGTATCTCGATACGGATCAAGAGGCGGAGCGGTATATCTCCAAGGACCTGCTCGGCGGGATGGAGGTCATCGCGCAGGACGCCAAGATTCAGGTCGAGTTCAATCCGGCGGTCGTGAAGCAATATCGGCTCATCGGATTTGAGAACCGCAACGTGGCGGACAAGGATTTCCGAAATGACGCGGTGGACGCGGGCGAGATCGGCGCGGGGCATTCGGTGACGGCACTGTATGAGATTGAACTCGAACCCAAGTTCGTCCGCTTTCTGAACAATGCCGAGGTGTTGGATGAGACACCTGCTGCCACGGTGTACGTCCGCTACAAGCAACCGGGCAATGCGATGGCAGTGAAAGAGATCAAGGGATCGCTTCGCACTGGGTCCATACTCAATCCATTCGAGGCAAACGACGCGACGTTCAAGGTTGCGGCGTGCGCGGCGGAATTCGCGGAGATCCTTCGCAATAGCTACTGGTCGCGCGGAAGTTCGATGCGCGACGTGGCCGCGATCTTCGACGCGAACTTTCCCGGAAATCCGCCGAGTCCCGAGGCCGCCGAATTGCGCGGACTCATGGACAAAGCAGATCGGCTTTCACAATACCGCCCGGCGCCCGTGCCCCCTCGCGGCGAACCAGTTCCGCCGACGGAACCTCCGCCGGATGATTCAAGGCCAATCCCGATGGAGGAGTCGGGGAAGCAATAAATGAAGTGAGAAGAGTGAAGTGAGAAGTAAGAAATCAGAACGAAAGGTTTTTCTTACTTCACTCTTCCTACTTCTGGCTTCGTGCTCAGCGCACATGCCGTTTGGCGAATTCGAGCATGACCGTGCCGATTTTTTTCATTGCCTGCTCATCACAGGATTCGGGAACGTCGCGAAGCGTATGCCACTCCGGATAACCCCAACCAATGACGTTCAAATAAGGAATTTGCTTGTTGGTGAAAGCAAGATGGTCATCAACAATCTTCCCCATGTCTTCGTCGAGAAAAATTTCCGGGGCTAGATCGCGTCCGATTTTCCATAGGAGCTTGACGGCATGAGGCGCGGCGATTTGGCTGGCCATTTCCCTGCGCAACTGAATTCCCTTGCCCGCGACCATGTCGAGGTTGACGCCATTCACGATCCGTTTGAACCAAGGTGGCAAGTGCGCCGCCGCGTAATGGGCGCCGAGGCAATATGTTGTGGGGCGATTCTCGATGCCTGAGTCCTCGGCGTCGAAAAAAATGAGGACGAGACGCTGCGCGAGGGGAGTCCCTTTGACTGCGCGGGCGATTTCAAGCGCCATCGCGACGCCGGAGCCACCGTCGTTTGCGCCGAGGATCGGCTTCTCTTTATGGGTCGGGTCCTTTTCTTGATCGGCTTTGGGTCTTGTGTCCCAATGCGCGCTGATCACCAGAAACGGCGTGGTAAGGTGGTCCATGGTTTCGAGCGGCGCGGGCAATCCCCAAAGATTAAACGCCGGAACGCCGGTCTGCCCAATGAGAGCCAAATCGGTCTTGAAGGGTTGCTCCCAAACATGAAGACCCGTTTTTTGGATTTCATCCTTGATCCAATCGCGGCAGGCGATGTGGCCGGGGGTTCCCGGAATGCGCGGACCGAAATCGCATTGTTTCTTGATGTCAGCCATCGCGCGTTTGGAATCGAAAGTTAAGGAATACGCGGGTTGTGTATAAAAGAAGAAGAGTCCGCCTAATACGACAAGAGCGAAGATGATCAGCGAAACGGAAAAGAAGGGACGACGCCAAGGGGGTGAGGCTGGAGGTTGGGCGGCGATTTTGGTTTCAGGAGTTGAATTCATGAGCCTGACCTAAATTTTGAGATAAACGTCAATCGTGGACAGCAAGGCGTCGAGTTGATCTCGAGTTCCAATCGTGATGCGAAGACCATCGGCAAGAAGCGGGATCGGAAAATAGCGGACGAGGATTTTTTTATCGCGAAGAAATTGGAAAATCTCCCGCGCCTTCGGATGCCGGGCGAAAATAAAATTGCCATGGCTTTTGGGCACAATAAAACCGCGCCCGATCAGCTCATTGCGCAGCCAATCGCGATCGCGACAAATCCAGCAGGCCCGTTCGGAATAGTATGACGATGACTCTATAGCCGCGAGCGCAGCCGCCTGCGACACGCGATTGACGTTATACGAATCCGCTAATTTGGAAAGCGTTTCAATGATATGAGGCGGCGCTAGGGCGTATCCGACGCGCATTCCCGCGAGGCCGTATGATTTTGAAAACGTTCGCGAGATGGCGACGTTTTCCCGCCGACGCATGAAATCAATCGCGCCGCGACCATTTACGAAATCAATATACGCTTCGTCAAGAATCAAAAGCCCGCCGCGGTCGGCTAGACGCTCCAAAATTGCGGTGTCATAGTAAGTTCCGATGGGTGGATTTGGATTAGGCAGAAGAAAAACGTCCCAACTTGCGCTCCAAATAGATTCTGGAAACTGCTCCAAATCGGTG
>CAZPIK010000043.1:1156-18690 GCA_964586185.1 uncultured Candidatus Sumerlaeota bacterium | reverse complement strand
CGCGACCTGTTCGACCTTTTCGGGACGAGCCACGGTCATCACCTCCTCTCGGCCTGAGCGGGCGAGCGCACAACGATCCTTTGCGCTCATTGCCGGGTCTCCGGAACGCGGAGCCACGACCCGCCTTCTTTGGCGTTATGCCCGTCCACAGGGACAGGCGGAAAAAACTTGCCGAACCTATTCGGCGTAATTGACCCGGATACCGGGTCCCATCGTCGAACTCAGCGCGACCGACTTCATGAAAGTCCCCTTGGCCGACGCTGGACGCGCTTTATGAACGGCGTCGAGCAGCAACTGAATGTTCTCGACGAGTTGACGCTCCGCGAATTCGATCTTGCCCACCGTGCAGTGGATGATCGCCTGACGGTCAAGCTTGTATTCGACTTTGCCCGCCTTGAGTTCCTTGACGACCTGCCCCACGTTCGGGCTGACCGTTCCGGCCTTCGGGTTTGGCATAAGTCCGCGGGGTCCGAGTGTCTTGGCGACCTTGGATACGATCCGCATCATGTCGGGCGTTGCGACGGCGGCGTCGAAATCAGTCCAGCCCTTTTCAATCTTCTCGATCAAATCTTCCGCGCCAACGAATTCGGCTCCGGCTTCGGTCGCGGCTGAGGCCTGATCGCCTTTGGCGAAGACCGCAACCCGCACCGACTTGCCCGTGCCATGCGGAAGAACGACCGTCCCGCGAACCTGCTGTTCCGAGTTGCGCGGATCAACTCCGAGCCGGATTTGCAAATCCACGCTCTCATTGAACTTGGCGAAGTGTGCCGCCTTTAAAAGACGCACCGCTTCGGCCAGTTCGTATTTTTTGCGCGCCGTGATTTTCTCCGCCGCGACGTTGTATTTTTTGCCCCGCGCCATCTTTAGCTCGCTCCTTGATTACCCTTCAATCACATCAATGCCCATCGAACGGGCCGTTCCCGCAACCATCGAAGTCGCCGCTTCGAGGTCTGAGGCATTCATATCTTCCATTTTCATCTTGGCGATTTTGGCGACCGCCGACCGCGCAATCTTCCCGACCTTGTCTTTGTTCGGGCGCGCCGATCCCTTGGCCAAGCCGATTTCCTTCTTCAAAAGTACCGCCGCGGGCGGAGTCTTGAGAATGAACGTGAACGACCGGTCGCTATAAATCGTGATAACCGCCGGAACGATGAGTCCGGGATTATCTTTGGTCTTCGCGTTGAACTGTTTGCAGAATTCCATGATGTTCACGCCATGTTGACCCAAGGCGGGACCAATCGGAGGAGCCGGATTCGCCTGCCCGCTCGGAATCTGCAATTTGACTTTGGTGACTTCCTTCTTTGCCATTTTATCTTATTCCCCTGATCTTACTTTTCGTAATCGTGCTCGTAATCTTGCTCGATTGATTTCTTACGTCGCCTCTACCTGCAACATATCCAACTCAACCGGCGTAGGCCGTCCAAAGATCGAAACCATAACCGTGAGTTTCCCCTTGTCCTGATCCACGCCTTCGACGCTGCCGATGAAATTCGCGAACGGCCCCTCGACAACCTTGATCTGATCGCCCTTGCGGAACGTCGCCTTGGGCTTCGGCTTCTCGTGCTTATCCTCCATGATGTTGAGGAGATTGCCGACTTCATCGGGACCCAGCGGCGTCGGCATGTGCCCATCGCCGACGAAACTTGAAACGCCTTTGATTTCCTTGATGAAGTTGAAAATTTCTTCGACCGGCTCGATCTCGACAAGGACGTATCCCGGCATGAGCGCGCGCGTGATCGAACGCTTCTTGCCCCCCTTGATCTCAACGACCGTTTCGGTCGGGATCACGACGCGGGCAATTTTTTCGCGCAGCCCCTCAAGCGCCGCTTTGTGCTCGATTCCCTGCTTAACTTTATTCTCGAAGCTCGAATAGGTCTGAACGGCAAACCAGCGCTTGGTATTCGCCGATTCCGTTGCCGCTGTCGCTTCCTCCGCTGTCATCATCACTTTCCTGCTTCCCTAAATTTGAACTTCCAATAAACTTTATTCGCCCGAAAAAAAGATGCCGACGACCGCTCCAAGCACGCTATCCACGCCGCCAATCAGGACGGTCAAAACGACGGTCGAAATTCCGACGAGAATCGTCGAACTGATAACCTCATCCCGCGTCGGCCAAGAAACGCGCTTCATTTCGGCGCGAACCTCATAGTAGAAGGACTTGATCGAACCCATAAACGCGACTAACTTTGCAAAATTGGCCGCAATGAGCGCCGCAACAATGACGAGGATCAGCCCCAGAACGCCATAAACCACGTATTGCATGATCACCCTATCCGCAGGCCGGATTTGCATCCAACCCCAATGAAATAAACCCACTCGGCAACCAAAAGATGGCAGGCCAAGAGGGACTTGAACCCCCAACCCCCGGTTTTGGAGACCGGTGCTCTGCCAGTTGAGCTATTGGCCTGCACTGGCCGAACTCGTGATTCTGCCCGTTTACCCGGATCAAGTCAAACACATTTTACCCGGGATCACGCGACATTTTTTGAAGCGTAACCCGCCCGCCGAAATCCGTTGGAAATCGGTAAGTTGGGTGTGTTTAAAGAACCAGCCCCGGAATCCCAAGCTCCGGGAAGGCCTGCAGACGACACCGCCGCCCGCACAAAAACCGCTCTTTGTATCAAACGAGCGAGGTCATTGCAAGCGCATTCATTTCGAAGCGGTTGAATAAAATTTAAGAAGCGACCGTTGGGGAAACGCTATTCACTGCATTGGTCGCCGCGAGTTTTTTCGCGCGATAAACCCAAAATGCAACCACTCCCCCCATCCCCATGAGCAATCCGTAAATCATAATGGCGAGGAAGATGATTCCGGCTTTTGCGCCCTTGACCATGGACGAATTGGGATCACCGAAGCAAACCGAGCACGCCCAAATCGGTGAGGCAGAAACCGTAAGAAATGAAACCATCAGCAGCGTTGCCAGATTTTTAAGCTTCATGAATCGCGACCTCCCGTAAATTCGAATCAAAGGTATCCAATTCCCTTAAGCTTGCTCAGAAACCACTTGCCGTAAACGAGCATAAGAACGGTCGCAGCAAGGGAAAAAATTCCCAACGCCAGATCGCCAATGTTATTGGTCGTTCCGTAGCGATTGATTTCCCAAAATCCGAAGGGAGCGAGAAACAACAATGAAATGGCGATGAAGAAGAGATGAAAGGCCTTGAGTCCCATGATAGAACCCCCTTTCTATTTTCGAATCAGTTTGTGGGCGGAACTTCCGCAGCCGGAGCAGCGGCCGGTTCGGCTGCCGGGGCATCGGTTGCGGGCACGGATTCAGCGGGAGCCGCTGGGACCGGAGCTTCAGCAGCAGGCACAGATTCAGCTGGAGCCGCAGCTGGAGCTGGAGCTTCAGGAACGTGCGCATCGCTTGCTTCCGGAGCATGGGTCGCTTCACCCGATTTTGCCTCATGCCCCGCGTCATGACCTTCGCCATGCGCAGAGTGAGCATCTTTCATACTTACAAACGGGGTAATTCTTTCTCCCGCGCCCTCTTCAGTCGTCAAAACGGGGAGCGCCATAAGGACAACAAAGAATATGAAGGTGAGGGCAAGCGTCCCCCAGATCACGGCCTTCTCGCCCTTCAAGTGCATGAAAACTGCGCCGACGAGCGAACCTTTGACGCATGCGATGAGCAACGCAACCGTGACGGTCATGAAGAGCGTTGAAAAATGAATAAAGCTTGCGACGAAGACGGTGATAATTGTCCCCGCGAAAAGGGCACCGCCAATCGTGTAATACAACGGTAGGTGCTTTTTGATTTCCTCAGGCGAATCGTGATGGCCGCTCATGATCGTCTCCTAGAGCAAGTATAAGATCGGGAAGGCAAAAATCCAAACGAGATCCACAAAGTGCCAGTAAAGTCCGGCGCACTCGATCCGTCCGGTGAACCGATCCGGTTCGGTTTTCCACATCGCCGCGCCGGGGAAGAGGAAGTAAGTATTGACGACGACGCCGCCCAGGACGTGAAGCGCGTGCAATCCGGTGATCGTAAAGTAGATGCCGTAATAATTGTTCGTCGAGGGGTAGTGGTCGTGGCTGAACTTCGGAATGTATTCAAATAGGATTTTGATCACGAAGAACGCAAGCGCGGCTAAAATCGTCAGTCCCATGTAGAACTTGTACTTGTCAAACTGGTTCATCTTGAGCGCGGCCCACGCCATGACAATCGTGAGCGACGAGCCAATCAGAATCAGCGTGTTGACGAACCCAATCGGCGTGCTCAGCTCCATTTCGTATCCGGGCAGCCATTCATCCGAACCGGTGCGAAGGAGAATGTAGCTCGAAAAGAGCGCGCCGAACAGCATGACTTCGGAGGCGAGAAAGAGCCAAAGCCCGAACTTGCCGTTATTAATTCCCGTGACGGGATGCGGCTCGACGATGTGTTTGATTTCGGCAACGGCGGACATTTACTTCGTCTCCTCGGCTTGAAATTGCGGCCAGTAATCCGAGCTATGACCCGGCACACTGTATTCGTAGGGATCGCGATAGACCTTTGGAACGGACAAGAAATTGCCGTGCGGCGGGGGCGAAGGGGCGAGCCATTCGAGCGTCGTCGCTTCCCACGGATTATCGGAAACTTTCTTACCGAAGAAGATCGAGCCGAAGAAGTTGATGATGAACGGAATCTGCCCGACGAGCATGATCCACGCGGAAACCGAGGTCATCCGCATGAGTCCCAGCACCCCTTCGTTGTATTGATAAACCGAAGGATCGTAGCCGCGACGAAGCGCTCCCGCCATACCTTGGAAGAACATCGGCAAGAAAATCCCATTCATGCAAATGAACGAAATCCAGAAGTGCGTCTTGCCCAGAACCTCGCTCATCTTGCGTCCGGTGGCTTTCGGGTACCAGTAATAGATGCCCGCAAAAAGCCCGAAGATCGTTCCCGGCGCGACGACGTAATGGAAGTGACCGATGACGTAGTAGGTATCGTGAAGGTAAATGTCTGAGGAAGTAAGTCCAAGCGGTAATCCCGTCAAACCGCCGATGGCGAACATCGGAAGGAAAGCCAGCGCGAAAAGCATTGGAGTATTGAACCGGATGGACGCTCCCCAAAGGCTCAGAATCAAACACGAAAGCAGAATGACCGAGGGAATCGAAATGATCATCGTTGTAATCTGGAAGAAAGTGCTCATCACCGTTCCCATGCCCGTCATAAACATGTGATGCGCCCAAACGATGAATGACATGAAACCGAGGCCTATAATTGCAATAACCAGCATCTTGAATCCCCAGAGCGGCTTGCGGGTGTTGTTCGCGATGATCTCCGCAATGATGCCGAACGCGGGAAGGATGAGAACGTAAACTTCGGGATGGGCGAGGAACCAGAACAGGTGCTGCCAGAGAAGCGGATTACCGCCCCCGACGAACGGAAGCTGCTCACCGCTGACGACGAGACCGCTCGGCATGAAGAAACTCGTGCCGGCAACCCGATCCATAAGTTGAAGGACGCCCGCCGCTTCGAGCGGAGGGAACGCGAGCAGGAGCAACACCGCCGTGACAAGCTGCGCCCAGGTGAAGAACGGCATCCGCCAGAGGGTCAAGCCTTCGACCCGGAGATGCGCGATGGTGACTATGAAATTGACCGAACCCAAAAGCGACGAGGTAATCAGGAAAACCATCCCCATGAGCCACCACGTCTGACCCGAAGGTGCGATGACGGCTAGCGGAGGATAGGAAGTCCAGCCGGATTGCGCGGGAAGGTCTTTAAGAAAAAAGCTCCCGAACATGATCACGCCGCCGACAAAGAAAACCCAGTAGCTCATCATGTTGAGTTTCGGGAAAGCCATATCGGGTGCGCCGATTTGAAGCGGCATGACGTAGTTGCCGAAACCGCCGACGGCGAGAGGAACGACTCCAAGGAAAACCATGATCGTTCCGTGCATCGCGCCTAGAGAGTTGTAAAAATCGGGAATCATGATTCCCTTGGCATCAACCATCGTCGCGGGGAGCAGGCTACCAAAGAACGGAATCGGTTGGCCGGGGAAGGCCAACTGCCAACGCATGAGCGATATCAGGATGAATCCAAACAGCATGAAGAGCAGCGCGGTCACGGCATATTGAATGCCGATGACCTTGTGATCCACCGAGAAAATATACTTCCGCCAAAACGGCAGTTCATGACCGTGGTCGTGACCCGCGTGGGCGTCGCCGTGAGAGTGATGATCCGCGTGAGGAGCGTGGTCGCTCATCTTGCTTCCTCCGTTACCTAGAGTTCTTCGTCGAATTCTTCAACTACGTTGGCCGAAGAGGCCCATTTATCAAATTCCTCGGCAGTTTGAATGATGACTTCGCCCCGCATCCGGAAGTGCGAGTTGCCGCAAAGCTGCGCACAGGCGATCTCGATTTTTCCGGTCTTCTTCGCTTTGAAGTGGATCGGAATCCTCATGCCGGGAATGGCGTCCTGTTTGATCCGAAGGATCGGCACGAAAAAGGAGTGAATGACGTCCTTCGATTGGATATCGAGAACGATGTCGCGATCCACCGGGATATAGAGGTTGTTCAGTTGTTCGATGTCGTCCTTGCCGTCGGGATCGTCCATATCACGCCCCATCGGATTGGCATCGCTGACCTTACTGGGATCTGTCTTACCAAATTTCCCATCCGCACCGGGATAATGGATGTTCCAAGCGAATTGCTGGGCAACCACGCGAACGTGGACGGGATCCTTGATATCTTTGGAAACAGTCCTATATTCCGCCCAAATCGGCACCGAAAGCCCGAAAAGGAGGCAGAGTTCGACAACAATGACGGCGACTTCAACCACCTTTGAGGCGGAACCCTTAATCAATTTGTATTCGGCCTTCGGGTGGACGCTTCGGCGGAACTTAATCAGACAATAGACGTAGAAAATGCCCCAACCGACGAAAAGGAGCAACATGACGATGTGCAAAAGGAAGATGAGATTATCAATGCCGTGCCCATGTTCGGAAAAATCGGGCGGGAGCCATCGGCCATATTTGATTGGTTCTGCTTCCATCCGGAGCCACTCCTATTCGTGAACTTTTTCACAACCTTCGGGCAAAAAATAAGGTCGGAATCTCCAACCTCAAATGCCCGCCGACGCCGTAGCACAATGGAAAACTTCCGAAAGTACAGCGCGGTCGTCGCGTATTAAACACCACGCCTCCATCAAGATCAAGGATTAACCGAAATAAGCGACAAGATTTTTTGACAGGGCTGGAGAGGATGGACGGAATGAACGAATAGCGAAATAACTCACATTGAATTCGTAGTTCCTTCGCGTTCTTGGCGCTCTTTGCGGTAAGGTATTCTCTTCATGCGCGAAACCTCTTCCTACACCGTCTTTCATTTTATGGGCGCTTTATCGGAACAAGGCGCGGGAGTGGCCAAAGCAGTTTGGGAACTCGCTTCGGCACAAACGCAAAATTTGGGTGATGGGCGCGTTCATTTATTAGGTCATAGCGATCCCGATTGGCGTGGAACTCCCCCAATCCTCCCCTCGCCGAAGTGGCAGGCGTTTAAAAGTATTGGCCCCTCCCCTTACAACTTTTCGCCGCGGTTGGCTCGCCACGCAAAAGAATTTCTGGGAGCGCGCGTGTCCTCAGGCGCAGTTACCGACGAGGACGTCGGCGCTCCCGGAATCATCCATTCGCACGGACTTTGGATTCACGCCAATCACACGGCTTATTCGGCGGCACGCGCGGGGGATAAACCGCTCATCATTTCGCCGCACGGCATGTTGGGTCCGTGGTCGTTCCGGCGATCGCGAATAAAAAAATGGCCGATCTATCATCTCATCGAGAAACACGGATTGCGTCGCGCGGCATGCATCGTCGCTGCATCGGAATCGGAAGCCGCCGATATTGCGTCGTTCGGACTCGGCGTTCCCATCGCGGTCATCCCGTGGGGCGTTCGCGTCGCCGATTATCCCGATCCTAATTTGCCGACGCCTGATTCCATTGCAGAACAAATGAACGCGCTAGATTCGTTCTCGAAAATCACATCCGAAGGTGTAGGTCGGCTCTCCAGTGCCGACGTCGGGTCGGGAGACCCGACCTACCTCAAAGATCGCCGCATCCTTTTATTTCTGGGAAGACTTCATCCGGTCAAAGCGCCCGAACATTTGCTCGGAGCTTGGAAACGGTTATCGCAAAAATTTTCGGATTGGCATTTGGTCTTTGCCGGACCGAACGCGGAGGGGACGCTCGAATCGCTCATGGCCGAGGCGGATCGCGCGGGGATTCGGGATCGCGTGACGTTTCTTCCCGCCGTTTCTGGCGAGCGGAAACTTGCGTTACTCCGCCGCGCGGAAATCTTGGTTCTGCCGTCGCATAACGAAAACTTCGGATTCGTCGTCCCTGAAGCGCTCGCGTGCGGTACGCCGGTCATCGCCTCCGATCGAACGCCGTGGCGCAGGGTTGTAGAAACAAATTGCGGATGGAACTATCCCTTCGGCGAATCGGGACTGACAACGGCGCTCGAAGAAGCCATGACGCAATCTCCCGATACCCTTCGCGCGATGGGACTCAAAGGACGAGAGCTTGTCGAAACCGAATTCGATTGGCGGCACTGCGCAGAAAAATTCTCGCGGCTTTATGAATGGTCGCTCGGCTTGACCGCAAAACCTGAGTTCGTCAAATGAACTTGATCCTTCAACTATCCCTTTCCCGGAACCTTAAATCTCTCTTAAGCACCGAAGGCGCGCGCCATTGCCAGCCTGGGGCAACGCCCCAGGGTATGGTTACCTTAATGATCCAAGGGCTGAAAGCCCGTGCCAATTGGTTCGGGCTTTCAGCCCTTGGACTTTATGACAATTTTCCTGGGGCGATGCCCCAGGCTACTATGAATCCGCGCCCTTGGCGCTTAGAAAACTGCAAAACGTTACTGCGATCACCTAAGGGACTCACGGAAGTTCAAGTTCAATGACCCGCCGACGCAAAGACGCTTGGAGCCTCACTCCCGGCGATTTTCCTTCCGAACGCGCCATCGCCCGCGAACCGCGACTGGGCAACATGGAAAACAACGCCGTCTTTCGGATGATCAAGTTCCGGCAAAAGCGTCGCGGAATTTCCATAGTCGGTTCGCCAGGATGTTTGGTCGCGGCTGTTTTCATTTCGTGTCTGCTCAGCGGACCGGTGTCCATATTCTTTATCTTGGTAGTGCTTGGGGCGATGTGGTTGGCAAATCAAGGACGTGTGATGCAATTCAATCTACTCGGTCTAAACAAACAAGACTTCGCCGATTTCATCGAGTCGGGAATCAGCGACACCGACATACTCTCCGCGCTTTGGGCATCGAGCATTTCGCGTCGCTACGAGACGATACGATTTTGTAGCGCGGCTGCAGGATTTCTAACCGGCTTGGGTCTGATGATCCCAAAGCATCCGGCATACTGGATCGGGGGGCTAGCCTTTGTATTCTTTACCGTTGCAGTCTTGATCGGTCTTGGAGCGACCCCATATTTTGTTCTGGGCGGGATCACGCGCTCCGTGCGCGCGGCAAAGGCGCGACTGGAATGGAGGCCTCGTCCATTTTATTCCATGGCGCGATTATCGGGCAGAAGCTTGCGGGCGATTGTAGTTTGGTTCGCGCTTATGTGCCCAGCGGGTTGCTTGATTAGCTTTGCATTTGAAACGATAAGAAACGGAGCCGAGGGTGAATACATGGGCGCAAAGATTGCGGGCCTTTTTCTAAGCCTCATTTGCGGGGCGCTAATGGGCATGTTATTCAGCGACAATACAACGTGGGGCGGAACCCCCGCGGTAGATGCCATAGCTCAAGACCTCTCCCAAATCCGCGAGATGATCCGCGCCGAGGTTTTTGAGCCGGGGGAACATAAATGAAACGAATCGGGATATAACGTGCACTGCAAACGCTGCAAAACAAAAATGCGCGAGGAGAAGCGGTCGTTCCACAAGAAGCGAAAGTGGATCTGCCCGAAGTGCGGCCGCGCGCGGATGCAGGTCGCCAAGCCGCGCGGAAAAAGACCGGATTGAAAGAAGTTAACGCAAAGGCGCAAAGACGCAGAGGCGCAAGGAGGGTGTTTTCACGCAGTTGGCGCGACCCGGAAATTACTGACAAAGAATCTCCACATGGAGGCGCAGAGGTCGCGGTGCATTACGTAGATTCGCCGCTTACGATGCAAATGTTTGTCTCAATTCTTCCCGCTCTGCGTTCTCTGCGCCTCTGCGTGAAATAAATTCCTGAAAAAATTTCCCCTAAAAAAGGATATGGGGCAGTCGCCCTTTCGGATGACCGCCCCATATAAAGGTGGGATGGTTGGTGTGTGGTTGGTTTGTTAGGTGGGTTAGTTGAAGGAAAATTCTATTTTGGTTCGTTCAACCCGTGGAGCTTTTTTTGCTCCGGAGTGTCGGCCCTCTTTGTTCCCGACGCGTGTGATTATGCTTAAACAGTTTGTTGATTGTAATCGGGGTTGGGACGAAAGAAAAGACAGACAAATGCGCAAGAGCGAGTAAGGCTTTGTCCTACAATTTTAAGCCTCGAATAAGGCTGTACTTCTAAAATAATCTAAAGAAACTTAGGAATTATAGGTCTAACGCTTCGATCTCGGCGCGAGTGGGGAGCGAAGGCTGCGCGCCGTGCCGTGTTACGCTGATCGCGGCGGCGCGGGTTGCCCATCGCGCAGATGCTTCAAGTTTTTCGCGCAAGTCGCCGGTTTTCGGATCGAGTTCGCAAAGTCGGCAGGCCAGTGAACCGACGAATGTGTCTCCGGCGGCGACGGTATCCACGGCATCAACGCCCATAGCTGAGATGTGTAGCGGACGAATCAATGACTCATCAACTTTACTGCGCGTCGAGACGATCGAGCCATGCTCGCCTCGCGTAAGAATGACGTTCTTGAATCCATCCTTGATCATTTTTTCAATTGCGCGCGCGGCGGAATTCTCATCATCAATTTTTACATCCGAAAGCAATTCGGCTTCCGTTTCGTTTGGAACCCACAAGTCCACATCAGGGATCATTTCCTTTAGATCGTGCAATGAACGCGCGGGAGCGGGATTCAAAATAGTAAAACATCCGGCGTCATGCGCGAGCTTGATTCCCGCCTTGACGGTTTCCAGCGGCGTTTCGAGCTGCGCGACGCAGACGGAATGTTCCGCCAGAAACTCCGAAGTCCAGCTTTCGAGATCGCGAGGTTGGAGTGCGTGATTGGCTCCGGGATTAACGACGATCATGTTCGCGCCTGAAGCCTCGACCCAAATCATCGCGAGTCCTGTTGGCGCGTCGGAAGTTATTTTGCAGCGGCTGACGTCAAGACCTTCATTTTGAAAAGTATCCAAGGCTTGGCGACCCAAAGCGTCATCGCCCACGCAGGCGATGAAAGTCGTCCTTGCTCCCGCGCGCAAAGCGGCCACGGCTTGGTTGGCTCCCTTGCCTCCCAAGGCCTGAAAGTAATCCTTGCCCAAGACGGTTTCTCCGCTACGGGGAAGCCGCTCCACGCGGAGGATCAAATCCATATTTGCGCTGCCGAAAACTAGAACCTTTTCACTCATATTGCGAACCGCTCATGTGATAAAAAGTATCATTTTTCTTAGGAAATTCGATAAAATTACCGGTTTTTCTTGACAATGAAACAGGCGTATGGCGAAATGGCGGCGTCGCAAGCCTTGCGCTTGAATAGCTAATGATGTGGGTTGTGAGCGTGACGGTTTTTGCGCCATACGAAAAAGAAAAATAACGGGGGATTGGGGATGCGTTGCGACCCACGCAAGAGCGTCGGGTGCGGCGGCATTCTGTTCCGCGCGACGGTTGATCCTAATCGAGAGGAAGCCGCGCTTGCAATCGGCCTGTTCATTAAAGGGAGGATCGAACCTTGAGTCCTGCTAAAGCCACCCGACCCGGATTCCGTCAATCCATGTCGCTAAACGGAGCCGAATCCTCAAAGTCCGATGCCCCCGCGATTCATCTTTTCCATCCGATTTATCACACTTATTGCACTCCCATTCGTTCGCGCGTTGACGTGGACCGCTCGTGGCCGATCCGTCTCGATGATTTGGATACCGAGGATTTGATTGACGCCTTTTCCGAGCCACCCCAATTTGCCGAGCGGCTTGCTCCGGTCTCCATTCAATTTGGCGACGTTTATATCAAGGCTTACAATTGGACGGAATTGCGGATCAAGATTTTGCGCAATGCGCTTGATCTCTTTGGAATGATCGGCCGTTTCATGGAGTCCACGCTTCAACAGGGCGGCTCCGGCTCGAAGATTCCCTTCACTTCGCTTTCCCTAGACCCCGATACGCTTCATCGCGTGGTCGAATTGGATTACGAATCGGGTGAATCCACGTATCAGCAATTGGTGCAGCAAATCACGGATGGCACAATTGCGCTGGCGCTCACGACTCCGTTCCAAGGGCTTCTCCCGCAACTGAGCGACACCGAAATTCGCCTTTGCGCCAAGGTGACATTCGTTTTCTATCTTCGACTGATTCGCAAGTATCATGAATTTTTGAAACGTAACGGCGAAGACGGTCTTGCGGTTCTGCCCTTTTGGTTGCCCGAAAACGCCTATCACTCTCGCGTGACGAAAATCATCGAGGAGGAATTCAGCGAGTTCTGCAAAAAGGAGCGGCTGGGGCGTCCCCATCTGGTATTCCTACTCGATAGCAATCAGGCCGAGTATCGCGAAAATGACGTGCTCATGAAAACTTGGAACGTGATGAACGGCACACCGACGCAAGCCAAGGGCGACACGGGACCCAAAAAAGCGGTCAAGCCGCAAACGCAGCAGGGCAATCTCCACCCCGCCGTCGAGGGAGCGTCCGTCGTTTTCCGCGACCGCGCGTTCAGCGATTGGGTTGTCTATGCGAATCCGTCGGTCAAAAAACTTCTCGATCGCACCATCGCGAAAGTGGATTCGGATTTGAATAATCAGGACGTCCACTACGGCTGGGCGCACTTCGAGGATTTGGACGCGCTAGCCGTCAATCCAAAGTCGGTATTCAACTTGAAGCAGAAATTGGTGAAGCTCGCCGAATTGGGATACGTTCCGCTTTCGCCCGATTTTTACGTCCGTGGCAAATTGCGCGGCCACTTGGGTTGCACACCCATTGAACCTCAGCCGGTCGTGCTGCAGGAGAACACAGCGGGCGGAGATTGGCACCCCGAATCGCGGAACTTCTCGCGTTGGGAAGGGATACGGACGAATCCCAAGGACAGCAAACTGGTCGTTGCCGACAACAGAAAATACAAGCGGCAATTGCCTGAAGGATTCCAAGAGCACGAAGGTTCGCAGGGATGGAAAGTGGGTTGGTCGAAATGCCGCAATGCGTGCATTAAAGCCGTCATCGGCAACCTTGAAACGTGTGAAGGCGGAATGGCCGAAGTTCTGGGCAACCTCGTCGGTGGCAACAACGCGAAGAAGAAAAGCCAAAACGTCATGGAGTTCCTCTCGCATTATACCTACGTCTATTGGCGCGAACACTTCATTCAGCACGATCTTTCCGAAGCTGATATCAACATCCACGAATTCGCCAACGATCATCTCCGAGCGGGACTGAAGGCCAACCTTTCGGAAAAAGACGCCGCCATCGCAGGTGCGGCGGCGCAAGCGATTTATTTCGCGCTTGATTCCGGTCGCTCGACGGGAACGAAACCGGAACACATGGATCAGCGCGCATTCTATCAAAACGTTGCCATGTTGACGTTGGCCATGTGCGATGCGGTTTATGTCTATCATTGGCTGAAGGACACCAAACGCGCGCGAAAAATCGTGGATCTGCTTAAGACCGAACTCATCGGCTTTGAGACGGCCTATCAACGTCACGGACTTACCAACTACGGCATTCGTCGCAAAAATTGGGAGGAATCGCTGGAGTCAGAAGTCCCTGATTCAAAAGACAATGTGGTCAAGCGCGCCGCGCGTCGGGTTGCCGCTGTTCATCTTCGTCCGCTTGGTTACACGCGCGATTTCAATCGGGAGGACGAATTGACTCCGACGACGGTCGGTCATCTTTGGACGGACGAGATCAACAACATCAATTGTAAGTATGAAAATCCTTACTGCTGCGGCGCGCGCGAAGCCTAGAACGATTCTTCGCGAAGTTTACGGTTTCACCGCAACACCTTTGACGTTCTCGACACCCGCGTTGACGAGGTAGTCCCAGGCGTCCCAGAGAAGTTCGCGATCCACACGCGTTTCGTAATCAATTTTGAGCGCATCATTGCGAAGTGGGATTTGCATGAGCAATTGGTCCGGTTCCAAGTGCCCGGTTACGCGCATTTCATGGAACGGGATCATCGTTTCCGTGCCAAAGACTTCGTTCAGAATCTGATCCACTTTGGCGGCGTCCTGATTGATCGGGGTCAGCAGAATGTCGTGGAGAAATTTGCGATTGAGCCGGACGGTTCCCTCTTCGCCCGCGACTTCAAAAGCCATGACCTTCCACTCGCGACCGACCGATTCTATGGCAAGTCGGCCTTTGAGCTTTCCCTCGATTTCGTCGGCGCGTGGGACGTTGAATTTTTTCAAGAGCGCGGCGAGGTCAACCCCATCGGCTTTGACGTTGAGCGCAACCTTCGGTGGATCAAGCGATCCCCACGTGCCAGTGCCCGTGAGTTCAATCCGCCCGCCAAAAAAATCCTCGATTCGAAAAGTCTCAGCTTTCCAATCGGGTCGCGTCCATACTCCCGAAAAAGTGAGTCCCTTAAAATGAAACGATCCCGCTTCGATGGAGGCGAAATCGAACTTTCGCGCGGAAAACGCTTGCAAGAGCGGCGCGGGTCCAGACGTCGGAACATCGCTCACTTTTAGATCCAAATCAGTCGCGAATCCTTCCAACTTGATGCGCGGATCGAGCCACTCCGCGTTCCTTGGTTCGAGTCGAAGCGACGCGGAAGAAGTCCATCGTCCCCCTTCGTGGCGGATGAATTTTCCCGTTACCTCGCCCGTTGCGAGGGTAAGTTTTCCTTGCGCGTGCTGGGGACGCTTGGAGGTGGGGTCTATACCGCCGGGGGCGAGTTCGAGATGCCCGACTTTGGGAGCGTCAATCGTGAGTTCCTTCCACGAAACGGCGCCCGTCTTTCGATTATACGTGACCTTGTGCCGGGATTTGATCGTGAGAGTGTCAGAGGTTTCGGTGGTTGTGAAAGGGAGTTGGGCGCTAGCCGTCGAAATCAAAATCAACCACAGAGACACAGAGACACAGAGAAAGAGGTTTCGCATTCCCAAGAACATCGTTGCGTCCCCGCGCCTTTGCGCCTTTGCGATAGGTTCTTTGTATTCGACTTTCATTTCATATTCGCAACCGCGAGATAGGCATGGTGAACCTCGCGTGCCATAGCTTCGCCGGGAAAACGATTCAGCGTTCGAGTTCGAAGAGTGTTTGGAGGAAACTTTTCCCATTCGCGATGCTCGAGAATTCGCGTGAGGGTCGGCGTCCAATCGGCATCATTGACCACCCATCCGCTCTCGGCATCCACAATCTCGGAAATCGCGCCGCGACGCGAGGCGAGCACGGGTGTTCCCATCGCGAGCGATTCGAGTCCGACCAACCCGAACGCGGGATGCGTTCGCTCCGGCCAGAGAAAAAGATCGGCGGCGGCAAGCGTGGCGGCACGGGTCGGCTCATCCACGCGTCCCATGAATTTGATGCGTCCGGCCAGATTGAGTTTCGCCGCGAGTTCTTCTAGCGCGGTGCGTTCGGGTCCTTCGCCTATGATCAGGTATCGCCAAGGGATAACCGGGTTCAGTTTGGAAAGGGACTCGATTGCAAGGGCATGCCCTTTTTGCCATTCGAGGCGACCAAGCGTGATTAGAATGATTTCGTCCAATGGCCAACCAAGTGTGGTTCTTGAAATTTCGCGCGGGCGGTCATCCATCGTACCGAAATTTGTCGCGAGCGGGATAACCCGAATTTTATCCGCGAGCAAGGCATCCATTGTTTTGAGTTCGCGCGAAGTAAAATCCGAATCCACGAGGATCGTGCGGGCGGACTTAAGCGCGCGCCGCCACGACGCGGCGTAAAGATAACGGCGGCCGAACCTCGCGAGCGCGCGGATTTTCTGCGCAAGCGAAAGCGTCGGCCAAACGTCTGGGTGGAGCGGTGTTTCGCTCGTAATCGTTCCATGCACGGAAAGGACGAGCGGCGCGGCAGGGATTAAATCTTCGAGCGAATCAAAACCGAGTGCGAACTCCTGCGCGTGAATGACATCGAAGGAATGCTGCGCATGAAGACGACGAATCTCGCCTCCGACGCGGCGCATATACGCGAGCGAATAGCGGTCGGATCGAACGCCGCGCAGTTCATGAAGTTCGATTCCCGCCGAGTTGAAATCACGCCGCGTCGCGTCATCCGCTTCCGCGCAGAGGAGATGCATTTCGATTCCTTCGCGCGCGAGTCCCATCACCAAATCGGCGACGTGGCGCTCGAGTCCGCCGCGAACGTGGCAAGGCAGCGAACGCGAAACCATCAGGACTCGAAGTGGGCGATTGGACATTATGACGGCGCGAGCGTCCCTTCGGAGTAAGATTAAACGCAAAGGACGCCGAGGACGCAAAGGAACAACAACATGAAATTTGAGCGAGACGGAAAAAGCCTCAGGCGCATTGGCGTAATCGGCTAACCACGCAAAATCTTTTCCATCTTCCGGCCCTTGGCTAACTCATCCACCAACTTGTCCAGATAGCGGGCCTGTTTGGTTAAAGGATTCTCGATTTCCTCGATACGATACCCGCAAATTACACCCGTGATGAGTTCCGCATTGGGGTTCAGCGACGCGCGTTCAAAGAAAGTTTCAAAGGTCACTTTTTGCTTTATCAGTTCTTGCAGCTTTTTATTATTGAAGCCCGTCAACCACTCTATGACCTGATGCAATTCTTCCTTTGTCCGGCCCTTTTTCTGCACTTTTGTCAGATAATGCGGATAGACCGAAGCAAAAGTCATTTTCGAAATTCGTTGATCATGTGCTTCTGTAGTTTTCATACTTGATTTGAATATAAATTGGAGACATAGAGTAGGTGACGACCAACTTGTGAATTGGTATTTCTCCGTGCCCCGTCCTTTCACTACATAGATCCTCCAAAGTGATAGCCCCATGGAAATCCCTTGACCAATTGAGGAACTGTGTAATCCACTCCCCATGGAAAACCACTAACCGGCATGCAAGTTTTCACTTCCCGATAGTCCTCTACGCGAGGTAGAATGGGAATTATTATACCGCCCGTGAGTGGAAACTTACAATCGAGAGACCATACATTTTCGTGGCTGCAATTCGGACGATAGCTCAAGGAAAGCGATGGGTGATTAAGCAAGGGATATACACACCAGCCCGGTAGTTTCTGCGGGATGTACATGACAGGAACTCTAAAGCATGTCTTTCGAGGACGTCCTTTAAGCTCCGAAGATACTGGACCACCCCAAACGATATCCTCAGGCGTCTTATATGAGTCGTAACATACATCAAGACACCACGCATCACTATCGGCAAGTGTCGGATCAAGCTTGATGTCCAAGTATGCAGTATGTTTATCCAAAACCCAGGTTGTCGCTCCGGAATGGTCTTTTTTGACGGTCAATTTCGGAATATTCGTACTAATATAATTCCACTGA
>CAZPIK010000043.1:0-1146 GCA_964586185.1 uncultured Candidatus Sumerlaeota bacterium | reverse complement strand
GAAGGAGATGATCCCTGGTTCCATGTTATGATATCGGCCGAAACGTGGACATCGTACGTCTTTTCATGATTAGGCAATACAAATCCTTCGATGTCCGCCACATAGCTATTCCATGTAACTTCGTCAGCGTTGCGTACAAGAACTGCGGCAAATGCCGCCGGTGTTCCATCATGAAAAACTATACGCACTGTCTCCTGATTTGAAGATCCATGACAGGCAACCAAAGTAATACAGAAAAGCGAAACGAGTATTCTTGAGGTCATAAATCCCACATTTTCGGCACATTGGAACATCCAAACGAAGATATCGAGATCAAACACCGATTAATTCGCCGAGGGCATACGGCGGTCGGCTTCGCAAAGTAGCGCGGCGACGGCGTTGGCATCCGGAGCCTCGCGCAATGCCTGAAGCATTCCCTCCTCGGACGTGATGCGCGAGAGACGGGCAAGAACGCGCAGGTGGGTATCCTTCCCTTGCGGCGGACCCACCACGAGGAAAATGAATTCCACCGGCTGCCCATCGTGCGATTGATAGTCGGTCCCTTCGCGGACGACGCCAATCGCGAGACGTAAATCCTTGAGCGCGGGACTGAACGCGTGCGGGAACGCGAAGCCGGTCTTGACCCCGGTGCTGACCATCGCCTCGCGGCGAATTAAAATCTCGGCAAGCGCCTCGGGGTTCTCGACCTCGCCCGCATCGGCAAGGCGCTGCGTCATTTCACGCAGAAGCGCGCTCTTCTCCATTGGACGGAGGTCCATCATGATTCGGGCGGTGGAGACAAGATCGTCAAGCATGGTATGCGCCTAAGGGCTTTTCACTCTTCCTCTTCCTGCGATTGATGTTGCTCGATCGTCGCGAGGACGTGCTCGGCGACGAAGATCGGAGCCTTGCGGCGAACGGCCAGCACGACGGCATCCGAGGGGCGCGAATCCACGAAGATTTCGTTGCCATCGGCAAGCCGAACCCCCAGCTTCCCGTAAAAGGTCTCTTCCTTGAGATCGTCAATCACGATACGCTGGAGTTCGCCGCCCATGGATTCGATTACATTCAGGATGAGATCGTGCGTGAGAGGGCGCGGCGTAATCTTGCCGTGGATCGCGCGGTCGAGTGCGTCCATTTCGTGAAAGCCAATGAAGATGGGGAAAC
>CAZPIK010000042.1:0-18842 GCA_964586185.1 uncultured Candidatus Sumerlaeota bacterium | reverse complement strand
CAAACGCTCCTGCACCTTCTCATCAAGAAGAAGGCGATTGACGAAGAGGAATTCAGGCAGTGGATGGAGTATGTGGATGATTTCGACGGACGGAGCGACGGTCGGCTCGCGGCGATGTCCGGGGTCAAGCCGTGTTCCTCGTGCAAGCGGATCAATCGGGGTGACGCGGCGAAATGCCAATATTGCGGGGCGGAATTTCCGACGGAGTTTCTTGTCCGACCGAATTCATGAATCATGAAAGAGGATGATAAAGATGAAACGGATCATTAAATCACTGGCGGTTGCTTCGGGAGCCATGCTCATTTGCGCGGGGGTGGCGTTTGCCGATGACGCGCCGCAGAAACCCACGTTCAGCAAAGACGTGGCGCCACTGTTTCAGAAGCATTGCCAATCGTGTCATCGTCCCGGCGAATCGGCGCCGATGTCGCTCATGGATTACAAATCAACGCGCCCCTACGCCAAGTCTGTCAAGGGCGCCGTGGCCAATAGAACGATGCCCCCTTGGCACGCCGATCCGAATTACGGGGAGTTTTCCAACGACCGACGCCTGAGCGAGGCCGAAATCGCGACGATCACGCGATGGGTGGATGCAGGCGCGCCGGAGGGCGATCCCGCCGATCTTCCCAAGCCTCTGGAGTTCGTCGAAGGATGGGGCATCGGCAAGCCCGACTTGATCGTCACGGCCGAAAAGCCGTTTACCACTCCCGCGACGGGTATCATTGATTATCAGAATATCGTTTTGCCGCCGTTTCCCGAAGATCGCTGGGTGACAAAACTGGAAATCCGTCCGAGCAATCGGAACATAGCGCATCACATCAATCTCTTTCGTTTGCTGCCGGGTCAGGATGATGCCGATGAAAAGAAAAAGGGACCTAAGGAATTCGTGACGGGATATGTTCCGGGCGGAATCGTCACCGAGTATCCCGAAGGAACCGCGCTCTTTTTTCCAAAGGGAACCAAGTGCGTGCTTCAAGCCCATTACGTGACGACGGGCAAAGTGGAAAGCGACCAGACCTCAATCGGGTTTATCTTTGCGCGCAAGCCGGTCGAAAAGCAGATCTATAACGTTCTCATCAGCAATTACATGTTCCAGATTCCGCCGAACGATCCGAACTACGAAGTTCGCGCGCAATGGGTCTTCCGCGAACCAGTGTCCGTCATCGGCACGATGGTTCACATGCACCTGCGCGGCAAGGATTACACGTTCAAGGCGAAGTATCCCGATGGCCGCGAGGAAATTCTGATGGCCGTTCCGAAATACGATTTCGAATGGCAGATGGGATACCACTTCAAGAATCGCCCGCAACTTCCGGCCAAGTCGATCATCGAGGGGATTGCCCACATGGATAACTCGAAGGGGAATCCATTTAACCCTGATCCGAATGCGACCGTGAAATATGGCCCTCAGACGTCGGATGAGATGATCATGGGTTTTGTCTTCTACACGAAAGACGGCGAATCGCTCGCGACGACGACGGGCGCGCAGAATTTGGGGCCGCTCGATAACAACGTTGGCCAAGTTGGCGACGGCAAGAGCGCGGGCGCGGGGAACTAAGAATATTGAACAGGGATGAAGAGGATGCGGAGGATCGAGGGTCGTACGCATCTCACAATTGTTCGAGTCCGTAGAAGCTATTAGTCGTGGCGCATTGGATGAATGTGTCCTGTAAGGACGCAGGATCAAAGCCCAAGGCGACGCCTTGGGTACGGAGTACAACTTGGCAATGCGCCCTTCAGGTAGGAATGATTCTTCTTAATTAGCGTTTGGCTCTGTAAAATCTAAACGAATCCGAAATCGCCCAATTATTTTATCCTCTTCATCTTCTTCATCCCTGTTAGATTTCGCCGCTCTTGAAAAACGAGATCGTCCCGTCGGGCGTTATGCGCCGAGTCCGACAGGCGATTTGCATTTGGGGAACTTGCGCGCCGCGTTGCTCGCTCATGCGGATTGCCGAAAGCGTGGCGGAATTTTTATTCTCCGCATCGAAGATATTGACGTGCCTCGAACCGTTGCAGGATCGGAAGGACGAATCATCGAGGATTTGCGATGGCTGGGACTCGATTGGGATGAAGGTCCCGATATTGGCGGCCCGGCGGGACCGTATCGCCAGAGCGAAAGAGGAGAAATTTACGCCGCCGCGCTCGAAGCATTAAATCGCGCGGGACGAACATATCTCTGCACTTGCAGCCGCAAAGACCTGCGCGAAGCGAGCGCTCCGCATGAAGGCGAGGAATCTCCTTATCCGGGAACGTGCCGAACTCGCGATCCCAAGTCGCAACGCAATCATCCTGCTGGCGCGGCGACGCGGTTTATCGTGCGTCCTCAATCGTCCCCAAACATCCTATCCAACACCGCGTCAATCCAATTCGATGATATGTTGCGGGGACCGCAAGCGTTCGATTTGGAAAAGTTGGGAGGGGATTTCATCATCCGGCGACGCGATGGTCTCTGGGCCTATCAACTTGCGTGCGCGGTTGATGATGCCTTGATGGGAGTCACGCACGTCATTCGCGGAGCGGATTTGCTTTCAAGCGCGGCGAGGCAGATTGCAATTCTGCGCGCGCTTGGATTACCCGAACCGCGTTACGGCCATCATCCTCTCATGCTCGATACGGAGGGACGCAAACTCAGCAAACGCGACGGATCGAACTCGCTTCGGCAACTTCGAGAGGCGGGACTTACTCCCGAACGGGCAAGGGAAATCATCCTGCGGGAGTCGTTGGCGGAATCATAATTTTGCGACACGCCCGTTGACGTGACGCCAGTTTCGCTTGAAAATAGCGAGCGGGCGAGGAGCCTCGCCATTACGTGAACAAGAAATCCACCCCACCTCCACGCCTGCCGATTCCTATTCCAAAGGAATATAACGAAGCGCGAGTTCGAAAAGGCTTTTGGCCAAAGTTCAAGCGCGTTGCCGCCCAAGTCCCCGGCATCTCAGAGATTCTTGCGTTGTACTTCTATTTGAACTCCGATCTCGCGCCAGCGCAGCACAAACTTTCCATCATTGCCACGCTCGCTTACTTTTTGATTCCGCTCGACATCATTCCCGATATCCTCGGGCCTTTGGGTTATACGGACGATGTGTTTGTGGCGATGGGACTCATTAAGTTCATTGGAGCGGATATCATGAAGCCGTACCGAGCCTACGCACGCAAGTGGCTGAAGGGCGAGGTTGGGGATGAAGGACGCTAAATTATGACAACTCGAATGAAATTCATCGGATATTGTCTTGCCCTTATGGCCATGGGACGTGTGACATACGCGGATCGCACACAAGAAGTGATCGAAAGCGCTCAAAAGGCTTCTGCGGAATGGAAGTCGTTTACATGCGCATTTACGAGCGAAAACGATGGGCCGACCACAGGGGGAAAGAGTGTCGGCATCCTCAAGTATCTTCAACCGAATTACGTAAGAATCGAAACCACACTTAATGACCCGGTCTCAGGTGAAACGAAAACAGTGTACGTCACCGACGGGAAAACCGTTTTTACCGAAACGAGTGATCCCAAGGGTGGTCAACCCATTATTTTCAAAACGGAGCGTCCCACCGTTCCGGAACCCACAGCCGACCTGGGTGATATGCTGACACCCGTCAGGATGTTGGAATCGTTTCAGAAAATGTATGATTTGAAAGTTGATGAGAAGGCAACCGGTGAAACGATCCAAGACATGCGGATGATCGTCCTTGGCGGAAACATTAAGCCGCTGACTCCAGAAGAACAGGAGAAGGAACGCCAAGAAGATCAGAGGGCCCATAAACTCAAACGCCCGCGGAAAGTCACGCGCAACAACATGGCGGGTTTGATCGGCTCCATCCGCGTTTGGCTCGGCGAGCAGGATTATTTTCCGCACCGGATTCAATTGATTCCGCCCAATGGCACCGAGGGACAGCTTCGCACTCGCGCGATGGTTTATCGGATGCCGAAAATTACCACGACTTATTACGACGTGAAATTTAATCCGCCGCTCAAGCCCGAGGATTTCATTTACATCGTGCCCGACGGCGCGCAAGTTCAAGTCATCGAAGCGCCGAAGTATGACTGATCGCCAATCGCCGATAGTCGGCAGTCGGAGACTGCCTCCCACATTGTTTACTTCTTGATGGATTCAATTCCATTCAGCCAACTCGGTGAACAACCGGGACGCGGACCTAACCGCATCTCAAGCGTTCGCGTGTCCGGTGCATCATTGACGTTAGGCGTCATGAATTCGATCTCTAGTGAATAATCGGTAAAAACACCGGGGCATCGTTCGGGCCATTCGACAAGCGTGACTGAATTCTCGTCCGCTGATTCTTCAAGCCCGAGAGCATCCGCATCTCTCGAGCTGTTTAACCGATAGAAATCCATATGATGAAGGGTGATTCCCTTCGCCCCGGCGTAACTGCGTTGAATGATATAAGTCGGACTGACGGCTGGCTCTTCAATTCCCAGTCCTGCGGCAACGCCACTCGCGAAGCAAGTTTTGCCCGCGCCGAGTCCACCACGCAGCAAAATGACTTCCCCTCCGCCGAGCGCCGCGCCGAGCGACCGTCCGAGCGATTCGGTCTCTTCAGGCGAATGGGTCGTGAGAGTGAACAAACTCCGGTGCTTCCGTGATGACTAGGCCTGCGACTGCATTTCTTTGAAGATGCGCGCCTTCTCGATCATCTCGTCAATGGTTTTAAGAAACGTTTCCATTTCAACAGGCTTCGGGCAATACGCAACCAAGGGGTCATCGGGCAGCTTGAGTTTCAAATTCGATCCGCTCGAGACGATGATTGGCATTCCCGGTCCGATGACTTTGCGAATGGCTTGATAGACGAGACCGCCCGTCACGCCGGGCATCATAAGATCGGTGACGACAAGATCGGGATTGGCTTCTTTGACCGCATCCACGACGCGGTCGGCGCGGAGCAACGGCAGCGGCTCGTGTTTGCCCACCAACAAGAATCCACGAAGGATCGCCAGACAATCTTTGTCGTCGTCAATGGTCAGAATTCGCGCCATCGAGCCATCCAGTCTCCCCGAACATGTCAAAACGCCCCAACTCAACGCGGGATCGCGATTCTCCAACGATCCGTGCGGTTTCGGCAAGCAGATTTCTTAATACCGCATTGAGCCGCGAAAAAGCACAGAAGGCGCAAAACGTTTTTCTTTTGTGACTCTTGCGCCTTTTCGCGGCTAAGATCAAAACTTGGTAAGTTGCTTCCTTTTCACAATGGTGTTCCTTTCATTTGGATTTTCCGGAAACGGAACGTCCTTTGCGGTTTGATAATTTGGGGACTAAAACCCTGCGGCTCGTGTACTTTTTCGTGCGAGTAATGCCGGTTTTGGGCTATTGTGTACTATTTAGAACAATTATGGCCTGGCTCAATTCCAACTCCCTTTTCCGTTCCGTCGGTTTTGCGGCCAGTCTGTTGATCGCCCTGATGCTCGCCGTGCAGTATGCCGGAGCTTGGTATTGGATCGAAATTGTGACCATTTCAAAGGAAGGCGAATTGGAAAGGTACTTGGAAGATTTGGGACAGAGCGCGGTGTTGGGATTGGCCGATGTCACCGATTCGGCGTTTGAATTAAAAGAAGAGGAAAGCGAAGAAGCGAGTAATGCTTCGCTGACGGATCTCGCCGAAGGAGATTTCAAGCGTTTTGCCGGAGCGGCGAGGCTTGAAAGCCTGACCCTCTTGGATACTGAAGGACGCATCGTTCTCTCCACGACCGAACCCGATATGATCCGCCAGCCGTTCGATTTTCTTGAACTGGATCGCGATGCTTTTCAATCCGCAATTAAAGGCAGGAGCGCAGGATCGCTGGCTTACGAAACCGACTCGGCGGCGTTCAAGCGAGTTTATGTTCCGGTCATGGCGCAAGGTTCCATCCAAGGCGCGTTATGCCTTACTGCGGGTCGCGACTATTTGGGCGAGATTGGGAAACTCAAAGCGAGCATGAGAATTCTCACGACGATTTCCTCCGTTTTGACGTTGCTCATTGGGTGGTTGGTTTATCGTCTGCTCGAACGGCAGCGGACATATGAACGGCAATCGGCGCGGGCGGATCGGCTGAGCAGTCTTGGAACGCTTGCGGCGGGATTCGCGCATGAAGTTCGCAATCCGCTTGAAATCATCGGAGCTTGCGCGGAGGACCTCGAACGGTCGCTCGCCGAATCGCCGAACGCGCCGAAAGAAGCCGCAGAAACATGCCGGGACATTTCAGAAGAGGTCGAGCGGATGAATCGTCTCGTCGGTCAATTTCTTCAATACTCCAAACCCGAAACGAGCGGCGATCAGACCCCGGCGAGTATCGCGCAGTCGCTGAAATCGGCCGTGGGAATGCTCAAACACGCGGCGGAAAAACGGGGCGTTGCTCTCGATGCCGCGCTCGATTCGATTCCCGAAAGCGCGCGGGTGACTCTGCCCGATGGCGGACTCAAGCAGGTCGTTGTCAATCTTGTGATGAACGCGATTCAGGCGACGCCTGCGGGGGGGCGCGTTGAAATTGAGACGCTCGTCAATGGTCGGGCGGCAACGATGCGGTTCGCGGATACCGGACCGGGTATTCCCGCCGCAATTCGCCCGCGCATTTTCGACCCCTTTTTTACGACCCGCTCCGAAGGTTCGGGATTGGGGCTGGCCATCGCGCATCAACTTGCGACGCGTCATGGCGGCAACCTCGAGTATGAGGATCGAAATGATTCCGGAGCCTGCTTTATTCTGACACTGCCACTCGTTGAAAAGAGCGAAGCATGAAGATTCTAATTCTCGACGACGAACCGAAGATGGGCAAGATTCTTTGCCGCGTTCTTGCGCGCGAGGGACACGAAGCCGTCGGATGCGACGTTCCGGCAAAGGCGCTCGAACTTTTATCGTCGCAGACGTTCGACGTGCTCCTCACCGATCTCAAAATGCCGGGAATGACCGGCATCGAAGTCATGGAGGCAGCGAAGAAATCGAATCCCGAACTTGATGTCATCATGATGACGGCCTATGCGTCGGTTGAGACGGCAGTCGAAGCGCTCAAAAAGGGAGCCGCAGATTATCTCATCAAGCCGTTTCATAATGACGAGTTGGCGATGCTCATCGCGCGGCTCGGACAGAATCGAGAACTGCGAAGCGAAAACCAGATGCTGCGCAAGTCGCTCGCGGAAACGCATCACGAGGGTGACCTGGTCGCGGTTAGTCCTCCGATGATCGAAGCGCTCAAGCGGGCGAAAAAGGTCGCCGCAACGGATGTTTCCGTGCTCCTGCGTGGCGAAAGCGGCACGGGCAAGGAGGTCTTAGCCGCGCTAATCCATCGCTCGGGCAAGCGTTCCGATCGTCCGTTTATTCGTGTCAATTGCGGCGCATTGCCTGAAAATCTTTTGGAGAGCGAACTCTTCGGCCACGTTCGCGGAGCGTTCACCGGCGCGGTCGAGACGCGCAAGGGACTCTTTCAAGCGGCGGATGGCGGAACACTTTTCTTGGACGAAATCGGAGAAGTAACGCCCGCACTGCAAGTTAAACTGTTGCGAGTTTTGCAAAGCGGCGAGTTCCAGCGCGTCGGTGATCCGCAAGGGGTGAAGGTGGATGTTCGGGTCATTGCGGCGACGCATCGTCCGCTAGAGGAGCTAATTCAATCGGGCGAATTCCGATCTGACCTTTACTACCGTCTTAACGTCGTTCCGCTTGTCATCCCTCCGCTGCGCGAACGGATCGAAGATATTCCGCCGCTCATTGATCACTTTCTTGCGAAGTTGCGCGTCTCTACGGGAACCGCAAAACGGCTTTCACCGGAAGCGTTCGAGCGATTTCAAACTTACCCTTGGCCGGGGAACATCCGCGAATTGCAAAACGCGCTCGAACACGCCGTCGTCATGAGCGAGGGCGACAGGATCGAAATGAGCGACCTTCCCTCCGCCATGCAAAACCACGGCGCGAATGAGCCGGCGAACGGCGCGGCGGTTGCGGGATTGCAGGGAAAAACGCTCGAAGAAATCGAGAAGCGAATGTTGCATGACGCGCTGAGGGTAACCGGATTCAATCACACTCGCGCGGCGGAAAAGCTGGGGATCACACGTCGGACGCTCGGCTATCGGATTGAAAAATACGGGCTGCCGAGAAAAGCGAAAGACGAAGTATCATTGAGCGGCGAGTTGGAAAAGGGATGACGGAGATGAAGCTTATCAGCGGCTTCCTTCAATTTCACGCGGCCGTCGCCGTTGGCGTTCTGGTCGTGTTGGGTATGCCCACACGGATCGGCTCTGATCCCGATTCGCCGCCTCCCAACCCCCCGCCGGAAAACCCGCGAATGAAAAAAGGGGACAACCCGCCGCCCATTTCCACGCTGGAGGAGTGGCGTGAGGCGGATAAGAGACTCGTTGAAATTGCCGATGAATTTGCGGACTTGACGCGGCGGAAGCGTGAGCTGGACCGTCGGCTCAGTGAAACAAAGGAAAGTTTCTCCCCCGGCGATTTTGGTCCTGGATCGGTTATGGCGCGGCGTTCGATGACGCGCATGTCGTCCGATTACGACGCGCTTCTGCGGGAGGGGAGAAAATTGCGCGATCCATTCGCGCGGACGATGATCCGAGCGGCCCTATCGCGCGATGAACTTAAAACACTGCTTGCGAAGCGACAGGCGGAGGTCGAAGCCATCCCCGAAGCCGATCGAACGCCGATGGATCGCAACGATAGGGAACGAGCCGAACGCTGGATCGAAGGGATGGAGCGATCCGAGCGCGAAGGTCCGGGTCATTTTTTTCTCGGGATTTTTGGCGCAGAACTAGGACGTGAAATCGCAGCGACCGTCGGGCCGGATCGAAAAAAAGGGAATCCAAAAGAAACGCGCCCCGAACGCGAGCGCGAGGGGAACGCCTTCGCGCCTCCATCACCGCCGCGCAAGAAACCGCCTTCGCCCGTGGAAATGCGCGCCGAGTTGGATCGGCTCGAACGCGCCCACGAGCGTGCAACGATGATTCTTGAAAAACAGGAAAGAGAAATACGTCGGCTTCGGAAGCAAATCGAAGAGATTGAAAAGGCGGATCAAGGCCTTCACACTCCTGAGGGCGGAGGTCAACCATGAATTGCATGCACGGTACAATACGAATTTTTCTTAGCTTGAGTCTGATACTTGCGTGGATGACAACGGTTGCCCCAGCCGCCGAAATCGCAAAACCCGATTCTACGATTGCGGGTTCAAAGCCACCTCATCGCCCTCCCAATGTTTTGCTGATTACCTCGGACGATCTGAACGTCAGTCTCGGATGCTATGGCCATCCGCTGGTCAAAAGTCCCAACATTGACGCTCTCGCGGCACGAGGCCGGAAATTTGAGATGGCCTATTGTCAGTATCCCCTTTGCAATCCTTCGCGAACTTCATTCCTAACCGGATTGCGTCCGCAAACGACGAAGATCACCGACAATGAAACCAATCCTCGGCGTTTGAACCCGGGCATGCTCACGATGCCGCAGCAGTTTCAAATTCAGGGTTACGAGGTTGTTCGGGTCGAAAAAATTTTCCACGGGCTGTTTCCGGATCGGCGTTCGTGGCATCGAACACTTACATGGAGCGGCACGAAGGAGCAGCGCGAAGGCGGTGAAGAACAAGTCAGAATGAGGACAAGGGAATCGGAAGCGAAGGAAACTCATCCTGCAGAAGGCTCAGCCAAAACTCGCGAAGACAATTTGAATTTCCAGTGGCAAATGACGAATCGGGAAGATTACGAAGAGCGTGACGGAATCAGCGCGAGGGCTGCGGCGGAGTTTCTCGCGGGCGAACGCAAGAAGCCCTTCTTTATCGGCGTGGGGTTTCATAAGCCGCATTTACCCTACGATGCCCCGAAAAAGTATTTCGACCTTTATCCGCTCGATACGATCAAGCCTCCCGAATTTCCCGCCAATGATCGCGATGACGTTCCTCCCGCCGCATTCAAAACCGACCGCAACAAGGGAGCCGTGACGCCGCAGGAAACCCTTGAATCCATACGCGCGTATTACGCCTGTATTACATTTATGGACGCGCAGGTGGGAATCGTGCTGGACGCCCTCGCCGCTTCTCCCTATGCCGACAACACCATCGTGATTTTTATGAGCGATCACGGATATCTGCTCGGGGAACACGGCGGGCTTTGGCGCAAGCAATCGCTTTTTGAGGAAGCGGCGAGGGTCCCTTTGATCTTGGCGACGCCCGGTATGAAACAACCGGGCGTTGCGACCCATTCTATAGTTGAACTCGTGGACATCTATCCAACCATCGCCGAACTCTGCGGTTTCAAACCTCCTGCCGTGCTGGAAGGAAAAAGCATGGTCCCAATTTTGGAAGACCCCAAAGCCCAGATCAAATCGGTGGCTCGAACGATGGCTTACCATAGCGGAATTTTGGGACGTTCGGTTCGGGACGCCCGTTGGCGTTATACGGAATGGGATGGTCCCGATCAGGCGGAACTTTACGATCATGAGAATGATCCGAATGAATTCACCAATCTTGCGAAGGATCCCCAGCACGCCGAAACGGTGAAACGGTTGCGGGAACTTCTTTAGGAGAAACCAAATGGATGTCAAATGCTTCAAACACCCGGGCGCCTTGGCGATGACGACTTGCACTTATTGCAATAAGCCCATCTGCGAGGCGTGCCTCCACTATCACTTGGGTTCGGTGTTTTGCAGCCGCGAGTGCGCGAATGCCTCCAGCAAACTGGGGAGCGATCTTCACGCGAAACTTGCGCGCGTGAAAGATGGCCCCGGTTTCTTCACAAGACTCATCCAGACCGCAATCATGGCGGGTATTGTCTTTGCAATTCTCCAATATATGGGTTGGTTTAGGATTACGGATTATTTTTAGCGATGTCAAATCAGAGAAAAGAAAATCACAGCGTGAACCGCAGTGTGCGATGCAAGCCCCGAATATTTGACCGCCTCCGATCGGGGCTAGTGGAAGGAATACGATTCGCCAAGGGAGAAATTACGCTCAAATGCAACGCGATTCCCGAACCTCCTCCGAAGTCTGAGGATCACGCTTAGAAATTCTCCGACCACTTCGCAAGCGCTTCGATCCATCGCGGATGGTCGTTCATGCAAGGGATATAGACGAATTCTTTTCCCCCCGCATTCAAAAAATCCTCGCGCGCGCGCATTCCGATTTCTTCGAGCGTTTCGAGGCAATCGGAAACAAACGCCGGGCAGATGACGGCGAGCTTTTTAACGCCCGATTGCGCCAACTCCGGCAACACCAAATCGGTATAGGGCTTCAGCCACGGGTCTTTGCCCAATCGTGATTGAAAAGAAATCGAGTAGCGGTTCTCCGGAATCCCGGCCTTGCGAACAAATGCTCGCGTCGTTTCGTGGACTTGATGACGGTAACACGTCGCGTGTGCAGGCGAAGGGGTCTGGCAACAATCTTCGCATTTTAGGCAATGGAGTTTCGTCATGTCGGTGATTTGAACATGCCGTTCGGGAATGCCGTGATAGCTGAAGAGGAGATGATCGAATCCCCCCGCGAGTTTCTCCGACGCAGATGCGACCAGCGCCTCAATGTAATCGGCGTCGTTAAAAAACGGCGGAAAGATTTTGAGTTTGACCGTCGGCGCGAGACGCTTCAGCACGGTGGCGGCTTCGACGTAGGCCGTCTCGAAACTCGAAATTGCGTAATGAGGATAAAGCGGGACGACCAACACCTCATCGGGAGACGACGCCAGTAATTTTTTGAGACCCGCTTCGGTGGAGGGATTTCCATAACGCATGGCGAGTTCGACCGGCATCTCAACGCGCGCGGCGAGCAGATCGCGAACGCGCTTGCTCGTCACCACCAGCGGCGAGCCATCGGCCCGCCAGACTTTTTGATAGGCGTGCGCGGTTTCCTTCGGGCGCGAGGGAAGGATCGCGAGTTCGACGAGCAACTTGCGCTTCAACCAACCGATATCGAGTACCCGCTCGTCCATCAGAAACTGCCGGAGATAACGCCGCACGTCGGGCACGGCGGTCGAATCGGGCGAGCCGAGGTTCAGGAGCAGAATTCCCCGTTTGCGCGGCGACGAGGCGGAGTTGGAGTTTGCGATTGTGGCCAATGAAGTAGTCATTCGAGGGGGTATTTCAGAATTTCGGCGTGGATACGCAGATATCGTGTTGGAGGATTAAACGCAAAGGACGCGAAGGACGCAAAGGAGAAATCCCAGATAAGATTACAGTCGGTTCCGTCACAACAAACTTGAATTCCTTTGCGTCCTTCGCGTCCTTTGCGTTGAACATGTATTTCTGATTCACGGTGAATCTGCTGGGACTCTCCGATCACAGCTATTTGGAAGGGGTGGATCGAGTTGCATTCAGCGCATCCGCAATGGCTTTGGAATTGGCAAGCGCCGTCGCGGGTCGAGGGTGATCTCCGCCAAAGACGAGCATCTTGGAATGCTCCTCGATCTTGATTCCTTCGGGCGGGGTTTTGCCGTTCAAGGGATCAACGCCAATCCGTTGAAGTCCAAGGTGACGCGCAAAGAATTCATAAACCGGAGCGCGTTTGGGAAAGCCGTAATCGTGTTCTTCGTGCGGCAAATGAAAATTCTCGACGTCTTTTTCTTTTCCGAAGAGCCGATAAACTTTCCAAATATAAGGGAACTCGATTCCGGGGACGTTGTGAGTCCAATCGCTGCCGATGGAGACGATCAGTTGGGGTCGCGGGGCCGCGCAGGCCGCGATGTCCGCGTTGTTCGTTTCGGGATCGCGGTGGATCGGCATCCCGCTCTCGCATTTGCATCCGCCGAAGAAATGCGAAGAAACCATGACGACGGGCGCGCTGACCGTGATGCGGTCGTCGGTCGCGGTGATGAGGAACGATTGCGTTCCGCCGCCCGAAGCTCCCGTGACGCCGATTCGCGCGGGGTCAACTTCGGGCAACGTCAGCAGAAAATCCAGAACCCTCATGCTGTTCCAAAGTTGGAGCGTCAGGACGTTGGGATCGTCATGCGTGGTCTGGGACGATTCGCCATAGCCGACCATGTCATATGCAAAAGCAATTGCTCCCATTCGCGCGAATTGGGCGCATCGGGTTTGCATGTCGGGACGGGTGCGCGCGGAATAAACCGGATCGCGGAAATGGCCATGGGGATTCAAGATCGCGGGGACTTTTCCCTGACGACCGACCGGACGGTAAAGATTTCCGGTCACGTAAAAACCGGGAAGGCTCTCGAACGCCACGTTCTCGACGGTATAGCCGTCGTGCTTGCGCAGATCGCGAACGATGGGATTCAAAGGACATCGCGTAGGCAGCGGATCGAGGTTCGCGCCGCGGAGGATGCCTTGCCGAATCGAAGCCGCGCGCGCTTTCCATTCGTCGAGGGTCGAATAGGTCGCGGCGAATTTCTTGAGTTGGATTTCGCCTTCTTCTTCACCGGCGCGGGCGGGGGTGGTGAAGAGTAGCAATGAAGAAGTTAACGCAAAGGCGCAAAGACGCAAAGGCGCAGAGAGGCGAAATACACGGGGCAGGCGGTATATTCCAAAATTGTTGGAGAAAGAGTGTATTACCCGCCCTGCAGGGGCAACGGAACAAAGCCCAAGGCAACGCCTTGGGTTTGAAGAGACATTTCTAACCCGCAAGCCCTGTAAGGGCGATGGAAAGTCAGCGTCGGGATTAATTGTGCCGCCCTTGCAGGGCTTGGCTAATAGGTGAAATTCCACGACCCAAGGCGTTGCCTTGGGCTTTGAACCTGCGTCCTTACAGGACGCCATCGGTTTCCCTATCTCAAATCGCACGGGGTCATTAATTCGCGTATTCTTGAACCAAAGTTGCGAAGCGCCATAAGAAATAAATCCGGAAATCCGTTTCACTGCTAGATTCATCCTATTCGTCCTTTTCATCTCAGTTCAGTTCTTCATGCGGTTTTTAAATTGGCTTTAACGAACTCCATTACTTTTTCGTGGCTGCGATAAAAGAATGGAAAGATCGTGTCGGTCGCGGTGATTTCTCCGTTGGGAGCGACAATTGCAAATCCGCGCCGCGTACGCAAGATTCCCCAAAGTCCGAGCGCTTTCAGCAATTTTCCGTTGGGGTCGGAAATCAGATCGAACGGAAGCTGTTTTTGACTTTTGAATTTCTGATGCAATTCGGCGTTGGCCTGATTGATCCCCCACCAACGGCAGGGAAGCGACGCGAAGCCCGCCCAGTGGTCGCGGTAACTGCAAAGCTGCGCGGTGCAGACCGGCGTGAAATCCATCGGGTAAGCGATGAACACGGTCGGACCCGGAGGTTCGATTAGTTGACGCGCGGTTTTTGCTCCCGCCGTGGTTTCAAACGACTCGTCGAAGAGTTGCGCGATGGCAGCCATGAAGAATTTCCTCTCGTGCGATACGGGGAGTATTGAAGCGCAAAGCCGCGCGAGAGGCAAACGAAACGAGGAAACGTTAGAGGGATGGGCCACAAAAAGGCACAGCCAGCGCAAAACAGCTAATGAAATAGATCATGGGGGTGCTTTGGAGCACGTGGGCTTGACCGCGTTTTTCTTCCCGACGGGTGGACGCTGCAGTCCAAATTCGTCAAACTCAAATCGCTTGCAATCATGCACTTTATATAGTACATCCATGGAAGGCGACGCATGATGTTCTCGGAGAAAGAACCGCAAAAAATTCCTCTCATTTTTTACCGATCCGAGTCGGGAAATGAGCCAGTGAGGGAGTGGCTAAAGGAACTCTCGGAATCCGAACGCCGAGCCATAGGATTGGATCTGATGCGCGCGCAGTGGCGCTGGCCAGTGGGTATGCCACTCTGCCGCGCGATGGGAAAAGGGCTTTGGGAAATTCGCACGAATTTGCCAACAAAGCGAATTGCGCGAATTCTGATATGCCCGTCTCGCGGACAGCTTGTCGCATTGCATGGTTTCATCAAAAAAACCCAATCTACGCCCGCCGGGGATTTGGCATTGGCTCGCGAACGCCAGAAGGAGTTGCAGTAATGAACAAGAAGCATCGGGGGTCAAGTCTCGACGATTTTCTGAAAGAAGAGGGCTTCTTTGATGAAGCCCAGGCCCAGGCGGTTAAGGAAGTCGTTGCATGGCAACTTGCCGAGGCCATGCGCAAACGGAAGATATCCAAGCAACGCATGGCCGGAATGCTCAAAACAAGCCGCTCGCAGGTGGATCGCATTTTGGACCCCAAGAACGATATTACCCTATCCAGCCTTCAACGCGCCGCCGCCGTCGTTGGCCGTCGCGTAACGATTGAGTTGGTGTGAAATGGAATGCATAACCTGATTGCCCCTAAGCTTCTGCTCGGGGCAAGGCCGGATCGGCTAATGCAAAAAGGGCCAAAGTGAATTATCAAACCGGTAAGCGTCCCAGAGTTCCCGACCCTGATGGCAATCCGTTTCTGGGCGAAACCAAAGGCAGACTGTTTTTCCTGTTAATGGGTGCCCTCAGCCTCGGCGTGGGCGGATTTATAATGATTGGTCCTTTCATTATTGAGGCAAGGGGGCGCAACACTTGGGGCGTTATTATCCTGTGTAGTGTCTTTGGATTCGGCATGCTACTCGGTGGCGTCTGGTTCTGCTATGCGTCCCAAACAGCCTACGCATGGAATGAGAAGTTCTTGTGCGTGCGAACGCTATTCACGAAAAAAGTTGTCGAGTGGTCTCAAGTCAATCGCTTTGAATTCGACAACGACCGGGCGCTCCGCCTTTGGTGGGGCAATTCGAAGAGGTTGAAGTTGCAGACCATCTTCTTGAACGACGCTCAGGGCATTATTGATTTTACATTGAACCGACTCGATCATTTGGCGCTCGAATTGATTCCGGAGATCGCGCCGGGAGAGACTCTTGAGCTTCCGGTCAAACATGCGGGACTTCGCTTGGCGACCATTATCTTGGGATCGGATTTTGTATCATTCAGGAAGTGGACCGGAAAGAAATCCACTGTTTTCTTTTCGGAAGTAAAGGTGATCTATAGGGAATTCACCTATCACAATGGCATGCGGGTCGGAGAATGGGTCGTTTTGAATGATGGCGCGAAGGATAGAGTTACGATCTGGAAGGGCTGTCGTCACTACGACGCACTCGTTCGACATTTGCGGACGAAGCTTTCGCACGCAACTTGGATTGATGTGGAAGCTTCCCAAAAGGATCCAAGCATCGAGGTTCAACTCCGCCTCAAGCAGCGCAGAATTCAGAAACTTGATGAATTCTTAAAGCTCGGGCGAGTCCTTTACCCTATTTGTTTTGTCGTGCTCTACGGACCGATAGTGTTGCATGCCTATAAGGCCTATTGTTCAAACCGGGATATGTTCGAAGCGCTAGTCGTTGGAGGTTCGTTTTTCCTACTTTATGCGCTCATGACTTTTGGGGTTCTGTGGGTTGTGAGTTCAGACCGCAAGAAGGTGGTACGCGAGATTAACGAAATGATTGATACGGCGCGGACGACAAATGATCGGAGCAATTCGAAAAGCATCTGATATGGGAAACGGTCACAGAGACGAGGCTGCATCTGCAATAGCGGTCTTGGAGTGCGCGGAGTGATTTGATACAATCGCGGTATGATTCATTCCATTAAACACAACGGGCGGGAATTGATTGTTGTCGGGGACAGGATTCTCATTCAGCCCGAGCAGGCCAACGAGCGTACCGACGTCGGTCTCTATCTGCCGCAGACAGTGATGGAGAAGGAAAAAATTCAGTCGGGGCGGATCGTCGCAACGGGTCCGGGAATTCCGCTTCCCGAACCGAACGGCGACGAAAGCGAACCGTGGAAAACGCCGGAACGTAAGGCGCGTTATGTTCCGATTCAGGCGCAGGAGGGCGACACCGCAATTTTTCTCCGCAAAGCCGCCGTCGAGATCAAGCTCGATGGTCAGGAGTATCTAATCGTGCCGCATTCGGCGATTTTGTTGCTCTTGAGGGAGTAATGGATTCACTCCATGAGCTGTTTGGCGAGTTTGCGACCCGCCGCGTTTTGCGAGTCGCCGCCCATGAGTCCCGCGAGTTCGCCAAGACGCGACTCAGAATCGAGCGTGGCGACCGTAACGCGGGTGCGACCATCCTTTTCCGATTTTGATACTGAAAGATGACGACCCGCGCGCGCCGCAATTGAAGCATGATGCGTGATGCAAATCACTTGTCGCGCCCTCGCGAGCGATTCCATGAGCTTGCCGACGCGCGCGGCGGTCTGGCCCGAAATTCCGGCGTCAATTTCGTCAAAGACGAGCGTCGGCACGCCGTCACGAGCGGCGAGCGCGGTCTTGATCGCGAGCATCGCGCGGGAGAGTTCGCCGCCGGAAGCGGTCTCGCGCAAAGGGTGAGTCCCCTCGCCGACGTTGGCCGCGAGAAGAAACTCCACGGCGTCGGCTCCGTCGGCGGAAAGTTCGGCGAGCGGGTTCAATGCGATTTTGAATTCGGCTTTTTCCATCGCAACTTGAGCGAGAGTCGCCGTCACCTCGGCGGAAAGTTTTTTGGCGGCGGTGGCGCGCGATTTCGAAAGTTTGGCGGCGGCTTCACGCGCATCGGCCTGCGCCTTTTCGAGTTTCGTTCCGATCTCGCCGCGCTCGCGGTCGTCGTGTTCCATTCGGTCGCGCTCCTCGCGCAATCCAGCGAGAAATGCTGGCAGCTCAGTTTCTGCATTCACTCCATGCTTGCGAATCAGTCGCCGCAAAAGTTCGGAGCGTTCAACCACCGCATCGAGCCGTTTGGGATCAGCCTCGCATGTCGCCGCGTAGTCGCGCAGTTCAGCGGCAAGGTCCTGCGTCAGCGTTTCGATTTCAGTAAGTCGTGTGACCCATCCTTCGCGCGTCGGATCGTGCTTTGCGATTTGCATAAGCGCGCGCGAAATCTCACCCAGCAAGGCGACCACGGTTTTAGAATCGTCCCGCTCGCCTTCATATAGCGCGGAGTAGGCTTCATTCGCGGCGCGGGCGAGAGTTTCCGCGTGGGCGAGCCGTCGCTCCTCGGCGGCAAGCTCATCGAGTTCGTCGCCGCGCGGGTTTGCGGATTCGAGTTCACCGATCTGGAAACTTAAGAAGTCCATTCGCTTTTCGAAATCGGCGGCTTCGGTTGCTAGTTCATCGCGGCGTTTCTTGAGCGATTGCATCGCCTCGAACTTCGCGCGGTATTTCGCGAGCAGCGCGTCGTGATCGGCAAAAGCGTCGAGCGCGGCGCGTTGAGCCGAGGCATGGAAGAGCGATTGATGTTCGTGCTGCCCGTGGAGATCGGCGAGGAGTTCGCCCGCAAGTTTAAGGTCGCCGACGTTGACCAGCTGCCCGGCGATCATACAGCGGCTGCGACCCTGCGAGCCGATTTCGCGCCGGAGCGTTAGCGGTTCGGCTCCGTCCCATTCCAGACCGAGTTCGTCCGTGACGAGTTCTTTTAGTCCAATGGGAAAAGGAGACTCAATCGTCGCTTCGATGACGGCAACTTTACTTCCCTCGCGCACGGCGTCCGCGCCAATCCGCGCGCCAAAGACGGCTTCAAGCGCGCCGATCAATAGCGATTTACCGGAACCAGTCTCGCCCGTAAGCGCATTGAATCCGGCGTCAAAGGCGACTTCGACCGATTCGACCAGCGCAAAGTTTTCGACGCGGAGTTTGGAGAGCATGACGGCACGCTTTGCCCAACGGAGAATAGGGGAGTCCGCCCCGCATTTCCAAATTTAATTTCGGCGGGCTAGGGAAGAAACCTTGCTGGCACGAACGCCTTTTGGCCAATAATGCCCTGAGCGCCTCGATAATAGCTCAGAATCGTGTCGCAGAAGTCACGAGTCATTCGATTAAAGATTCGTTGGCGGGGGACGCAGCGCAATCGCTCCCCGATCAGCAGGACGTGATCGCTGGAGTCGTCATCCGGGACTTCAACCCATCGCGCTCCAACGTGGCGGATGAACGTCTCGCCCAAATACGCCCCCAAGCGATTACAGTCGTGGTGTAACT
>CAZPIK010000041.1:0-19203 GCA_964586185.1 uncultured Candidatus Sumerlaeota bacterium | reverse complement strand
TGGGCGAAGAAGCCTACGAGGCCGATCTGCTTATGCGCAAACTCGACATCCGCGGCACTGCAAAACGCGCGTTCGAGGATCACATGCTAGGTCCCGAAGTCGAACGTTCGCTCGCGGCCTACGCCGCCGGAGTGAACGCGAAGATCGAAGAACTCGTCGCCGCGAACAAAACTCCGGTGTTGCTGAAATTCATGGGAGTCAAACTCGCGCCGTGGGAACCTGTGGATAGCGTCGCCTTCTCGAAGTACATGGGTTGGGATCAAGGGGGAACCGATTCGGATCTCTGGCTCGGCCAGATGGTTGAGGCTCTCGGCGCGGAGACCGTCGGCGAACTCTGGCCGCTCGACCGTCCCTCCGAAGTTCCGACGATCCCGTCGTGGCCGCCCGATTCCACACCGAAGAATCGCGGCTGGACGAAAAGCGATAATATTTCCGACGACATCCGCGCGCTCGCTTCGATGGGCGCGAGCGGTTTCGGAAGCGATAACTATCTTACGCTGATGAAAAGGCTTGCGTCGGCGTCGCTGGACGTTCAAGGAAGCGCCTTCGGCAGCAACAACTGGGTCATCTCCGGATCGAAGTCCGCATCGGGTCATCCCATTCTTGCCAATGACCCCCACCTCGGTTTGAACATTCCCTCGATTTGGTACACGGCGCATATTGTCGCGCCAGGCTTGAACGTCGCGGGCGTCACGTTCCCCGGTTCGCCCTTCGTCGTGCTCGGCCACAACGAGCAGATCGCGTGGGGATTCACCAACATGCAGGCCGACGCGGTGGATTATTTTATCGAGACGCTGAATCCCGAAAATCCGAAACAATATAAACATCGCGGCGAATGGAAGCCGCTGATTGAACGCCGCGAGACGATCAAGATTCGCGGAGCCGAAGCCCGCGAAGTCACGATTCAAACCACAATCCACGGCCCGATTGATCGCGTCGGCGACAAAGTTATCGCGCTTCAATGGACGGGTCTCGTCCCGACCGCCGAGATTCGCGCCACCGCCTTGCTCAATCGCGCGCACGGCTTATCTGATTTTATACACGCGATGGGATACCTGAACGTCCCCGCGATGAACGTCGTTTACGCCGACGCTGATGGAAACATCGCGATGGCTCCGCACGGCGATCTTCCGATCCGCGCGCGCGGCAAGGGACGCGTCCCCGTGGATGGCGCGTCGGGCGAATACGATTGGGTGGGTCTCATCCCGCGCGACGAACTTCCGATCTCGATCAATCCCGCGCGGGGGTATCTAGCAAGCGCGAATGGCCGTCCCGCGCCGCTCGGCTATCCGCATCATTTGGGTTGGATGTGGGATCCCAGCTATCGCACGCGGCGCATCAACGATCTTCTCGCGGGGCAATCGAAAATCTCGTTCGAAGATATGAAAAAATTCCAATACGACTACCACGATAAAGCCGCTGAAGTTTTCGTTCCGGTGCTCTTAAAGGCATTCGAGAATATGCCGAAAGACAACTCGGTCGCACGAGCGGCGATTCAATGCCTGCAAACTTGGAATTACGAATGCACGACCGGACTTTCTTCGCCGATGATCTTCGCGCGATGGTTCGAGACCTACCGCAAGATGGTTTGGGACGACGAATGGAAATCGCGGGGGATCGAGCAGCCGGGCGGAAGCTGGGGCTTTACCGGCGACAACGACCGCGAACCCGCGCTCGAAGTCCTCGAAAATCTAACGCGCGAGAATCCCGATTCGATATGGTTCGACGACCGCTTGACGCCGGAACGCGAAACGCGGGACGACATTTTGAAGAAATCGTTTCACGCGGCGGTGGATTCGCTCGTCGCGCAGCTCGGCAGCGACATTAACGCGTGGGCGTGGGGGAATTTCAACAAGCTCCATTTGGGTCCGCTGATTCCGAACCCCGCCAACGCACGCGGCGGGATGCCGTTTCCTTCGGGTCCCTTCACGCTGAATCCCGGCGGAACGGGCGGCGGAGTCGGCGGCGGCGCGTCGTGGCGGCAGGTTTTCGATCTCGGCGATCTTAGAAACGGCGTCGGCGTTTACCCCGCAGGCCAAAGCGAAGACGCATCAAGCAAACATTACGACGACCAAGTAGCGCTCTGGCTCCGCGGCGAATACGCTCCGCTCCATTTCGAATCAAGCGCCGAAGAAATGAAACCGGAAACCATCACGCGCCGGATGAACATGACGCCTTAACTCTCAGCGTCGTAAGGCCGTCGTTCGATGGAGGCTTGATTTACTAAGCCGAGTCTACCCTGCCCTTGGATATATGACGCTGAAAGTCGTCCCCTCTTCGAGGCGGCTTTCGACTTTGCAGCAGCCGCCCGTCTCGGCGATAAGCTTGCCCGTAAGCGTAAGGCCGATCCCCATTCCCTCGTACGCGCGCGCCATCCGGTTATCGCACTGATAAAACGACTCGAAAATCTTGCTCAGTTTTTCGGGTGCGATGCCAATCCCCTGATCGGTGACGCGGATTTCCAATTCATTCTCGCGCGGGACAAACTCGATTCGAACTTTTCCCTTGGAGCGGCTGAACTTGATCGCGTTGTCGATGAGGTGATGAAGAATTCGTTCCAAGCGTTTTTCGTCGGCGCGGATAAGCGGCACCGATCCATTGATGACCGGTTCGATCTCCGCTTTTTTGCTCACGCGGCGCATCTCAAGCTTGGGCAGGAGCGCCATCAAGATGTTCAGCGGATCCACCGGTTTGATCTCGACGTTAACCATGATCCCCGCGTCAATTTCGGCGATTTCAATCAGGTCGTTGATGATGTGCGTCAGACGCTCGCTGTGGGCAAGAACTCGGTCGAGGAGGTCTTTTTGTCGTTCGGGAATTTCGCCCGCCTGTCCTCCTACGAGGAGCCGCGTAAATCCGGTGATCGCGGTCAGCGGCGAGCGGAGTTCGTGGCTGATCGTCGAGAGGAAGTTGCTTTTCAAGGTGTCGAGCGATTTTAACGCCTCGTTGGTCTTGTTGAGATCGGCAATGAGTTCGGCGGTCTCGATTGCGGAAGCTGCCTGACCCTTGAACCAATCGAGATGGAGCAGATCAATCTCATCTATCGCCGCATTTTCCTCGAAGGCCTTGTCCACGATGAGCAAGAGTCTCGGTCCCGTGCGGGTCGTGAGGATCGCCCAGAGCGAATCGTGCTGGAGAATATCCTTGAGTGGTGCGGGGATCGCCGCGTTTCGGGCTTCGTCGGCGGGAACGCGCAGACACGTCTTGCTGTTGACGACCTTCATCATGAGCCGTCGCGCTGGCGTGAGCGTATCCTCCATCGAACTGACGCGCGAGATCACGGCGCCCTCGAGCCGCTCCATGAGCGGATTGCTCGTTTCGTAATTTTTGATGATGCGGCTCCAAAACGCGGGATGATCGCGATCCACGTTCTCGGGTTGGAATAGCGTCTCTTCGTTCACCCATTCCAGTTCAAGCCCTTCGGGTTCGGCGCAGGCCAGATCGAGCGTTTCTTCTTCTTCGAGACTTTTCAAAATGCGTTCGTGATCTTCGCGAGCGAGCGAACCGAACGCGGCGGCGGCGCGGAAGCAATCCTCTGTCGGATCGTGACGGAAAAGCATCGCGCGAGAAAATCCCATGCCGCGATGCGAAATCAAAGTGGCCGCGATGATTCGATGCAGCGTGGGTTCGTCAAGCGAAGATTGTAGCGCGTCGTGGACATGCGCGATCATCCGCGCGCGATGGACAAGCCGCCGGATGAGGGGCGAAGCCTCGGTTGGATAGGGGGTGGTAACACTATTGGGCAATCTAGCTGAATCCCGTGAATTCGGCCCGCCACGTTTCCCCCCGTAGCGGCGTCATGACCCTTGACGCCGTCATCATGCCAAAGGCGCGGAAGAATGTAAAGCGGGGGTGAGCCTTGGGTGTGCATCTCAAAGTTGTTAAAGCTAGGCGGCGAGGAGGTCGGTATCGCCATTGCGAATGGCCACGTCCACGGCCATGAGATGGGAAACACCGGCGAGGGTCCAAAATCGTCCACGGCTTTTGAGTTGTCCCGGCATCTCGGCGTCGCAATGCTCAAACGATTCATGGCTTTTGGAACCTCGGAAATCAATAATTGCCGCATCATGCGCAAGCGCACGTTTAATCACCCATTTCTGATCCTCATCGGAGTGATCCTGCTTGAGCCAATATTTCTCAATTGCATCGCTCTCGCCGAAAAACAACCCACCGCGATCGGCACACGCTGGGAACTGTTTGTGGATGACACCCTCATCCACAAGCAACGTGATATTTCGCTTCGGCTCAATCCCCCCGAGCGGCGCGAAATCGTCCTTGTCACTGACGCACCCTGGGAAGGCAACGCCAGCGCATACTTCAGCGTCATTCAGGATGGAGAAGTCATCCGACTCTATTATCGCGGCTCGATCCCCGGCACGGATGAATCCGTGAACCAAGTCACGTGCGTTGCCGAGAGCCGCGACGGCATCAACTTCACGCGTCCTAAGCTCGGACTGATCGAAGTGAATGGAACGAAGGACAACAATGTCATCTGGCATGGTGTTGAATCGCACAACTTCGCACCGTTCATTGATCAAAACCCCGCCTGCAAACCTGAGGAGCGATACAAAGCGCTGGCCGGACTCAAATCTTCCGGCGGACTGTTTGCGTTTAGCTCGCACGATGGAATTCATTGGAAGAAAATGCGCGAAGAGCCGGTGATCCGAACCGGAGATTTTGACTCGCTCAATCTTGCATTTTGGGATTCAGCGCGCGGTCGTTACGCGTGTTACAGCCGCATTTTTCTCGAGGGCATTCGCGCTGTTCAGAGCGCATATTCGGACAGTTTCATGGAGTGGAGTGAGCCCGTCCCGAATCAATATGCGGATGGGATTCCACTTGAACATTTTTACACCAGCGCAACGCTCCCTTGCCCCGGCGCAGAACATCTACTGATTGCCTTTCCGAAACGATTCGTGCCGGAACGCACTAAACTTTCCGAAGCCGATAGCGGGGGACTTTCCGATGCGCTCTTCATGTCGAGTCGTGATGGCATTCATTGGAACCGAACGTTCTTGGAGGCATGGGTTCGTCCCGGTCTTGATCAAAAAAATTGGACGCATCGCAATAATATGCCCGCTTGGGGAATCGCGGAGACGGCACGAGGTGAATGGTCGCTCTATATTAGTGAGCATTATCAATGGCCGGACAACCGTTTGCGCCGCCTCGTTCTACCGCGTCACCGAATCGCGTCCATCACTGCGTTAGCAGGCGGAGGGGAATTCACCACGCTCCCCATGACCTTCACAGGCGAACGACTCGTTCTCAACTATTCTACTTCCGCTGCGGGATCCATCCTGGTCGAGGTTCAAGATGAAACGGGAACGCCGATTCCAGGGCATGCGCTCGCCGAAATGCCGCCACTCTTCGGAGACAGTCTCGAGGAAACGATATATTGGAAGTCGGGAAGCGATGTATCACCTCTGCGTGGAAAACCTGTCCGACTGCGCTTCGTATTGCGCGATGCAGCTATCTTTGCCTTTAGTTTTCAGCCGTTTCTGTAGCAGGGATGCGAATTCCAGGTCCAAACGCCTCTATAACCCCGGCAGCAGGATGAATCGTGTGGCGACGCACCGCTTACCTTCCTCAGACTTTCTTCCGGCTTTTGTTTTAGAGAAGTACCGCATGATTATTTCAGCGTCAACGGAACCCGCCCGTTAAGGATTTGTCCAAGAGGTGGTGCGCGGGCGGAATGCGGTTTGGCACTGCATTCGCGGTGATCGGGCACACTGGAAACGGACACGTACCTAAACGTCCCCGATCAAAGGGGCTATTGAACGCCCCGGCTCGTTTCTGATAGGATGTTTGAACTTTGGACGCGCGTTGTCGATTGACCTAATCTGCACCGCCGTCGTTTGGCTTTTCCGGAAGGAGCCTTGAATTGAAACCGAACCTCGTCTCTCTCCCCTTTTCCTTGCCCCGTAGCGCCTATTGGCGCTTCTTGCCCTTGGCGGCGCTTGCGCTTCAGTTTCCATTCGCCGCCCACGCCGATAAGGTCTATTTCAAAAACGGCAAGTTCTTAGACGGCGACATCAAGGACGAGCTTCCCACTTATATTGAATTCATCAACCAAGGGCGCGTCATGCGCATTCCGCGCGAGCGAATTGACCGCATCGAGAAAGAGATGGGCGTCAGCGTTTCAAGCCTGATCGCGCGCGCGGAAGATTCACTCGCGGCGGGCAAGGTCGAGGATGCCGAGACCGCGCTTTCCAAAGCCCAAGGGATAGATGGCTCCAAGGGTCCCAATGCGGCGGCGCTCAAGGAAATCGAAGACAAGATCAAGGTCGAGCGTTCCAAGGGCAGCAGCGCCGAACGCCGCAAGAAGGCCGAAAAGCTTCTCAAGGAGGCCGTCGAGAATTTCGACAAGATTCAAACCCAGCAGGGAACCGAACTGCTGATTGCGTCCCTGAATAGCGATCCAACCTATGAAGCCGCACACGATGAAATGAGCAAGTTTCTAAAGACCTCCGTCCCCGATCTTTCTCTTGCGGCGGATTATTTCTGCGACATGGTGGACTCCGAAAAAATAAAGGGCGATCATGCCGTGATTGATCTTCTCCCTCAAATTTTTGTTCTCGAAACGGAAAAACTTCAGGCCACCAAAGATCAAGGCGAAGTTAAAAAAAGAGTTGGGCGGCTCAAGAAACTTTCGGCGGCGTTCGATGCCCATCCCGCATGGGCGGCCAAAGCCAATCCTGCTCAAAAGGAACTGATTGACCTTCGTGGCACGGGCGTTGTCAGTCGGCAAGTCTTGAACGCGCTCGAAGACGGCAATTATGCCGAGGCCATGGCGCGACTCCAACCGCTGGGCGGCGAGAAAGACAGTCCCGAACTCACTGACCTTTACATTCGCGTTAATCTGGGTCTGAAAGAATTCGATAAAGCCAAGGAGCTACTTGAATCCACCAAAGCGGCCGCACCCGATCCCGCCGTGGTGGATAAAACCATCAGCGCCGTGGATCTTTATCGCAAAGCCATTGAGGCCAGCGAAGCGGGCAACAACAAAGACGCGCGTGGCATGTTGAACGTTCTCTTCGAACAGCGCAAAGAGCTTTCGCCGGAGATCAACCGCTTGGTCGCCGACGCCAAAGTTGGCTATGACCTCTCCGCGATGGAAAATCTTGAAGGCAGCGATGATCTCGTCGGCGCGGCGAATCTTGCGGCGCAAATTTACGGCTACTCCCACGACCGCGCGGCGCTCAAGACCGTTGAGGAATCGTTCTCGCGTTATGCTCCGCAACTTCCGTATGCGTTCAAAGCCGAATGGAAAATTGACGATATGGACATCCCCTTTCCTCCCGAATGGATCGAAGGGGTAAAGACGACATTAACGGAAAAGTTCGACATCAAACTTGCCGACGATTCGCCATTCGTTTTCACGCTGCGCATTCTCGAAAAGACCATTGATCAGGCTGGCCCGCGCATCAAAAGTTCGCTTCAACAACCCGATCCCTATGCCATTGACTACATCGAGCCGGATACCAGCGTGACGGGACTCACCTTGGAATTCAATGTTTCACATCCTTCCGATCCCGACATGTACACGCTCAAACACGAATGGACCACTTTGCCGCCTCCAGTGCTCGCCGCGCGGGAGGCCGCAAAGGATGATCGGCACAAGAAGGGAACGCTCGTATTTCACGATCTTCCCCAATTGGCCGCCGTAAGGGGTTTCCTCGAACAAAATCTTGCGCACTATCTGCCGCCGGATTTAGCGGTTATGGGCACTCGGATTAAGCTCGAGAAGCCGCATTAATCGGCATACGGCGCGCGCCAAGACTTCGCGCCAAACGGGAAAACTACGCTTTCCGGCAAACCCTCTTGCAATGGTAGGCGTCCATTAGCCGTGATTAGACGTATGCCAAACCCGGCGCTGTTCTTAACCTGCTTCTTGTGGGTTCCTGCCCTATTTGCGCAAGAGGACCTCAAGGATCGCAATTATTATATCCGAATCGGCGTCGCGCGGCAGGTCACTGCGCTGGCGGTGAAACCCACGGGCGCCTATTACGTTTCAAATCCAGCGGGTCTGAATATCGGCAACCTAACCTCCGGCGCATCTTACCGGATTGTCGTCCGTGAAATGGACGTTCATCAAGAAGAGAATGCAAAAGTTCTTACGAAAGCCGCAGCAAGCGCTTATGAACTTCCGACCAAACTCGTCCGAATGCCGCCGAAAGAAGAAGGAGAAGACGAACGGCTCCTCATCACCGTTGGCGAATTCAATTCGATGCAGGAGGCGCGCGATTACCAATCCAAGCTCAAGTCCGATACGATCCGATTTGTTTACGAGGAGCCAGTGCCCGCGCGCGAAGGCCGCATTATCATTCGCAATTCCGCGGGCGGCTTCGTTGCGGCCGATCCTCAGTTGCTCCGCATCACTCCCGTCAGTCACACTCAATGCTCAATCTATGTCAATTCGCCGGATGAAAAAGGAAAACTTAGTGAACGCGATTTTGCAAAGTCGCGCCATTATCGCGGGCTGCTCGATCTCGCAATAGATGAAAAGGGAACGCTCACGTGCGTCAATAATCTCTGGCTCGAATATTATCTTTATGGCGTCGTCGCGACGGAAATGGGGCCTACCGCGCCCTATGAGGCTTTGAAGGCGCAAGCCATCGTCGCGCGGAGCACCGCCGTGGCCCGCATTGAAAAAGGGATCGTCAACGACAACCCCCTTTTCGATTTTGTGGACACGCAAATGGATCAGGCCTACAAGGGAAAGGGCAACGATTCGAGTTTGGTGAAACGCGCCGTGGATGAGACGAAAGGCGAAGTCCTCGTTTGGGATGGAAAACCCGTTGAAGCTGTTTACAGTCATTCGTGCGGAGGAGTCATCAGCAGCGCCGCCGATATGTGGGATAGCACCCATCTCAAATACTTTCAGCGCAAACCCGATTCGCTGACGGCTGGCTCGATTACCACGCTTTCCTCCGACGTTGCCGCCGCCGATTGGATTCGCGAATCCCACGATGGATTCTGCAATCCGCGTCAGGAGGGTTTTCCTGAATTTGCGAAGAAAAATTATCACTGGACCGAGACTCGCAGCGGCGCGGAACTATCCAAAGCGCTCGATAAGGCCTACGGCACCGGAAAGATTAAGGACATCCGCGTTGAGAAACGCAGTGGCAGCGGGAGGGTTCGGATTCTAAGCATCAGCGGCGACAAAAAGCGAGTTCGTCTCGACCGAGAAATGGTCATTCGTTCAGCTCTGATCGGCCTCAAGTCAACTTTCTTTGTTCTCGATGTTGATTATGACGAATCACGACACGTTGAACAAGTGGTGATACACGGCGCGGGTTATGGCCATGGCGTCGGCATGTGCCAAATCGGCGCGATCATGATGGCCAAACGCGGCTACGACGATCGCCATATCTTGGGGCACTACTTCACCGACGTAAAAATTCGCAAGCTTTACAAATAATCGCCTCTGAGATTGATTCTCAAAAGCAAACTATCCTTGATAGCTGTAGTCTATTAGGATAGGCTATTGCCGATTTGGCATGGAGGACTTCAAATGAGACGTTCGTTTAGATTTATTGCGATCTTTTTTACTGCGCTTTTATGTGTGGCGCCGCCCCGTTTTGCATCTGCTGAGGGCGAGGAATTGACCATCTATTCGGGGCGATCCAAGGATTTGGTTCAGCCCGTGTTGGACGGTTTTTCCAAAGTTTCGGGAGTCAAAGTGAACGTCCGTTATGCGGGGACGACCGAGCTTGCCACGACACTATTAGAAGAAGGAAAGAATTCGCCCGCTGATCTGTTTTTTGCTCAGGATGCCGGCGGACTTGGGGCAGTGGCTGCGGCGGGACTCTTTGAGAAATTGCCGGAAAATTTGCTGAGTCGCGTAGAGCCGCGATTCCGCTCGCCCGAAGGACTCTGGACGGGATCATCGGGTCGCGTGCGCGTTGTCGCTTACAACACCAATATACTAAAGGAATCGGATTTACCCGAATCCGTTTTGGGTTTCACCGATCCAAAGTGGAAAGGCAAAATTGGATGGGCTCCGACGAACGGTTCGTTCCAAGCGTTCGTGACGGCGATGCGCGTCAAGATGGGTGACGAAGCGACCGCGAAATGGTTGAAGGCAATGAAGGCCAACGAACCGAGAGATTATCCCAACAATTCGTCGGCTCTTGCGGCGGTCGGTTCGGGAGAAGTCCAGGCTGCGCTCGTCAATCACTACTACCTGCTGATCTTCAAAAAAGAAAAAGGGGAGAGCTTCCCCGTTAAGAATTACTACCCGAAAAAAGGGGATGTCGGAGCGATGGTCAACGTCGCGGGTGTGGGAGTATTAAAATCTTCGCCGCGCCGCGCAACGGCTGAAAAATTTGTGGATTACCTGCTCAGTCCCGAGGCGCAAAAATACTTTGTGGAGGGCGGAAAAGAAAATGAATATCCGCTCATTGCGGGGATACCAAACAATCCGAACACCGTGCCGCTCGATCAGATTGAAAGCCCGGATATTGATTTGGGCAAACTGAGCGACCTTCAAGGCACCATAAAATTGCTCCGCGATACGGGCGTGCTTGAATAGCGGCGAAGCGTAAATGGAAGCGCCGTGTCCTCACCGGCATTGCGCGTGAGGACACGTGCGCTCCCGAAATTTGTCGGCTTGACGTCGCTTTCTTGATGTGGCAGGCGCTGTCCCAGCGCCGATGATCGGCGGTCGGAGACCGCCTTCCACAATGAAAAAAAGTGAGCGCAAGTTGCCTCCGACAACCACCGTCCATTCAAATTCGCTTCATTTCCGAATGCTTGCTGCGGCAGGAATCGCGGTTGCGAGTCTGGCTTTGCTTCCGCTTGTTTATCTGGTCATTCGCGTCGGTGGAACAGGAGCCGAGGCGTGGGCGATTTTACGGCGACCGCTCGTCCGCGAGGTTTTCCTCAACAGCATTATTCTTGCAGCGGCAACGACGCTTTTGGCTTTGGTCATCGGCGTCCCTATGGCGTGGCTGACCACGCGCACGGATCTACCCATGCGGCGGTTTTGGTCGGTGGCTGCAATCCTTCCGTTGGCGATGCCGAGCTACGTCATGGCCTATGCTTACATCGCGCTCATGGGTCCGCGCGGGGCGGTCGCTCGTGCGCTCGAATCGTTGGGCTGGAGCGGAAAATTTCCCGACGCCTATGGCCTTCCGGGAACGGTGCTCGTCATCGGTCTCATTAATTATCCGTTCGTGGTGCTTTGTGTGCGCGCGGCGCTCGCACGGTTCGATCCTTCGCTCGAAGAAGCGGCGCAGGGAATGGGACTGGGGCGAAGGGCGATCCTTGGGCGGGTGATCCTTCCGCAACTTCGGCCCGCGCTGGCTTCGGGCGGATTGCTCGTTGCGCTATATGCGCTTTCGGATTTTGGCGCGCCTGCGATGCTGCAATGCCGAACGTTCACGCGCGTTATCCACGTTCAATATAGTTCGTTCGATCCCTCGGGCGCGGCGCTCATGTCACTGGCGCTCGTTGCTTTGACATTTCCGTTGCTTGGCGCTGAATCGCTGGTGAGAGGTCGCGCCTCGCTCCACCGCGCGCATTCCGCTCCACAACGTTCCGCTCTGCCGATGCGTCTGGGCGGATGGAAGATTCCGGCGGTCTTTTTTTGCGGCGCCATTTTCGCGGCCTCAACTCTTTTGCCTTTGGCAACGCTCGTCGCCTGGTTCGTCGTCGGTTTGACAAATTCTGATTCCGGAGAACGCGCACTTCATTGGGATGCCCACATCATCTGGAATTCCTCTTATTCTGCGTTGCTTGCGGCGGTTGCGGCGGTCATAGCGGCGGGACCGGTCGTCGTATTGGCCGCTCGCCATCCGGGACGTTTTGCGCGAGTTTTGGATCGAATAACTTACATCGGCAACGCGCTGCCAGGGATCGTGATCGCTCTCGCGCTCGTTTATTTCGGCGCAAATTACGCGCCCCGCTGGCTTTATCAAAGTCTCCCAATGATGATTCTCGCGTATGTGATAAGGTTTCTTCCGCAGGCCGTGGGCGCAATGCGAACGAGTATGCTGCAGATCAACCCCAAACTAGAGGAAGCGGCCATTGGATTGGGTCGTTCGCGACCGAACGCGTTTTTCACCGTGACGTTGCCGCTTTTGACGCCGGGGATTCTCGCGGGAGGCGCGCTCGTATTTCTGACGACGATCAAAGAGCTTCCCATCACGCTCCTTTTGCATCCGACCGATTTCGGAACGCTGGTCGAGGAAATTTGGTGGACGACTTCCAATGTTCTTTACGCGCGCGCCGCATTGCCCGCGCTCGTGCTCGTGGCCGTTTCGGCTCTTTCCATTTTCTTGATCCTGCAGAGGGAGAAGCGGGGAGGTTATGGCTGAACGTAATCCATCATCAAGCCTCCGAATAACGGTTCCCAAACGCGGAATTTATTCAGCGCCAAAGGCGCGAATCCATAGTAGCCTGGGGCAGCGCCCCAGGAAAGTTGGGCACGGAATTCAAGGGCTGAAAGCCCGCTCTAATTGGGACGGGCTTTCAGCCCTTGGTTCTTTTGGCGTGACCGGTTACCTGGGGCTTTGCCCCAGGCTGGAAATGACACTCGCCTACGGCGCTGAAGCGGAATTGGTGAAGAAATAAGATGTCCGAATCTGGCTCACACACATCTCTCGCGGCGTCCAACGATCCCGATCATTTTGGAATTCAATGTGAGGGACTCACCAAACGTTATGGCGCGACGACCGCCGTGGACGGCGCCAAACTTGAAGTCGAGCGCGGCAAGACGCTCGCGCTGTTGGGTCCCAGCGGATGCGGCAAGACGACGCTCCTTCGGCTCTTTGCGGGGTTCGAAATTCCCGACGCGGGGCGCATTCTTATTCGCGGGAGAAAAGTTTTTGGCGAGGGGGCATGGATTCCTCCCGAGCGACGCCATATCGGTTTTGTTTTTCAGGATTACGCGCTCTTTCCGCATCTCTCGGTTGGCGGCAATGTTGCGTTTGGCATCAACAACTGCTCGCGAGCGGAGCGGCGGAAAAAAGTCGAGGCGATGCTGGAACTCGTCGGTCTGCAAAATCAGGGGCACAAGATGCCGCATCAACTTTCAGGCGGCCAGCAGCAGCGGGTTGCCTTGGCGCGCGCGCTTGCTCCTGATCCCGACGTCGTTCTTTTGGACGAACCATTCTCGAATCTTGACGCGGGATTGAGAAGACAGGTAAGTCAGGAATTGCGGCGTATTCTTGAAGCTGCGAATGCCACGGCGGTTTTCGTCACGCACGATCAGGAGGAAGCGCTGAATCTTGGCGCGAAGGTCGCCGTGATGAGCGAAGGGCGCATTATCGAATCGGGCGCTCCGCGCGATATTTATCTGCACCCCAAATCGCCCGCGGCGGCTCGGATCGTCGGATCGGTGAATTTTCTAAAAGGCGATTCGCTCGGCGTGACGGTGCGATGCGCATTGGGGCCATTGCCCCTTGCGCACCCTTGCCGCATTGGACCCATGGAAGTTCTGCTCCGTCCGGAAACGATTCAGATGCGACCTTATTCCCCCGTCGCCGAAACTACCCCCGGCGCGCAGGCCGTAGTCTGCGATCTTCAATACCACGGCAATCATCAGCATGTGCGCGTTCGATTGGATGGAGGCGAAGAGTTGAAAGTGAAAGTTGGACCCGAACGATTTTATCAGGTCGGCCAGCGCGTCTTGGTTCGCGTGACCGATCCCGTCGTGGCCTTCTCGGCAGAATAAGAATGAAGCGATTAGGCGCTCATGCCCTTAAGGATCGCCTCGCTCGCGTTAGCTAAAATTAAATGAGCGAGATTTACAGATTGAGAGACCAGCTTGGTCTTATGGACGATTTGAAGCGTCCGACGAATCAGTTGCCCGCCATCAGGAGCGGCCAACATACCCGTGATTTGCCATGTTCCCGCTTGCGATTCGTCTGGACGAACAAACACCCCGACCGGAGTTTTGCAACCCCCGCCAATGCGGGCCAGAAATGCGCGTTCCGCTTCGACGCATTCACGGGTTGCGGGATGGTTCAGTCGTTCAAGAATGTCCAACAATTCACCCTCGCGAGTTTCGATGGCGAGCGCGCCTTGACCCATCGGCGGTGTGATCTCATCGGGGGTGAATACTTGGACGAGTTCGTTTTCGATGCCGAGTCGCCGAACGCCCGCAACGGCCAGCAGTGTGGCTTCCGCCTCGCCTTCTTTAATTTTCCGAATGCGCGTCTGGACGTTGCCACGAAGCGGCGTGATCTTGAGGTCGGGACGCATCGCCAAAATTTGCGACGCGCGACGTAAACTCCCGGTGGCGACTCGCGCGCCGGGAGGAAGTGCGTCTAGTTTGTTTCCATCGCGGCTCACCAGTCCATCCAGCGGCGATTCCCGCTTAAGCACCGCGCCAAGCGTGAGTCCTTTCGGCAGTTCGGTCGGCAGATCCTTGAGACTGTGAACGGCAAGATCAATCCGCTGTTCGAGGAGCGCGGTTTCGATTTCTTTAACGAAAATTCCCTTGGCCCCAAGCGCGCCGAACTCGGTCGCTTGATCCAAGTCGCCCGTTGTCTGGATAATCTCAATGGAGGTCTGGACGCCAATCTCGCCGAGCCGCGCCGCGACATGCTCCGCTTGCCAGAGCGCAAGACGACTCCCCCGGCTACCGATCCGGATATGTGTTTGGCTCAATCCCATCAGCATGACGATGCGTCATGCGCAGGTGAAATTCAACAGGGATGAAGAGGATAAACAGGATCGGGATTACGCCAAAATTTGAAATCTGATATTCCAACCCCGTCAGGAGGTGCCGTAATAAAGAGATGCGTGAAGTCGAGCGTCAGCGGGATGAACGCTGGAAATGGACAGGCGTTTTCCTATTAAAGCCCCCAAAGTGGGGCGACGGAGTTCCGCACGTAATCTCGGTTGGGAATTCTGCCAAGTGATTTTTAAAGAAGTCCGGCCATCATTTGACGAACGCGCGGACGGCGGAGCTTATTGATCGCGCGCTGTTCGATCCGGCGAACTCCTTCCTGACTGAGACCAAGTTGCGCGCTCACTTTGCGAAGGCTTTGATTGAGTCCGCTCTTGAAGCCGAAACGTTTTTCAATCACCGTATGCTCGCGTTCGGAAAGGCTCTCGCTCATGGCAAGGGTCAGCTTCTGTTTCCGCTCAACGGCCAGACGCCGATCTTCCATCGTGACAAGCGTGGTATCGGGAAGGATATCCACGAGCGACGGCCCTTCGTTATCAATCTGCATATCGAGCGACAGAACGGCTTCGCCCATCCGAGCCAACTCACGCGCCTGTGTCGCCGTGATTTTAAGTCGCTTGGCGAGTTCCACTTCGGTCGGAGGACGCCCCACCGTTGACCAATACTCCTGAATGATTTCACTCATGAATCCGAGCTGTCGCGACTTGCGAACCGGAAGCCGGATCAAAGAGCCGCGTTGACGAATCGCGACCTGAATCGCTTGCCGAATCCAGAACGCCGCGTAGGTCGAAAAACGGAAACCCAATCTGTGGTTGAACTTCTTAACGGCTTCCATCAGCCCAAGATTTCCCTCTTGAATCAAGTCTTCCAAGGGAACCCCGCGCGAACGAAACTTATGGGCAATCTGAATGACAAACTTGAGATTGCACTCAATGATCGTTTCGCGAACTGATTCGTCTCCCTTTTCCAATTGCTTAAACAAGGCGACCTCTTCTTCGCGGGTCAGGACCTTATTCGGACTGATCTCGTGTAAGTAAACTTGAAGACCTGCGCTGCTCTCTATCATGGCGTTTTCTACCTCGATCTTTCGTGCGCAGAGTGTATTAGCTACTGACGTGCCATATTCATTGTTTGTTCCGATTAAATCAAAATATATTGCATAACATCATTTTTTATAAACATGTATAAATAATTCTTGATTATAATTTCGATGCGTAGTATCGAAATTATGCATAGATAATGTGCAAGCAGGCTATCCACACAAACTACTGTGCTTTAAATCTCACATATAATAGTAGATCGAACGAACGCAAATAAAAACCCCCGCGGAGTTACGGTGAACGCGCGGGGGAGCAAAAAATTGGGGTTATTGCCGGAATTCTAATCCGATGCGGGCTTAAAATCCTTCGAGACGTCTTGAGGTCCCAGCATTTCAGTGTGTTCTTCGGGGGTCAGATCATCGCGTTTGAAATCGAAGGTCGTAACGCCAAGGATAAAGTCAAAGATTTCGGAAGGATCAAAACCGAAGCGAAAATTGAGTCCGAAGTGAGTAATGAAGGGTTCCGAAATGCAAAGTTCGGCGTTCAAGTTTTCCCAGTATTGATAGCCACGAGGCATAAGGGGACTGGCTTCGCGGGGCGACATGGACCAATCCTCGTAGTTAAGCTGCTTGGCAGGCCATTTGCCCCAAGACATTTCCGGAGTGTGCATGCGGTCGTTCCAGAGCGTGTCATATTTCTTGAAGTAGTCTTCCTTGCCGTTGGCGTAATCCTGATCAATGTAAAGTCGCTGATAGGGACCGAATCCTAGGCGGGTGCGCTGCTCGGAACCGCAAAAGCTTCCGCGGCCATCCAATTCAGCGGTCTTTCCGGTGAAGTGAATCCAGCCTAAATTAAGGAATTCGGTGACTTGAATGTGCGCTCCGAGCGAAGGAGGGATCACACCGGTTTTCGGGTTCTCCGTCGTGTAGCCTACTCCGATCTGGAAAATGTCATGGAAATCGGCGTGGCGATTCGCGAAGTAGCGATACTGGCATCCCGTCAGGCTAAGGCTAAGCGCCGCCAGAACAACCGCGTGCTTCAGGATAGAAGTATTCCTAATCATGGATTCATAGCTCCTCAAACGCTAACCTTTAAGGATTCAGACACCTTCATCGCAGAACCTTTTGCTCAATCCTCGCGGAACTGTCAAGAGAAATTGCCGTGTTTTCAGAGAGGATCAGCTGATGGAGTATATTGATCGAGACGATTGGCAAAATAAGTCACCACCTTCCCTTTGCGTCCTTTCTGTTCTTACGGTTAAATATCCCGCGTGCGTACATCCGCCTATTGCGGCGTGAACCGATGGACTTGCGTCTTGGAGGAATCACCATGAATCGAATTAATACGCTTGGTTGCGGGAAATCGTTCATTGCATCCCGTAGTCTTGCCCTAATCCTTTGCGTGTTCTTATCGCTGTCGGTTCTTGCCGTGGGAGCCGATTTTGCCACGCCACCTCCCGCAGAGGTGACGTTCAACCGGACGAATGACGTCGTTTATCAACCGGATTTTGACGGCGTCGCGCTGGTTATGGACGTCTTTACGCCGAAGGGGAAGCCGAACGGCGCGGCGATTGTGGACGTTGCGAGTGGTTCATGGTATTCGGACCGCGGAAAGATTCGCGATCACGAGAAGGCGCAGTTCTATCAAATCTTCTGCGGCAAAGGTTATGCCGTGTTCGCGGTTCGTCCCGGATCGCAGGGTCGAGTTACAGGCGAAGAGATGCTTGCAAACGTAAAACGGGGCGTCCGATGGGTTCGTTATCATGCAAAGCAATACGGTCTTGATCCCACGCGAATTGGAATTGCGGGCGCATCGGCAGGAGGACACCTCGCGAGCCTTGCCGCCGTCACCGCCGACGAAGGGAATGAGAAAGCGGGCGACCCCATTGATCGCGAATCTTGCAAAGTTAAAGCATGCGGCGTCTTTTTTCCTCCCGCGGATTTCACGCAATGGGGCGCGGCCAACGTGATTGCGCGTTCGGCGATGAAGGGGCTGTTCTTTCCCGGCGGCATCATCGAGGGTAAGACCGATGAAGATTTCAAAGCGGTGTTCGAGCGGCTCTCTCCAGCTCGTCACGTCACCGCGCAGGCTCCGCCATTTATTATTTTCCATGGAACTAAGGATCCACTTGTTCCATTGGCGCAATCCCAAATTCTTTTGAAAGCTCTCAAGGATAATGGCGTTCAGGCGGAGCTTCTGATTAAAGAAGGGGGCGGTCACCCTTGGCCGACGATCTACGAGGAGGTCGCCGTGCTTGGCGATTGGTTCGACAAGAACCTGTGATCCTTCGAGGATGAAAATTCACATCCTCACGACCCGCCTTCCGCCCAACTTCGATGGGATCGCCGACCATACGCGGCATATCGCCACAGGCCTTGCCGCGAGCGCGGAGGTCACCACGCTAATTTCGCGGAGTCATCCGTTTGATCCCATTCCGGGCGTGGAAATTGCCGCCTGCTATACGCGGGATGATTTCGCCAGCCTTCAGGCCGTTGCAGAACGAGTCGCCAAAGATCGCTCCGATTGGTTGATTCTCCAATACGCTCCCGTCAGTCTTCACTCGACTGAATGGGCGGGTCGGCAATGGCTTGGCATGATCCGGCGGTGCAAGAGTCTGTCACCCAACATTCGATTTGCCATCATCGTCCACGAAACCGAACCGCAGATTATCGCGCCGCGAAATCCCATTCGCAGATGGTTGGGACGCTCACAACTTTCGGGATTTCTCCATGTCGCGGATCTCATCATCTCGCCTCTGAATAGTTTTATTGAGTCAACGCGCGCCAGATTTCCGGAGAAGAAATACTTGCTCCATCCCGTCGGTTCGAATATTCCCCGGGTTCATGCGGACCGCGAAATACAAAGACAAAGATTTGGTTTCGGGCCGGAATCCATTGTGCTTGGACTTTTCGGTCGCGGAAATCCGAGTCGGATTCTAGATCGCGTCGAACTTGCCGAGTCCGCGCTTCGCGAATCGGGATTCCAGCCTGTTATTTTTCACGTCGGCAAGGACGACGGGGCCATGACGCGCCGCTTCAAGGGAAAAGGAATCATTCAGGCTGGAATGCTTCCGCCTGAAGAAACCTCACGCACCTTTTCCGCGATGGATATTTACCTCGCCCCTTATAACGACGGCGTTTCGTTTCGGCGTTCGTCGCTGCTAGCGGCAATGCAACATGGATTGCCCATCGTCGGCACGATCGGCGGGGCAAGCGATCCCTTATTTATCCGCGAGCAGGGGAATTCGATGTTGCTGGCTCCGCTCGATTCACCCGAAGCATTCGCCGCTCATGCCTTGGCGCTCGCCCGCGACGCCGAACTACGCCGTCGGATCGGTTGCGCGGCAGAATCGCTCTTTAATCGCGAATTCAGTTGGGAACGTATCGTTTCGGATTTATCCAAATCACTTAACGTCTAGAAACAGACTCAAGACGGAGGGCGGGCTTTCCAGCTTGTCATTACCCATATCTCAACAAGAAGGTAAGCAAGGCACAAGCTTTGACCACCAAGGTTGACACGAAAAAT
>CAZPIK010000040.1:0-19282 GCA_964586185.1 uncultured Candidatus Sumerlaeota bacterium | reverse complement strand
ACAAGGTCTGGGGCTATCGCATTGGAAATATTTTTAATCATTATATTGCCGCACTGGCGCTTTGGGGCATCCTCCGGCGAACACTTCGTCGCGAAAAGTTTGCCCCCAAGTATGCGGTTCGCGGCAACCTTTTGGCTCTTGCCGCCGCAGTCACTTGGGCGCTTCACCCCATACAGACACAAGCCATTACCTACATAGCCATTCGGAACGAATCGCTGATGGGGATGTTTTATCTCTTGACCCTTTATTTCTTCGTACGAGCTTGCGATTCAATGGCGGATGGCAAATCCAGAGGATATTTGTTTTGCTCGTTTTGCGCCTGTCTTTTGGGCATGGGATGCAAGGAAACCATGGTCACGGCACCCTTGGTCGTGATGCTCTACGACTATGTCTTTGTTGATGGTTCGCTTCGTGAAAAAGTGCGCCAAAGAGGCTGGTATTATGCGTGTTTGTTTGCAACGTGGGGCTTGCTTGCGTTTTTGATCTCATCTTCTCCGAGAAGCGCGACGACCGGATGGGGCGCGAATTTGCCCGATCCATTGACATATTTGCGAACTCAATCCCAAGTGATCGTCCACTACGTTCATCTGGCTCTTTGGCCGCGGCGCCTTGTATTCGATTACTTCGATTGGCCATGGGTTAGAACATGGAGCGAAGCGTTCCCCGAATTTGCGATCTTAGCCGCGGTGTTCTTGCTCTCGGCTTGGGGGGCTATACGGCGTCATCCCCTCGGTTTTCTGGGAATCTCTTTTTTTCTAACTTTGGCCCCCAGCTCCAGTCTCATGCCGATAGCTGAGCCTGCCTGGGAATACCGAATGTATCTCCCGTTAGCGGCGATTGCGACGGGACTTGTTGTAGGAGGGAAATGGATGGCGCTCAAGTGCTCATTGCAAACATCTATAAATCTACTGCCAGCTTTTCGTATTGCCTTGGGATTGGCAATAATGACGCTCTGCGCGATGACTTACGCTAGGAATCGGGATTATCAATCCCCCGAGCGGCTTTGGCAAAGTACGCTTCAGGAGCGTCCGGCGAATTTTAGAGCGTATCACAATTTGGGTTGCCTACTTTATGAGAAAGGGAAGATTGAAGAGGCGCGACAAAATTTTGAGACGGCTCTTAAAATAAAACCGGGTTACGCTGATCCTTACTTTATGCTGGCTAAACTGAAAATGGATCGTGGAGAGATGGCCTCCGCGTTTGAGCTTTTGAGCCGGGCTATTCAACTTGCCCCGACGACAGCCAAGTACTATCCCTTGGCGGGTGTGGCGCTCCACGCATTGGGTAACAATATTCAAGCAGAGGCGATGTTCCAAAAAGGGATCGCATTATTGCCGTATGGCGTGCAAGAGCATTATCTCTATGGGAATTTTCTGGCGGATATTGGGCGTCTTGATGAGGCGGGCGATCATTATGAGCGCGCGCTTGATTTAGGTCCCGATCTAGCCGAGATTCATTGCAATTTGGGATTCATTCGCGCAGATCAAAACCGCCTTAAGGAGGCGGAAATTCATCTACGTCGTGCCGTTGAACTTTCGCCGAGCATGGCGGAAGCGCATAACAGTCTGGGGACGATCTTCGCGCAAACGGGACGACGGCAGGATGCTGAGCGAGAATTTCGAACGGCGCTTAAAATCAAACCAGACTATCCGTTGGCCGCGGCTAACTTGGAGCGACTTCTTAGTGAAAAGTGAACCGGAGAACTTTTAAATACCCGGAATGATGTTCTTCAGGAAATCGGTGAAGCTCACGCCTTCGGAAACGTAGGAGTGCAAACCCGGCAAGAAGAAGCTCACGCCCAAATAGGTGAACACGACCGCGGCGAAACCGAGAATCGAAAGCCATATCCCCTTCGCGCCGCGCCATCCGAGAAACAGGCGGCAGTGTAGATACAGCGCGTAGATCATCCACGTAATCGCAGCGGCGGTTTCTTTGGGATCGAAGGCCCAAGGGCGTCCCCATGCTTCAGAAGCCCAAACCGCGCCCAGGATGACCCCGCCCGTCAGGATCGGAAAACCGATGGTAATAATTCGGAACGTAAGTCCATCCAGGAATTTCAATGTGGCGTCTTCCTTTGAGTCCTCATCGTCCACATTGATGGTGCCGCTTCCACCGCCCGCGCCTACAGCGACGAGTTTGCCCGCGCCTGCCATGAGCATCCATCGTCTTACAAGCCATGCGGCGGCGGTAAAGAACGAAAGAGCGAAGAAGGCGTACGACGCAAGCATCGAAGTCACATGGATGCGGAGCCAATAGGATTGCAGCGCGTCAATGAGCGGGAGCATTTTGGTTCCGTAATGCGAGGGGATGTTGTTGGCGATACCCATGAAGAAAGCCCCGAGCGAGGCTCCCGCAAGACCCACGACGCGCGTCTTATAATAGGCGGAGATGACAACACTGAATACCGTCATCGAGCCGACGATAAACGCGCTGGCTTCAAAGAGATTCGCAACGGGCGTTCGATCGGCAAGTATGCCCCAAATAATAAGCGCGGCGACATGCACGGCGGCCCCGGTCGTGAGCAGCCCGCCCGCAAGCCATGAAAACATCTTCTGCCCCGCGAGATACGAAACCAGATACACGAGCGCGGCGGCGAAATAAATCCACGCGGCTTTGCGGAAGAGCGCCCACTTGCTATTCCACGCGTCCAGGCTGAATTTCCATGCGGGTTTGAAAGTTGGAGTTTCGATGGCATTGAGCGAAGCCACGGCGCGATGGGAGGCGTCATTGAACTTAGCCGCGTCCCCGGCGACGAAGGCCTCGATCACGCCCGTCCATGCGGCGATGAGCGAGGTCTCGTGATCGGACTTCGTCTTAACGCGTGAGGCGACTTCTTCGACCGAATTCCAATCGGTTTTCTCTCCTCGGAAATCCACGGCAGGCACGATTTTGAGGCCTTGAGCGGGAATAAACAACTTGTCCGCCGTGCTCATCGCGTGCATGAGATCGGTTTCCATGGCTTTGTCTTTTTCGGCCTGAGGACGCAACTCAGGAAACTTGCCAAAGAGTTCGGCAGGGCTTACATATTTGACTTTTTTTCCGCCCATCGCTTCGCGAAGCTCAGGATACGTGATCTTGACAACTTTTTCGTCTTTCCATCGCTCCGGCTCAAACGCAAGTGAAAAAAGGTTCTCGATGGGCGAACGTCCGCCGTAATTGGGATCGCCCACCGTCTCGCGCATCGTTTCCGATGCATACGTATAAAGGGATTTCTCCAAACCATCGGCTTGAACGTGAACTGTTTCCCATATGGAGAAATCAAATGAAGGGCGAGAGGGAATTCCGGCGGATGGAGCGGGCTCGGCTGAGGCAAGGGAAGATAACCCCCACGCGCAAAATCCGAGCGTAAGATAGGCACGTCGCGCTGCCTTTCGGTGGATCGCTGAAAACATGGCCCAAACTCCCTTCCTATCCCGGTAGCATACACCATAAAGACCACTGGAGCAAAAGGTAGGTTTGATCGCGCTAAGGCTTAACCGTCGGATTGAGGGGCAGGATGATCGAAAACGCCACGCGGTCGCGGTCCAAGCAGCGTGCCAGCGCGACGCCGCCATGAGCGCGGGCAACGGCATTTACAACATAAAGCCCAATACCTGAACCTTCGACGCCTGAACTAAACGCCGCGCGCTTGAAGCGTTCGAACAGTCCATCGAGTTCGTTTGAATTCAGCTGAAATGCGCCGTTAATGACCTCAATGAGAAGCGATTCGGTCGCAAGGGGCGATTCGGCGGGGAGCAATCCCTTCAAATTCATGACAATCGGCTGGGCGGGATCGCCATATTTGATCGCGTTTTGGAGGAGGTTGCCGACGGCGCGGAAGACAAGAGGCTCGTCCATCGCCATTTCATCCGGCGCACCCGCGTCGCTCGATTCGATGCTGAAGCCCCGCTTCTTGGCTTCTGCGCCGAAAATTTCGAGCAGGCTTTTCACGAACTCCCCGATCCGAGTTTTGACTGGATGCGCGACAAGATTGCCCGTCTCCGCGCGGAAAGAGGTCAGGTAGTTGTCAATAAGCGCCAGCACTTTGCGCCCGTTGGAAAGAATCGTCTCGACGTACTCGGCGGCGTGAGGATGAAATTCGCCCGTCTCGCTGTTACGCAAGAGCGAGGCATACCCCATGATCGAGGTGAGTGGAAGCTTGATGTCGTGCGTGATCATCGCCGCCGTGTCCTCGCGGATCTGATCCATTTCGAGCTTATCGAACGCCCGCTGCACGGCCAGCTTGAAGTGATCGAAATCGAACGGCTTTCTTATGTAGTCGAATGCGTGGTAGCGGAGCGCTTCGATGGCCGAATCCGCGGAAGCAAACCCCGTGACGACAATAACGAGTGTCTTGGGATGATGTTGATGTAGATGCCGGATGAGATCGAGGCCATCCACCCCCTGCATCCGCAAGTCGGTAACGACGACAGGGAAAGCATGCTCGCGCATCTTCTCGATGGCTTCGCTTCCGCTATACGCGGACTGCGCTGCAAAGCCATCGCTTTTGAGAAGATCGCGCGCCGAATCGGCCAACCGCCGTTCGTCGTCCACGATCAATATGGATTTGTCCTTCATGGGCCGAACCCCTGAATCCGTGGCCTAGCGTATCTGTTTCGCCATTCGTTGTCAGCGAAAGGTTCTCGGCATCGGCATTGGACTGAGGTAATCTCGCGGCGGATTGGCGCGGAACAAATGCAATGACCGAAAAACGAAAACGACTTTTGCGTTGGGGCGGAATTGGCGTGATCGTGGCGCTGGTGGTCGGTGAAATTGTCGCGCGGTTCATCCTTGGGCTTGGAACGCCCCCGCTCTCCATAACCCATCCGAAAACCGAATATATGTACAAACCGAATCAGGACCTATGGCGATTCGGCAATCATTTTGTCGTGAACGCATACGGTATGAGAAGCCGCCCCTTCGCCGAGAAGAAAGAGGAAGGTGAATTTCGCGTCATGGTCTTTGGCGATTCGGTGATCAATGGCGGCAATCTTACGGATCAGGATGATCTTGCGACAACGATTCTCGAACGCAAACTTCGCGAGAAGAAAATTGGAAACGTTACGGTCGGCAACATCTCCGCCGGAAGTTGGGGGCCGGGCAATTGGTTGGCCTACGCCCAAGAATTCGGTTTTTTCAGCGCCGATATCATCATTCTCGTAATTTCGAGCAGTGATTGCGCGGATAACCCAACGTTCGAGCCGCTCGATCCGAACACTCATCCAACCCGCGGGCCCGTTTCCGCCTTGATGGAAGGGATACAACGTTATTTGCCCCGCTATCTGCCCAAGTGGGGAAAATCCGCTGCGTATGGAAATCCTTATGCGCCGCTCGATGAAGCACAGGCAAAAAGGGGCGCCGACGATTTGAAGTTGTTTCTGGAACTTGCGCGAAAGCACACGCCGAAAGTTTTTGTCCTTCAATATATGGAGCGTGTGGAAATGCAAAAGAAGACCCCCATGCCGGGATATTCGAGAATTGGACAAGTGTGTGAGGAAGTAGGCATTACTCCGAATTCACTCGAACCCTATTTGCGTCGTGCCATGGAAAAAGGTATTCAGCCCTACCGGGATCACATCCATCCCAACAAGGCGGGTCAGGAAATTTTGGCCGAGGCAATGTTGGAGGCTATTCCGAAACCTTGAGGGTAACGGAACGGGAGATGGGTATAAATCCCATTACTACTCTGTGCCTCTGTGTCTCTGTGGTTAGTTTGGTAATTCTCCCAAATGAGAAACCGGTTGTCGAAGCCCCGTGGCACGGCTACCCTATTAGGGCGCTATTGGGGTAGATATTTATGAGTTCCGCCACGGCTACGATTGAAAATCCATCGCGTTCCTCGGAGCGGACTGCGAATGCCGCTTCTGCTCCTACGCCCGCTCCCGTCTCGAACGGTTTTGCCATCAGCGAATATCCCGACGTGCCCAAAATTTACGAGCGGCTTCGCAATCTCGTCGCTCAGCCGATGCGGAAACTGCGCAAGGAAGCCTTGGAAGGCTACCTTTCGTATTATGAAACGCGATGCGTGAAATCGAAGGCGATGATCGCCGAGGCGATGAACTACATTCCCGGCGGAGTTCAGCACAACCTTGCGTTCACCTATCCTTTTCCGCTTGCCTTCGTGAAGGCCCAGGGAGCACATCTCGAAGACCTCGACGGCAATCGCTACTTGGATTTTCTTCAAGCGGGTGGCCCGACTGTTCTTGGCAGCAATCCCACAGTCGTTCTTGAGCAGGTTATGGATCTGCTCAAGGTTTGTGGTCCAACGACGGGACTGTTCCACGAGTACGAACTGAAATTAGCCCGATTTATTTCCGAGCATATTCCGAGCGTCGAGCGATTCCGAATGCTGGGCAGCGGAACTGAAGCCTGCATGGCGGCGATCCGACTCGCGCGCGTCGCGACGGGCAAAAAAAATATCATCAAGTTGGGCGGGGCGTATCACGGGTGGAGCGATCAGCTCTCCTATGGGACTCGAATCCCCGGCACGCGCAGCTTCGACGCGCATGGAATTCCGAAACAGATTTTCCGTTACACGCATGAAGTCTATCCCAACGACATCCCCGCGATGAAACGCCGTTTGCAATGGAACCAACTTCGCGGCGGAACGGCGGCGGTGATCGTCGAGCCGGTCGGAACCGAAAGCGGAACGCGCCCTGTGGATAAAGACTACAACTCGCGGCTCCGCGAACTCTGCGATCATTTTGGCGCGTTGCTTATTTTTGATGAGGTCGTGACCGGATTCCGGATCGGGATGAGCGGCGCGCAGGGTTACTTCAAAGTCACGCCGGATCTGACGGTCTTTGGCAAAGCGATTGCAGGCGGTTATCCGGCGGCGGGCGGACTCGGCGGAAAAGAAAAATACATGAAGTGCCTCGCGGGTGGACTCGGCGGCGAGGCGCTCAAGAAAAAAACGCACGTCGGCGGAACGCTCGCAGCCAATCCGCTCAGCTGTGCGGCAGGCTATTTTACGCTTGTCGAAATGGAACGAGTGAACGCTTGCGAGAAAGCGGGTCGCGCGGGGGATCGCCTGAAGCGCGGACTCGAAGCTCTGATTGAAAAGTACAAACTCCCGTACGTTGCTTACAATCAGGGTTCCATTTGCCATCTGCAAACTTCCGGAGCAATGCTACTCGAAATCAAGTTGCTGAAAATACTCTCGATTTTGAAAGAGATTTCAGCGCGCAAGAATATGATGCAGGAAATGGGCGCGGCCTACATGGCTGAGGGGATCGTGACGCTCGCCGGGAGCCGGCTCTACACGAGCGCCGCCGATACGGACGAAGTTGTGGATGACGCGCTGGCGCGATTCGAGCGCGTGTTCAAGAACGTTGAGGGAGTTGCATGATGACCGAACAGGAAGCGCGAGTCCAAGTTCGTGACATGGGATTGAAACTCCTGAAGGAAGGGCTCGTCGCGCGGACGTGGGGGAACGTCAGTTGTCGGCTCGATTCGGAACGATTCGTGATCACTCCGAGCGGTCGCTCCTATGAAGACGTGACGCCCGAAGAGATGGTGATCGTGAACATACAATCCGGGGATTACGAAGGACACATCAAGCCATCATCGGAAGGGAAAGTGCATCAGGAACTTTATCGCACGCGGAGCGAAGTCGCGGCGGTGATCCATACGCATCAAACCAACGCGAGCGTCGTCGCGGCGGCGCGTCGCGAAGTGCCGCCGATCCTCGACGATCAAGTTCAGATTTTGGGTCCGACAGTTCGCGTCGCCGATTACGCGCTCCCGACGACGAAAAAAATGGTGCGTGTTTGCGTGAAGGCGCTGAAGGGACGGCAGGCCGCGCTCATGGCGAATCACGGCGCGATTTGCGTGGGTCGCTCGCTGGATGAAGCGTTTGTCGCGTGCATCGTTTTGGAAAAAGCCTGCAAGGCGTTCATCGAGGCGGAGTTTCTGGGCGGGGCGAAATCCATCAACATTTTCGAAGCCCACTTGATGCATCAGTTCTACCTCCGAAAGTATTCCAAACAGATCGAAAAAAACCGGTGACGATTCTATGGCGGCTCCGGGCGATTGCGTTCTGGCGATAGACCTCGGGACTTCGGGCTGTAAGGCCGCGCTCGTTACGTTCGAGGGCGAGGCGCTCGCGTGGGAAAGTCGCGCCGTCGAAACGATTCTGACACCCGGCGGCGGCGCCGAACAAGACCCCGACGCCTGGTGGAGCGCCATCCTTGACGCCTCCCGCGCGCTCATCCGGCGCGGTGTTGTTTCAGCGACCAGCGTCAAAGCTGTTTGCGCGAATACCCAGGGCGAGGGGACGGTCGCGGTTGACGAAACGGGCAAGCACCTTTGCAACGCGATTCTTTGGATGGACACTCGCGGAAAATCGCACATGAGCCGAGCAGTCGGTGGCGCTGTAAATCTGCTCGGTTATTCGCCGCTAAAACTTTTCCGCTATTTGAGTCTCACGGGCGGCGCGCCTTCGCTCACGGGCAAAGATTCTGTCGGCCATATCCTTCATCTGCAACATGAGCGTCCCGAAATTGCAGCGCGGACTCACAAGTATCTGAACGTCCTCGATTACATCAACTTGCGACTCACCGGACAAAGCGTGTCCACCTACGATTCCATCGTGACGACGTGGGTGACCGACAATCGTTCACTCCGTTCGATTCGTTACGACGCGACACTTTGCGGTTATCTCGGACTTACGCCCGAAAAATTTCCGCCGATCGTTCCATGCACCGAAATCATCGGCGAAGTCCTGCCCGATTTTGCGAGCGCAACGGGCATTCCACCCAACACGCCCGTCGTCGCAGGCGCGGTGGATACCACGGCGGCGGCCATCGGATCGGGCGCGGTTCGGGAGGGCGATCCGCATCTCTATTTGGGAACGTCGTCATGGATTGGCGCGCATGTTCCGAAAAAGAAGACCGACATTTTTGCCGCCATCGCCTCCATGCCATGCGCGTTGCCTGACAAGTATTTGATGGTTGCGTTACAGGCGACGGCGGGAGGAAACCTGACATTCCTGCGCGATAAGCTGCTCTACGACCACGACGAACTGATGCGCGAGAGCTATCCGAATGACGTGCTGAAAGTATTCGATAAGCTGGTGGAACGCGCCCCCGCGGGTAGTCGAGGGATCATTTATACTCCCTGGATTTACGGCGAACGCGCGCCGATTGAAGACCCAACGATCCGCGCGGGATTGCATAACATTTCACTCGACCATTCGCGTTCGGATGTGATTCGCGCGATTTACGAAGGTGTCGCGTTGAACACGCGATGGCTGCTCGAACCGGTCGAAAAATTTATCGGTCGCCGCGTGGATTCCATTGCGATGGTCGGCGGCGGCGCGAACTCTGATGTATGGTGCCAGATTGTTGCTGACGCGCTGGATCGCCCGATGCGTCAAATCGCGCAGCCCATCGAATCCAACGCGCGTGGGTCGGCGTTCATCGCCGGAGTCGCGCTCGGTAAACACAAGTTCGATGACGTGCATGATCTCGTCAAAACCCGCCGCGTGTTTGAGCCTCAACCCGCCAATCGTCTGGTTTATGATTTTCACTTCAAGGAATTCAAGCAACTCTATCGCGCCAATAAAGACATGTGCCGAAGATTAAACGCATTTTATCGCAGATGACTTTTTAAACAAGCGACACGAGATTAAAGTACGGAAGCATGACGGCGAGCGCGATCAGGATGACGATCCCGCCGAGTAGGGTGATCATCACTGGCTCGATAATGGAGGTTAGCCCGCGAAGTGCTGCATCTACGTCAGCTTCGTAAATGTCGGCGATTTTCTGAAGCATCCGATCCAGCATGCCGGTCTCTTCGCCGATGCCGATCATGTCCACTACCAGTGGCGGAAATATTCGCGTTTTGGCGAGCGGACGCGAGAAGTTCTCTCCGTGCTCGACGCTTTCTCGAATTTTTTCAAGCGCGTCTCCGACCAAGACGTTCTCATGTGTTCGCGCCGCAATCTTAAGGCTTTCCAGAAGCGGAATGCCCGCTGAGAGCAAGCCGCCCAGCGTGCGACTGAAACGGGTGACGGCGATTTTCTTCGCAAGCACGGAAACACCCGGAATATTGAACGAAGCAACCGAGATCAAGCGGCGTCCACCCGGAGTTACGCGATACCACGCGCCCGCGACAATAAGGCCGATCAACGCCGGAAACCAAAACCAAAAACCGCCGGTGAGCGCGTCGCTGGCCGAAATAATGAAGCGAGTGGGCGCCGGAAGTTCAGCGTCAACATGCTTGTAAACTCCCGCGAAAACGGGGACGGCCTTCATCAGTATGAGAGCGATGACTCCGCCCGCGATGACCAGCGTGATCAAAGGATAAAAAAGAGCGGCGCGTACCTTGCGCCCGATGTCCGCACGCGACTCCATAATTTGCGCAAGACGTGCGAGCGAAGTTTCGAGAATGCCGCCCGCCTCGCCGACTCGAACGATGTTGCAGACCAGCGGCGAAAAGACGCGCTGGTGTTCGTCCATTGCGTCGGAGAATCGGCGACCCTCCTCGACCGCCATTGCAACGGCGAGAATGGAACTCGACATTTTCCGTTCGGCTGTTCTCTTGGCAAGAATTTTAAGCGCGCCCAGTAGCGGTATGCCGACTTCGATAAGCGTGGCGAGTTGTCGGCAGAAAATCGCGCGATGCAGATTGGACGGTCCGAATAGATTGATCTCGCGCGAAAGAGTCGGAACCTCTGAATCGGCCCCTTGTGCAGGAATTGCAATGCGCGAGGTCTGCGGAGAAGCAGTCGCCGCATCTGGCGCTGGAGCGAGCGCATCGAGAGCGGAACGGAACCCATCGCCCATTGACGCCGAGATGTTCTCTGCGACTTCAACGCCTGACGCGTGTGAGTCTGCTTCATTCGTGATCTTTGATTTTCGCTTTTCACTCATTGCCCTTCCTCCTTGATTCGCAAATGAATCCGCGAGTCTTCTGTTCAGGCATCAAGCAGCACCTTATTCACGAGTTCATCAGCGGAAGTAATTCCCGCCGACAAAAGTCCGATTCCAGATTTATGAATTGAGACACGACCCTGCGCATCGGCGACTTTCTCAAGTTTGGCGGGAGATCCTCCCTCCAAAACCGCAAGGCGCAGCGGCTCGGACATCTCGACAAGTTCGAAAACTCCCATGCGTCCCGAATAACCCGACCCAAGGCATTTGTCGCATCCGACCGGAACATGCCACTTGAGTCGCGCGGTATGCCGAACGCCGAATTGCGCCGCGATGGCTTTAGACACCGGCCTCAATTTTTTGCATGCGCCGCATAGCTTACGGACAAGTCGTTGCGCGATGACCCCCGTGACGGAGGATCCGATCATGTAGGTTGAAACTCCGAGATGCCCCAGCGCCTGAAATGCCCCGAGCGCGGAGTGCGTGTGTAGCGTTGAAAAAACAAGATGACCCGTTAACGCGGCGCGAATGGCGGCGGCGGCTGTTTCGGAATCGCGAATCTCGCCGACCATGATGACATTGGGATCCTGCCGCAGAATGGCTCGAAGCCCCTCTGAAAAAGTGAGTTCGACGGAGGGATCCATCTGGGATTGGTTGATTCCCTCGATCTGGTATTCGACGGGGTCTTCGATGGTAACGATGTGGCGCTGCCCATCGTTTAATTCCGAAAGCGCGGCGTAAAGCGTCGAAGTCTTGCCACTGCCGGTGGGTCCGGTCACGAGAATCATGCCCGAGGGTTGGCGGATGAGTCGGGCAAGGATTTTGAGTTGCGCCGGATTCATTCCAATTTGTGAAATGCCTGTCATGACGCGCGAGGAATCAAGAATGCGAATGGCGACCGATTCGCCGTGCAGCGTTGGAAGCGTCGCCACGCGAAAATCGAAATGCCGATCTTTCAGATTCAGCGTGATTCTTCCATCTTGCGGACGACGGCGCTCGGTGACGTCCATGTTGGCCAGGACTTTAACGCGGGCAACGACGGGACCCATGAGGAGAGGCGGGATATTGAGGATTGTAGTCAGCAATCCATCCACTCGAAATCGGACCACCATGACGGCGCGCCGTGGCTCGAAATGTATGTCTGTCGCTTTCAGTTCGACAGCTCTTTCAATAATGGAACCCACTAACTGGACGGCGGAAAGATGATCGAACGAAGATTCCGGAGGATCGGAAATGGTCATCCGAGTGTCGGAGGCAACTGCCGATTTATTGTGTATGCCGTTCGTTCGTTCGAAATGCCCTTTGATCCGCTCTTGCAACAATAAAGGGGGGGAGAGAAGGCATTGCGCCCATTTGCCAGTAACCCAGCGGATCAGCACGGCAAGGGAAAGATCGAGCGGATCGGCGACGGCGATTTTCCAAACACGCTCATCGCTTGAAATCGGCATGAACACTCGTCGCCGCAGGAGACTTTCAGGAAAGAGAGACATCGCTTGTGGACATGCATCGAACGGTTCCGATCCGACCGATTTCCATTCAAGTCCCACTTCGATCTTTTCGAGCAACTGCGCGGAATTCAGTTTAACGGTAGCCCGAATTTCGGCTCGAATCCGCTCGATTTCGTCAGCGGAAAATGAGTCAGTGGGAAAAAGCGCTTGAAGACGTTGGACATCTTCATTGGATAGCAAGCGATTATGTTCGAGGATCGCGAGCGATTGAAACAGGCAGGTGAAGGATTTCAAGGGATTCTCAGGCGCGGAGAGAAACTTCCGAGCCGTTTCGTGCGTAAGCAAACCCGCCCGGAGCAGCGCAAGACCGGGACTTTGCTTTTCCTTGCGCGCCCGCTTTATTTCACGGTCGAAATCCTCAGCGCGCGCCGCACCGATTCTTTCGAGATACGGTATCCACGAACTAAAATCGGTTCCATGGCGAGTCAAAATCTCCGACCATTCGGATTCCCGAACTTCGAGGTCTTGCGTAAGCTGCGCGCCGATATCCTCCTCGGCTTTCCCTTGCATCAATTTAAAGGGATTGATCTCGGCTTCGAAGAAGAGATCGCGGAACGTCCCAAGCGAAAAAGCGTCTTGCTTCAAAACCTCGACGAGGTGTTTGTTCCTGCGGGTCTTCTCGATCAGAGACTTCCAATCCGAATCACTTAGTAAACCTGCCTCGACAAATAGGCGAGCGCCACGAGGAGTAATTCTTTGAGACATGGAGCCTTGTTCGTTGGATATCTTCATAATCTACTGCTCTTGCGAGAATCAGGGGATGCGAATCGCGCATGAACGTTGGTTCTTGAAATTAATCAGGTATGATTCGGCTTTCGGGTTGGATCCCTCGCTCCACGAGATTACCGCGAGCGCATCGCCGGGATGGTGGGGAATGATGGCCAGTCGCGCATAAATTGGATCATTCGGGTCGAGTTTCCGGCATTCACCCTTGAGCGCGACGCGAGTATTAACGATGAGGTCGGTTGGACCGCTTGACGAATTGCCATAGTGCTGGAGTTTATATCGCAAACTGTCGAGTAATGCGTTCGTCGCCGCCGCGCGTTCCATGTGTGCTACCGAACGTTTGGAGTTTCGGTAACTGAACATGACCGATCCTTGCGCGGCGATGAGAAACGTCATGAGGAGTGTCATGATCGAGAGGACTAGGACCATCGCAAAACCAGAATTGTTGCGGTGCGTTCTCATGTTTGGGGTGATCCTGATCGGGTGATTCGACCCATTAGCACGGCGGTTTGAAGGACAATCGGATCCGTGGGGTATTCTGCAATGTCAATGCGGAGTTTCACTCGCACGAGCAGCGGCCACTCATTTTGAGAAAGCGAATCTCTGTAGTTGATCGCACGATCCGGATTTGCGTCGGTCGCGTAGGCGAACTCGAGTTGTGGAGTAAAACCTTCCGGGATGCCGCCCATGGGCGAACTGACTTCGGTAACATTCGCATTCGAAGCCGAACGCAAAGAAACGATTGAATTCATAACCCCCGCCTTGGATGTGGGTCCGAGTGACATTAGATGCGCGCCCGTCGTCTTTGAGTCGGCAAACATCGTCGGAAAAACGAGATGGTCACTTTTGAAATCCATGCGCGAAGTAGCATGCGGGGGAGCAAGTTCGGAAGGCGGAATTGAATCTCGAAGGCGGGCGGCAATCTCATCCATGACGCGCGAAGCGTAGTCCAATGCGACTTGGCGACGCGTCATTTTTACCGCGGCCCCTTGTGTTTCTTCGTAAATTTTAAGCGCGGCCCCGCCTACAAAAATCATACCCGTCATCGCTATGAGCAATTCAAGAAGTGTCATTCCGTGGCGGCGTTTTGAGTGATTCATGGGCATCGCATTCCTCGGACCGTTACGACGCGACCGCTTTTTCGCGAGGTTTCAATATCTGATGAGGTCGGAAAAACCTCGACGGTGATATGCATCGCCTGTCCTTCATAAGTAATGTTGGAGTTGGCCGTCGTTTCGTCCGTCATTTTCACGGAATCATTTCGTTTGGTTGGAATCGTCTCGGCGAGAGAAGTGAAAGGCATGGCGCGAATCTCTTCGAGTCGCTGGCGACCGAGCCACTGCAATTGCATTTGGCGCTGGTGGGCGCGCGAAACGTCGCGAGTTCGAATGAACTGGTCGTAAAGCGCGTAAACCCCAAGTATTAAAATCGCAGTCGCGATCAGGGTTTCGACCAGCGTAAAGGCGCTCTGGTTTCGGTCTGTTCGCGGCATCTTGCGATCCTTACTTGTTCAAGCGACAAGAATATACAAACCTGGCCGAATCCTCAATAATAAATATTGAAGTGCTATTACATCTTAATATGTTTGTGTGGCTTGCTGAAGCGCAGCAGATATTGCTCGAATTGAATTAAAAGAAATTTCCATTGCAGGAAGTCGGCGCGGAACGCCAATCTCTTATGATATACGCTTATCCTTCGTATAACATTTGTAATTTATACGAAAAGCTGCTTTGCGGGGGGGTAAAATTAATGGCACTTTGGCTCCAAAATCCACCCATGCACCTGAAAGTCTGCCTAAAATACAAAATATTGTGTCCAAAACAAAAAATGTTCTTGACATATTTATCCCAAAATCGGACAGTTCCGTCCCAAGGATGCGCCAGAGTAGGCTCATTCCACTTCGTTAAGAAGGAAAGGCGGAAAAATCGGAACGGCGAAGTTCCCAAAGGCGGCGCAGGCCGAAACTGATCGCGGATCACCTTTGAATGAAAGAATTCGGATTCGAAACGCGGCGAGCGAAAGCCCTTCCGCGCGAAACCGAATAGCAGGATAGAAGGCGATGAGCGAGAAACCGGGCAGCGTCAATGTCGGCAAGATCTTCCTCAACAATTCGAGGATGACCGTGGACTCGAAATTGCGAGTCGGCATCCCCGAGCGGTTCATTAAGGTCTTGAAGGCGATCTGTCCCGATCATGCCGACCGAGTCGGTGTTATCGGAACGAAAGACCACTCGCTGAAGCTGATGCCTTACCCGATGTTTTTGGAGCGGCTCCAATATCTGGAAACGCTCAATGATCAGATCGCCGAGCATCGGACGATCTTGAATATTGAGACTTCGCTCGCGATTGAGTTGCCGCTGGACGCCCAAAACCGAATCCGCCTGACGCCCGACCATGCGGCATTTTGTGAGATTGACGAAGCGGGCAAGACCGAAGCGCTGATCGTTGGCAAGATGGGATGGATGGAACTTTTCTCCCCCGCGACGTTCAAGCGGGTGATGAATCAGGAGATGGAGAAATTCGCTGAAGCCAGTGACAGGGTTGCCCGCGAGGCCGCCGGAACCGCCCCGGCTCCCCAGTTTGTGATTGAGGCGAAGCAAAAAGGATAAGGGCGCGTGAATCCGCCCGAAGATTTCGAGGCTCATCATGAGCCGGTTTTGTTGAAGGAGGTCCTTCATTATCTGTCCCCAAAGCCCGGAATGACGATTTATGATCTGAATTTGGGATATGGCGGACATGCTTATGACATTCTCAAGCAGTTGCGGGGCGAGGGGCTTCTAGTCGGATTCGATATAGATCCTACCGCTGTCGAGATGGCCTGCCGAAGGATGCAGGACGCTCGAATCGTTCCTACTGAATACAAGTTCAGCGTGGGCAACCACGCGGACTTGGCTCATCTTCTCGCTCCCACCCAAATACCACCACCCGGTGGCATCCTTCTCGATCTAGGGGTCTCAACCCCGCAGCTGCGCCAATTAGATCTCGGTTTAAGTTGGGAGCATGATGGGCCGCTCGAAATGCGGCTCGACCCCCAAAACGGAATGCCCTCGGCGGGCGAAATTGTGAACGAATGGGATGAGGAGGAAATGACCCGGTTGTTCCGGGAGTATGGCGAAGAGAAATGGAGCGGGCGAATCGCAAAGCGGATCGTCGAAGCTCGCAAGCGAGGCATCATCGCCACGGGTCGCGAGTTAGGTCAGATCGTCGCCGACTCGATACCGCGCAAGGCGTGGCCGCCCAAGATTCACCCGGCAACTCGGGTTTTTCTGGCGCTCCGAATCTACGTCAATCGGGAATATGAAAACTTGGAGAAGGTGCTGCCGCAGGCGTTTGATCTTCTTCTTCCCGGCGGACGGCTCGTCGTCATCAGCTTTCACGGTGGCGAAGATGGAAGGGTCAAGCGATTCTTCCAAACTCTTGCTCGACCCGAAAGCGAAGCCCCTTGGCCGCTTCCTCAGCGAGGCAAAACGGCGGAACCAAGGCTCAAGATTTTGACCCCTCGACCGATTTGGGCGAGCGAGGAAGAAGTGAAAAGAAATCCCAAGAGCCGATCCGCCCGGTTAAGAGCGGCCGAAAAAGTTTACTGAAGGAGGAAGCAACCCATGGAGCCTTATTCCAAATACGCAACGACCGCTGATCCTGCGGCAGGAATCCCGGCGCGTCGCTTGATGGGCGCTCTTGCCGGATCGGGATTGCTTCTCTTCGTCGGACTGGGACAGTTGCAGCTCAAGTTTGCCTTGGCCGACGTTCAGCAGGAAACGACCAAATTGCAATCGCGCAAACTCGAACTCGCCAGCCAGATCAACAAACTGCGCGGCGAAGTCGAAGGACAAAAGCGCGGCGGCGATTTGCTCGAATACGCGGAAAACGAACTCGGTATGGTTCATTATCCTCCGGCACAATGGGAGAAAATGGTGATCGCGTCCGATATCCGCGAGCGTTATGCGGAGGCCATGGTTGCCATCGCCAACAAACCGAAACTGGGTGACCCCGCCGGGCACGACGACAAGCTGACGGCTTGGGGCAACAAATTGATTTTGATGACTGAGTCCAAGGCGGAAGCCCGGACGGAATAAGACTTTTAGGTAAGGCCAAAGGAGCCCACTCCGCCGGCGAACAAACCGGTCAATCCAAAGTTTCTCCGGAATCCCTGCTCTGACGGCCTCGCGGCGAACGTCTCGCGCAATCCCGCTGCTGCTCTCGTTCTCCTGCCTGCTGTCTGATGCTGATCCGGGGCGGCATTTCACCAAATACGCACCCGCGAACCCGACTCCACCTGCTCCCGCAGAAGTTGACTGCTCCTCTTCGTGCTCCGGCTCCCGTTCCCCTTGCTCCAGTAGCCACGTTCCAGCCGACCGTTGCAGTTCCACCTCTCCCGTTCCTGTTGTCCTGTTCCAGTTCCCGCGTTACGCATACAACCACACCTGCCGCCCAAATTACCCTCCACTTCCCGCAGTTCGTTGCTGTTGTCGCTCTGCGCCGACCCGAACGCCGGACGCTGATCGGAGCCGATTACCGAGAAATAGGTCAGATTGAACGCCAAGATGGCGATCAATATGCCGGAGGGGAGCGTTCCGTTCTTGGTTCCCGCCAACGGGAACGCTTCCCCTCCGCCTGATCTTTAAAGATCGTAACGGATTGACGCGCAAACTCTTAGCCGAGCGTTCTTGGGTTGTCAAACGGAAAGACGTCCGCCCCCTTGGCCGCTGTTGGAAATTTTGGTTTTAGGGCCAAAGCCCTTGCTTCTGCAGAATACAGTTAATCGTTTAGGCGCGCCCCGTGCAAAAGACTCACCGGTTCCGAGTCCTGATTGTCGCATTTTTATCAATGCTGATGTTTGCAGGCATTGAGGTTAGGCTATATCACCTGCAAGTCACGCGGCACGGTCATTACGTTAAAAAAGCGCAAGGGCAGCAGAAGAAAACGATAACCTTGACGCGCCGGCGGGGTGAAATCCGTGATCGTAACGGCTTGATCCTGGCCTCTTCAACCTTCTTCGATACAATTTACTTTAACCCTTCGGCGCTGCATGGTGAGGATGTTCCTGTCGAACTTGCTGCGCGAATTGCCAGAGTCCTGAAAATACCCGAGGTGCGCCTAAAGAGTATTTTCGAAAAGAAACATCGAACGTTGATCGCGCGAAAGATCAATCCTGAAGTCGCCGATGCTCTGCGCGTTCTGGAAGACGACATGAATCTCCCGGAGGGTCTGCTTTCGTTCGATAAGGAGAGCAAGCGTCTTTATCCCCAAGGAGATCTTGCGGGACCGGTCATTGGTTACACCAAGATTGACGACTACGGTGACAACATCGGGCAGGAAGCTCTCGAGAAGCAATATAACGATCAGCTCAGCGGAAAAATTCGGAAACAAAAAGTGCCCGTCAATTCTTGGCGTCAGGACCTAATGCCGCTTGACGAGGACATTATCCGCGAGACCCACGGCCATAATCTCTATCTTACGCTCGATAGCCAGATTCAGCATTACGCTCAAAAGGCGCTTCGTCGTCGGGTGGGTGAAGTTCAGGCCGAGGGCGGCGCGGCCGTGGTGATGGATGTTAAAACGGGTGAGATTCTCGCGTTGGCGAGTTGCCCAGATTTTGATCCGAATCATTTTGGCAAAGCCCAGAGCGTTCAGCGACGCAATCGAGCGATCACCGATCCGTTTGAGATTGGGTCGGTCATGAAGATTCTGACCTCGACGATTCTAATTGATAACGGTCTCTTGCGCGCTGATGAGATGGTAGATTGTCAAGGGGGACGGGGTTTTGTGGATGGTCGTTCTTTCAAAGATGCCCATCCTCTTGGAGTGGTTCCCTTTCGGCATGCGTTCGCCGAGTCGAGCAATATTGCTGCGGCAAAGTTAGGCCTTCGGCTTGAACCTAAGCTATACTACGAGTCGCTTAAGCGCTTTGGTCTAGGAACGCGGCTTGGTGTTGATCTCCCCGGCGAGAACCGGGGCGTGTTGCGTCCGGTCAGTCAATGGACCCGCCTCTCGCGCACGTCGCTTCCGGTCGGATATGAAACGTCCATGACCGCGCTGCAAGTTGTGACGGCTCTCAGCGCAGTCGCGAATGAGGGGCAGCGAATGAAGCCTCACTTGCTCAAACGAATCGAAAGCGTGGACGGCCGGCTTATCAAGGAATTCACGCCTGAAATTGTGGATCGCGTGGCGCGGCCGGAAACATGCCAGACCATGC
>CAZPIK010000039.1:0-19564 GCA_964586185.1 uncultured Candidatus Sumerlaeota bacterium | reverse complement strand
TAAGCCTCCTTTTTGAGGCCCTTTGTTCGCATCCGCAGAACAATAAATGGTTTGACGCGACGTATCGGTCGCTACGGGTCCAATATTTAGATCCACAGAACCTTTTCGAGTTGCATCTGAAGCACCTGAAATTGAAAGGGTGAACTTGAATGAATTGGCCAGAGCAAAGGTTCGTTCTGGTTTGAAATATAAATCACCAAGTCCGTTGGAAAATGAGACGGTCCACTTATACTCGTCTAGGATCGCACTACCCTTCCCGTCTTGTGGGTGATCGAGCATTTTACCATCTTTGTCAGTGGCCATACCGATGTTGGCGGGAATTTTCACTCGCACCTCGATCCCGGTAAGTGCCTTGTCTTCCTTTACGGGAACTCTTACGACAAGCTTCGGATCGTTGGATTGAACACTAATTTTGTCGATTAGGATTCCGTCACCGGGTTTGTCCGGCTCCTGCGTAATGAGCAGGTATGGATGGGGCATGTAATACCGAAACCCCTTGGGACCGCCAGAATTAACGGGCTTTACCCTAGGTGAAGCACAGGCTGCGGCGGCGATCAAAAGTAAAAGGCTCAACCGCCGGATTGTCGTCACAAAGTGCATAATGTCTCTCCTATAAATGATGTGATCGGGGCTAAGGAAGCCCCAAAACTAAATTGTCGAATTGGGGATTTGAATAAACCTCGCTATTCGGTGTGCCGAAATATCGGAAGATCTGGGTCATTGGAATGCAAATAGTTCCATAGTCGTTCTTGCCCACAACGATTCCCAAGATTCTATTTCCTGACGTGACTAGTGCTCCCGAATCTCCGCCTTGTGCGTTGATGTCAATCGAGAAAACGCTATCGAAATAGAACCCTTGGATTTCAGTCCGAAATAGGAATGGCGAGAGTATCGTGCCACTACGAGGACCGGAATATGCGCCCCACATCACTACCGGATCAGCGGATCCGGGGTTGTCTATCGTTGTGAAATTGGCATTCATGGATCCAAATGGCTGATTGGTAAATTGAAGAGTGCTTCCGGGGTAAACCCTGCATAGTGCGGCATCCAAATGGTGAATTGCTCCGGGCACTAATGGGGAGAATTTGACGACTGTCGCTAGCTGACGTTGGGGGCCGCAATGAGGAAATCCAGGGCTAAGTACGTCCTTATTTAGAGCCGCCCCTCCGGTACCAATCAGTACGTGTGTATTTGTAAGCAGGAATAGAGATTCGGTTTGACCAGTACTTCCCTTTAGGTAAAGACTCAAGGTTCCCCATTGTGCGGAATTACCGTCGATGGGCTTTACGGATGTGCCGGGGCGGGGTGGTCCTGCCTGACATGCCGGGAAACCCATTGGCACATTTAAGAATGTACTTTCACCAGTTTGGTAAACATCTACATCGTGCCCTTTAAACCGACGCGGAAGTTTGCGTTCCGGATGGATCGATTTCTTAGCGTTCTTTCGATCAATTCCAACACAAATAGATGCATTAGCCGACCCCTTGAGTGAACCTGCCTTGAATCCGTTCCCCCAACGCAATTCCTTGATCTCACACCGTTCAGACCACTTCTGCCAAAATGCTTCAAGAATATCGTCGTCAGAAGGTGTAGCAGCATTGGAGTTTCGGGGAGTCATGGCAACTTCACTTTCAGCCCTTGCTGAAAACTTCATCGCGTAATCGGCAAACCAATCGACTGATAGAAATGCGCATGGCATTTTCAGTACAGATCGAGACTGGGGATCCAAAAAGTCATTTTGTCGAAATCTATTCTACCAAAACAGTGTGAACTCTATAAACAACGTGAGAATGAAGGTCAAGAAAGAAATTAGGTTGCAAATGCAAATTGCGCAGACAGTGTCTGCGCAATCTAAAATCTAAAAATCTGGTGAATGGGCAAATAGCGAATCTGCTTTTAAAGCCTAATTTTTTTCTCGTGCACTTTTTTGCAATTTTACTAGAACTAGGGGTGGTTTTTACAAGGTCTCAGCATGGTGGGAACCCCTGATTTTCAATGTGTTATGTTGATATGACTTGACTTAGATTGAGTTTCAAATCCAGTCGCCCCGACCAGTTGAATCGAAAAGCCGCAGGATCGTAACCCCACTGGAAACAGGGTCTTGCGGTTTTTCATTTTCATACCTCAACCCTCCATTTCGATAACTCGTGCCATTTTTTGCAATTTTTCAGATTTTACATCCGTAGGGGAGTTATTTTGTCGGTAATGCAAGTTCGTCGGGTTTGACGCCTTGTTTAAATGTATTAAAACCGTAATCGGTGGGCTTGAAGTCTCCAACCAGCTCGACATTAGCCTTTTCGGGTACTTCCATTTCAAAGCCCCAATAGACGGCATTGACCAGCATCCGGCGAAGGTTTTCGTCGAGAATATCGGTTGAGCTTCCCATCGTAGTGCAGAAGACTCGATTCGTCTTACCCGCCGCATTTTGATGAACGCGGTGCCACGCGATGGGCTGATGGGGAGAGTTCTTCCCTTTGCTCGGCGGGGAATCCGGAGTTGTTCCAGCCAAGACCTCCGCTCGCATAAGGATTGTTGAGTCCTCCATCGGCTTCGCAGTGTAAGCCCCGGTGTGGGCGAAGATCGTCCCGATGCCTCGCAGTATGGGATCGCCCGCGGCGGAAGCTTCAAGCATGCCCCGCGTTGCTTCTTTATGATTGGTTCCCAGATGGCTGACCCACGTCTCGCCGAGTACTTGACGACCAAATCCACCCACCCAATCCCGCCGGTCGGCAGAGTATTTGGCGAACGGTGAGGTTGCGCCAATCAACGGATACTTGAAGGCATGGGTACTCGTGCGAAGTCCGATGATCGGAACTCCTCTAAGATAGGCGTCTTCGAAAAGTTTCATTGTTTCATCGGGCCATTGTCGGTATCGCAGCATCATAAAAATCGCGTCTGCCGATTTCAGTGTTTCTGGATCGCTCAAACTGGCAGAGGCGTTGGGATCAATGATGCCGTCGGCATTGATTGAAAAAAGAACCGTGCATTTGAAACCGTGACGCACGGCCAGAATCCTCGCCATTTGCGGCAGAGATTCCTCCGACCGGTATTCCTCATCGCCAGCCAAAAAGACGATGTGCTTCCCTGCGCCCGGTCCCTTCCCGCTATCGTAAGTCACGGAGCCAGCGGCCTCGGCCACCTGCACCATGTTCACGATCATGAGGGCGGACAACAGCAGTCGGTAAATAGTTTTCATTGGTCTTGTTCCAATCAGTTTCAGCGACCCGCCAGCAACAGGGTCCTACGGTTTTTCCATTTTAATAGCCGAGTGCCGCGCCGTCTTTGCGCGGATCGGATGCGCCGAAATAAGTTCCCGTTGTCGGATCAACAAGAATCGCTTGGCATCCCCCGAAGTCGCCGCCGGAGGCGTACTTCGCGTCGTGTCCCATCGCGCGCATGGCGTCCAGAGTCGCGCGTGGCGTTCCGTGTTCAAGCAGAATTCGCGCTCCGTCCAGATGTCGCCAACGAGGAAGATCGGCGGCTTCCTGCGGCGTCAACCCGAATTCAAGATGACTTAACAAAAACTGTACGTGCCCTTGCGGCTGCATCGGTCCGCCCATGAGGCCGTACGACATATAGAGCTTTCCATTTTTAAGAACCATGCCGGGAATGATTGTGTGATAAGGGCGTTTGCCCGACGCGTATTCGTTGAAGTGACCGCGTTCGAGCGTAAAACCCGATCCGCGATTTTGAAGAAGAATGCCCGTTGCACCGCCGGTGATCTTTGAACCAAACGCCGAGTAAATCGAGTTGATGAACGAGACCGCGTTCCCCTCTTTATCAATCGCCGTGAGGTAAATCGTGTCGCTTCCCTCGGGGATTCCGAATTCAACTGACGCTGCCGCGTGAGCAGTATCAATTTTCTTGCGTCGCTCCGCCGCATAAGCTTTAGAGAGGAGCGCTGGAATCGGGAGTTTCGATTTTTCGGGATCGGCGACGTAATGCTGAAGATCGGCATAGGCGAGTTTCTTCGCTTCGATCAGGAGGTGCAAATACTCCGGCGATCCGAGCTTCATGCTCTTCAAATCATATCCTTCGAGAAGATTAAGCATGAGCAGCACGCCCAAGCCTTGGCCATTCGGCGGACACTGGAAAACGTCGTAGCCGCGATAATTAACGGAGATGGGATCCACCCACGTCGAGGCGTGCGCGGCAAAGTCGTCCATCGTAAGAAATCCGCCCGATTCGTTTGAGTATCGGACGATCTCTTTGGCGATCTCGCCGCGATAAAACGCATCTCGACCGCCCGTGGCAAGTTGGCGAAGCGTCCGCGCGAGATACGGATTTTTGAAAACCTCACCCCGCTTCGGCGCGCGACCTTCCATCAGATAAGTCTTTGCAGTCCAAGCGTCCTTTTTCAATACGGGCGCATCTTCCGCCCACACTTCCTGCACGATCTCGCTGACAGGATAACCCTCTTCCGCATATCGAATTGCGGGTGCGAGAATTTCGGAAAGAGGCTTTGAGCCGAACCGGGCGAGCGCCGTCGCCCAAGCGTCCGCCGCGCCGGGAACGGTCACCGCTTCCCAAGAATCGCCGTCAATTTTTTCTCCGCCCTCGCGCTTGGCTTTTTCTGCAAAATATTCGCGCGTCAAATTCTTCGGCGAATGTCCGCTGCCGTTCAGCGCATAAACTTTCCCACTCTTGGCTTCGTAATAGAGGAGAAACACGTCGCCGCCGAGTCCGGTCATCATCGGTTCGACGACGGCAAGCGTCGCGGCGGCGGCCACGGCGGCGTCCATCGCGTTGCCACCCGACCGAAGCATATCCAACCCGGCCTGCGAGGCGTAAACATGCGACGAAGCGACGATGCCGTTCCGGCTCATCGTCATCGTCCGCCCGGCGCGATAGGGATTGGCACGAACGCCGCGGGCTTCCAAGCGAGTCATCTCATCAGGAGCGGCGCTCGCAACGGGCGAATGATTCGAAGCTGGATTCATGGTCGCGACCTGCATCGGTTGTTTCGCCGCATGACAGCTCATAAAAATCAAGCCGCCAAGCGCGCACGACCGAACGGAGAATTTTGGAAAACAAAATCGCATCGGGTGAATCGTGACGGATTTCCGCTCACGATTCCAGAAGCAAAAGCGCCGGGTCTTCGAGCATCGCCGCAATTTTGCGCGTGAACCGAATCGCGTCGGCGCCGTCAATCAGCCGATGGTCGTAGGACAGAGAGAGCGGAAGAATGAGCCGCGTTTCCATCCGATCATTCTTGAGGACGAGCCGTTTCTGATAGCGCGAAATGCCAAGAATCGCGACTTCGGGATAATTGATGATCGGCGTGAAACCGATCCCGCCGATGCCGCCCAAATTCGTGATCGTGAACGTCCCGCCGTGGAGTTCTTCGAGCGTGATTTTCCGATTTCGCGCGCGCTCGGAGATCATCGAAAGCTCGGCAGAGAGATCGAGAAGATGCTTCTTGTTCACGTCGCGGATGACGGGGACGAGCAGACCGTGATCCGTATCCACCGCAATTCCGATGTGATAGTAATTCTTGAGGATCATCTCCTCGCTCTCGGCGTCAATCGAAGAGTTGAACTGCGGGAACTGCTTGAGCGCGGCGACGACGGCCTTCATGACGAAGACGGTCGCGGTCAGTTTTCCCCCTTTTGCGCGCGCGCCTCCCGCGTGGCGTTCGCGGAGCGCTTCCAAATCGGTCACGTCCACCTCGTCGAATTGCGTGACGTGCGGGATTGTCCGCCACGCGAGCGTAAGATGCTCCATTGTTTTCTTGCGGATATTGCTGAGCGGTTTGCGCTCGATGGGACCCCACTTTGAAAAATCGGGTAGCGTGGGAATTTCGCCCGGAGCGAGAACCCGCGCGGGAGCACGTCCAGGCGCGGCGGTTCGTGCGCGGACGAATTCCATCACGTCGTCGTGCGAAATTCTTCCGCCCGGTCCCGAACCTTTGACCTGCGCGAGGTCAACGCCGAGTTCGCGCGCGAGCTTGCGGGTCGAAGGCGCGGCAGGAGCGCTATGCGAGGAAACTTCGACAACTTCAGCGGAGGGAGATTCTTTGGGAGCAGCGGTTACCGTGGCCGCGGATGGAGCCGGGGATGGAGAAGATGGAGTAGAAGTAAGAGTGGGAGTGGAAGTGGGAGTAAGAGTGGGTGTAGGAATGGGAGTAGGAGTGGGAGTAGGAGTGGGAGTAGGAGACGCAGCCGGGGCTTGTCCATCACGACCAGCCGCAGGCGAGGTAGAAGCCGCCGATTCATCCAGCTCCAAAATCAGATCGTTCACCTTCAGCTTTTTACCTTCAGCGGCATGAATCTTCGTGATCTTGCCCGCCTTGGGCGCGGGGACTTCGAGCAAGGCCTTGTCGGTCTCCAGCTCGATGACAGTCTGGTTCGGTTTGACAACATCGCCCTCGCGGACGAGAACCTTCACAACCTCGCCTTCGGTCACGTTTTCTCCCAAGTCGGGAAGTCGGAATGAAACGGTCATGAATGCGCTTTCCTCATACTTTCAGGTAGGTCGTCATTTTCCTTCGGTGGTGGGTGAAATTGAGCGGATCCAGAAGGTTTATGGCGTCGGAGTTCAATCCCCCATTTCTTCAACATCCGATTCGCCGATTCGGCCACACGCTTCGAATATTCCTTATTATCAACGGCGTCGCGGTGCTTGGCGTAACACGCTTCCTTCCATCGCCAAACCTCTTTTAGAGATTCGGGAACAGTGGGATCGTTGTAGTCGTAGCCTTCGTCCATCTTGTTCGCTCTGCATCGTAAAATTACGCTTTCACCGGATTGACCTTCTCGGGATTCAGGCCAAGTTCGCTGACCGCTCGTCCGGCGATGTCCTTGCCAATCTTTCCCGTTTTCGCGAGTTCATGCAACGCCGCGAGTGCGATGCTTTCGGCGTCCACTTCAAAATGGCGGCGCAACGACGCGCGGCATTCGCTCCGGCCAAATCCGTCGGTTCCAAGCGCGGTCAATCCCGCCGGAGTCCACGGCGCGATCATCTCCGGAACGCATTTCATGTAATCGGTGGCCGCGATGATCGGTCCGCGCGCGCCCGCAAGTGCCGTTTCGACGTACGACCGCTTTTGCGCTTCGGTCGGATGCAACCGATTCCATCGCTCGGTTTCCAGCGCCTCGCGCCGGAGTTCCTTGTAGCTCGTCGCGCTCCAGACGTTCGATTCGACGCCGTATTTTTCGCGCAGAATATCCGCCGCGCGGAGCGTCTCCATCATGATCGCGCCGCTTCCCAAAAGTTCGACGAATGGCTTGTCCGTTTTCTCCGCGCCTTCTCGGAAAAGATAAAGCCCTTTTAGAATTCCTTCCATCGCGCCTTCGGGCATTTTGGGCATCACAATTTTTTCGTTCCCAATTGTGATGTAATAAAAAATGTCCTCGCCCATCTCATACATCCGGCGAATGCCGTCCACGATGATCGCCGCGATCTCGAACTCGAACGCGGGATCGTAAGCGACGACGTTCGGAACGGTCGAGGCGAGAACATGACTGTGGCCGTCCTGATGCTGCAAGCCTTCGCCCGCGAGCGTCGTTCGTCCGGCCGTTCCGCCAAGCAGGAACCCCTTGCAACGCGTATCCGCCGCCGCCCAAACGAGGTCGCCGATCCGCTGAAACCCGAACATCGAGTAATAAGTGAAGAACGGGATCGTATCAATTCCGTGCGTGCTATAGGCCGTCCCGGCGGCGATGAACGAAGCCATCGAACCGGCCTCGGTAATTCCCTCTTCAATGATCTGCCCGTCGGTTGCCTCGCGATAATAGAGGAATGTGTCCGAATCCACAGGGTCATATTTCTGCCCTTGATGCGAATAAATTCCGTGCGACCGGAAAAGCGCCTCCATGCCGAACGTGCGTCCTTCATCCGGAATAATCGGCACGATGAGTTTGCCGATCTTGGGATGCTTTAAGAGCTTGCCGAGCAGCCGCACAAACGACATCGTCGTCGCCACGTCACGGTCGCCCGATCCATCAAGCATGTCGGCGAATTCCTCGATCTTCGGCGCGACGATCTGCGGCTTGCGTTGCCGCCGATGCGGCAGGAATCCGCCCAGCGCCTGACGACGTTCGTGCAAGTACTGCAACTCTTTGCTGTCCTCCGGCGGACGATAAAACGGCGCATCGGCGACTTTTTGATCAGAGATCGGAATGCCGAACCGCGAACGAAATTCGCGAAGTTCCTCTTCGTTTAATTTTTTTTGCTGGTGCGTGACGTTGCGCCCTTCGCCAGCTTCTCCAAGTCCGTATCCCTTAATCGTTTTGGCGAGAATGACCGTCGGCGAGCCGCGATGCTCAACCGCTGCCCGATACGCTGCGTGAACCTTGACCGGATCGTGCCCGCCGCGCTGGAGTTTTCGGATTTCCTCGTCGGAGAGATTTTCCACGAGTCGCGACAGCTCACGATACTTACCGAAGAAATGCTCCCGCGTGTAATTCCCCGGCTCGACGCAATACTTCTGGTAATCGCCGTCCACCGCCTCGCCCATCCGCCGAACGAGCAGTCCCGTGGTGTCCTCCGTGAGGAGTTCGTCCCAATCGCTTCCCCATATGACCTTGATGACGTTCCATCCCGCGCCACGAAACGCCGCCTCAAGCTCCTGTATGATTTTGCCGTTTCCTCGCACCGGACCATCCAGTCGCTGGAGATTGCAATTGACGACAAAGACCAAGTTGTCGAGTTTTTCCCGCGAAGCAAGCGTCAATGCGCCCAACGATTCTGGTTCGTCAGTTTCGCCGTCGCCCAAGAATGCCCAAACGCGCGAGGCGGAGGTATCGAGCAAACCGCGATCCATCAAGTAACGATTAAACCGCGCCTGATAGATCGCCATGATCGGCCCAAGGCCCATCGAAACGGTCGGGAACTCCCAGAATCCGGGCATGAGCCACGGATGCGGATAAGAGGAAAGCCCGCCGCCCGGCTCCATCTCCCGCCGGAAATTCTCAAGCTCGGTTTCGGTCAGGCGACCTTCCAGAAACGCCCGCGCATAAATTCCCGGCGCGGCGTGACCTTGAAGATAGACCTGATCTCCCGTGCCGCCGTTATCCTTGCCTTTCAGGAAATGATTGAAGGCGACCTCAAACAGCGTCGCGGCGGAGGCGTAAGTTGAGATATGCCCCCCGATACCGGGAGACTTGCGATTGGCCCGTACGACCATCGCCATCGCGTTCCAGCGGATCAGACTCCGAATGCGTCGCTCAATTTCGCGACTGCCGGGGTAGGGAGGTTGTTTGGATTTCGGGATGGTATTAACGTAAGGCGTATTCAGCTTTCCGTTCAGCTTAAGCCCGCGACGCTCGCAGTGTTCCAGAACTTCGGTGAGCAGCTTGGTCGCACCCTCTTCACCGTGCTCATCAATGAGCGATTCGACCGATTCGATCCACTCCCCCAGCTCGCCCTTGGCGTCGCTGGGTTCGTTTACGGAATGTATGGGAGACTCCATCGCCTATGAAAAACCCTTCTGAACGCCCGATCTGCGGCGGCCTGACCCTGAACTTCGGGTAGGGTATAACCGCTTTCGTGCCAATGTATCATAGGGTTTTAAGGAAATTAAAGTAGAAAATTACAGTGACTGTAAAATTATTCGTTGTTGCAAGTAGCTAAACTGAATTCGACCTAAATCATGCGGGAGACAATTCTGTGAATCTCGACTAAACGCCTCGATTTGGTTATCTTCTCAGTTAACTGAATCGGATGCCCGAAGTCCGACCGTCCAACCGCACATGAAAATCTGCCACGTTGCTTCGCATGAAGGGGTCTATCGCGGCGGAGCCGTGCAGCTCTGCCGCATGGCAGTCGCCCAGCAGCGTCTCGGCCATGAAGTTTGCGTGGTCGTGCGGGCCAGTCGTCTTGCCAGATTGCAAGCCCGCGACGAAGCCTCTTGGGAGCCGCTCCGCGCGGCGGGTCTGCGGGTCGAAGCTGTTCCTTATTTTGGCTTCAGCGGCGTCGGGAAATTGCGGGAGTTTTTGCTTGCCGGAAATTTCGATGTCGTTCACGCGCATCGCGATCAAGCACTTGCCGCGTCATATTGGGTTTTTCGGGGAACGCCCCGACCCGTCTTGATCGCCCAGCGCGGAACGATTAGCGTTCCCAATTTCATCATGCGGCGGGTATTTCGTTCGCCTCGCGTGGACGCCATCGTCGCCGTGGCGGAGGCGGTTAAAGAATCGTTAGTCCAACGCTCCCGCGTTGCGCCCGAAAAAATCCATGTGGTTTATGGAAGTGTGGAGTTGGATCGGTTCGCACCGCGCAATCCCGACTCAAAAATTGAGGAAAAAGCCAAACTAAATCCCGGCGGTTTTGTTTTCGGGAGTTTATCGGCCTATCGCAGAGCCAAAGGATTGGAGAATTTGCTTCATGCGCTTGCTCCTGTCCTAAAATCCCATCCTGAATCCAAGGCGCTTTTCGTCGGAAGAAAAACTCGGAAGCACCTTCGTCGAATTGCCGAGCGGCTTAACATCGGTGGCCAGTGCATGTTTGCCAACCATCAGTCCGATGTTCCCGCGTGGCTTTCGGTCATGAGTGTCAGCGTGGTCGCGGCCACGGATCGCGAAGGGCTTTCGGGTGTCTTGCGCGAGTCGCTGGCGATGGGCATTCCCGTCATCTCGACCGACTGCGCAGGAAATCGCGAAATCGTCCGTGATCGGGAAACCGGACTATTGGTTCCCCCGGGAGACGTGGCTGCGATGCGAAACGCGCTCGAATGGGCGATCGACCACCCGAGCGAAATACGGAACTGGGCAAACACCGGGCAGAAGTGGGTTCATAAGAACTGCTCGACCGACGCACAAGTTTCACAACTGGAGACGATCTACCGCGAAGCGTTGTCCAAACGTCAATCTTGAATCAACTGTTTGTGGCGATGTAGAGTTCGGTCGTCACGCCCGAGAATCGGCGTCAGGCGCAAACGCATCCTCATGCCTCCTAAATATTACATTCCCTCGCTGGTCAAGAATCCCCTCACCCGGTTGAAGTATCGGCTGGTGGATCGGCGTGAACCGATGCCCGACCGTCCCCTTGCCGTGCAGATTCAATCGGTCTCCGGCTGCAACGCCGATTGCATTTTCTGCCCGAACAAGAAAACCGAACTCGAAATCCCGATCGGCAAGCGGATGGATATGGGTCTCTACAAATCCATCGTGGATCAATGCATCGAGATGGGCGTTCGGCGTTATTCGCCCTACCTGATGAACGAATCCATGCTCGATCCGCAATTGCCCGAACGGGTCGCCTATATCACCGAGCGCAAGCAACCCTGGATGTACACGAAGATCAATAGCCACGGCGGACTCATGACCGAGAGGATGGCCAAGGGTTTGCTCGATGCGGGGTTGGATCGCCTCAATTTTTCAGTCCAAGGGATCAATCCCGACGCCTACGAAAAAATCATGGGACTCAGGTTCGATAAGGTGCTCAAAAACATCGAACGCCTGATCGAAATGAAGCGCGAGGGAAATTACAAAATGCGCATTCGGGTCGTCATGCTCGACACTTCGGAAATCCACGACGATCTTCCGAAAATCAGGAAATTTTGGAAGCAGCGCGGAATTAAAATTCACGTCAACCAGCTTGAGAATCGCGGTCACCACAAGAACATAAAGTCGGACGAAATTGCTGTGCACGAGCTTAAAACTTTTGATTGGTGCACGCGGCTGTTCGACCAAATTTACGTCCTTTACGATGGACGCCTCGTGCAATGCTGCGCTGATTGGGAACAGACAGGAATTATGGGTGACCTTTCTAAGAACACCCTGCGCGACGTGTGGATGGGATCGGCCTACATGAACTTCCGCAAACGCTTCTTGGAGGGTGACGTCAAGGGGACGATCTGTGACGGCTGCACGAAGGACGACGCGGGCACGGACGATGAGGATGAATAGTTTGGAATTGCCTTAAACCTCACGAATGGGTTCGATACGATAAAATGAATTCGGCCAGACGACTCCGCGAGATCGGCATTCATTTAAGCGCGTTAGAATCGCCGCGCCGCGAAGAAGATTCAACGCAATGGTCGCAACTTTCCGCTCGGATTGATTTTCAAGTGGCGTTCCCTTTACCCATTCGTTGAAAGCTCCCATCGCGGGACCGCACCAGATTTGATAATCCACCTGCCGCGCGGCGTCGCCCGATTGCGCCCAGCCCGACGATTTGCCCAGATACCATCGGAACACGAGCGCCATTCGGTGCTTGGGATCGCGTTCGCCCTTCTCGACCTGCGCGGGATCGCGCTCCATAAAAAACTCGCTCGTCTGCCGCCAGACTTCCGCGAGAGGCATCTTGAAATAATCTTTTTCGAGCATCGCTTTCGGCGCGGCGGGAATTTCGTCGAGACTCGCGTGCGCGCGATAAATTTCGTAGAGCTTCGCGGCGCGCATCGCGAACATTGTGCCCCGTTTCAGAACCTGAACCTTGACTCCCATCTCGAACATATCGGCAGCCGGAGCCATCGCTACGTCGGCTTGGCGCGTATCGAGCAACATCTGACGGACCAAATCCGAAGTGCCCGATTCGACGCACGATTGGTTGATCGAACCGGTGAGAATGTAAGACGCACCCATCGCGAAAGCAGCGGCTGCGGAGTGAGGCGTTCCGATTCCGCCCGCCGCGCCAACCCTGAGCGGACGGGCATACTTGAACTCCGCCTGCAATTCGTCGCGTAGCGCAAGCAACGTCGGCAGCAGCGTCACGAACGGTTGATTGTCGGTGTGGCCGCCCGAATCGGCTTCGGCGGTAAGGTCCTGCGCGACCGGAATCATACCCGCGAGTTCGGCCTGCTCCGGCGTGATCTCGCCCGCTTCGACGAGCGGTCTCAGAAATTTTTCGGTCGGCGGCGAGAAGAACCGACGCGCAACCTCGATCCGCGAAACCTTGCCGATCACGCGATTGGGCGTGACGATTTCCCCGCTTGCCGCGCGGTGGATTCCATGCACGCGGTATCGCACGAGCGGCACCGTCAAGTTGAGATACGCCGAAGCCTCGACGAGCCGGATGCCGCGACGGAGATAAAGTTCGACGGCCCCTTTTTCGAGCGCGGCCTCGTTGGGGCTGTGAATGAGGTTGAATCCGTACGGCAATGCATTCTCGCCCGTGCCGAGATTTTTTTGAATCCGATCCACCGCTGCTTCGACGCGAGCCGTGGGCAATCCCGCCGCGCCGAAAAATCCGAGCATCCCTGCGCGTCCCATCGCTTCGACGATGGCTTCCGATCCGACGCCGTTCGCCATCGCTCCGGCGACGTAAGGAAACCGCAATCCGTAATCCGCGCAGAACGTCGGATCGCCTAGCCGCGCCGGATCAATCGCCGGAAGATGCGCTACAACTTCATAAGATGAAGCCGCGTTCGCACTCGATTCAGATGGAGTTGCTTTGGGAACCCATCGTCCCCCCGTCGCGATTCCAATGTTTCCCTTGCCATCACGCACAACGAAACAGGAAACATCAATCCGGTGCAAAGCCTCGCGCATCGCCCGTTCGTCCGTAACGATGGGAGCATCGCCCGGCATCCATTCCCCAAGGCTTTCCAACTTGTGTTCAGGATCTCGCATAAATCATCCGGCCCTCGCGGCTGCAGCGTCCGGCCACATGGTTAAGCGAATGGCTCCACTTCTCAAATTCGCCCGCAGAATAGACCAAAACGTCGGTTGGCACATGGAAGGGACGGAGCTCAAGGGCGATGCGGTTCATTTCGTCTATTTTTGTATGCAGCGGATCGAAAGGTTCCTTGACCACGATGAGCAGGTCCAAATCGGAGTTGAGGGGGGCATTGCCACGCGCACGGGAACCGAATAGATAGATGCGCTCGGGATCAGCAGTTTGAACAATAGTTTCGACGAGTTTATCCAGTAAATCTTCGGTGACTGACGTCATGCGCGGTTACGCCTTTACGTCCCATATTCCCTCGCACCGATAAAATGTCAATGCCCGAACCAATTCAAGTGCGACCCCGGTCGGCCAACTAGCCAACCGAATTGCAAATATGAAGATTGGGCGGATCAAATTCGAGGCTCTCCCAATTAGAAGAACACCCAAACGAGTCCGCCCATTCAATATAAACCAGTTTCATTGCTTACTTCTTGTCCTTCGCTTGCGTTAAGGCTGATGCCGCAACGCTTCTTTGCGCGGGCGTGCTTTTCGGATTGGAAAGAATCTTTCCCGCCCTACTGGCTACGGATGGTGAAGTAACTTCATTTCGCTTTGCCATGTGCTATCTACCCCCTTTCTTCCCCCTGAATTGACGATCACTCCGAAGGCTTCGTGCCATCGCGCGTAAGAGCCTTTTTCGCGATCTCAAGGTAATCCTCCAACAAAGCGATATCCTCTACGCTTGGACGTTCTCCACTAATCGAAAGCATGGCCGTTGTTGATTCCGACAGTGGCCACGTAAAGACTTTCGACCATTCGCCTGTCTTGCTGCGCTTGATGTGCTGGGCAACGTGATCTTGCATTGAGTCGTTTGCGCCTATTGGCCTATCGCTTTCTCCTTCACTCACTCCGACATTATCATAATTTTCAAATCGTGCAAGCTCAAAAGTATCCATCATTGCATGGATACATGTCTTGGCCGCGCCCGGAGAAAAATCCTTATTACGAACGAGATTTGCCACCAATGATTCTTCTGATGGAAGATGTCCACCGCACTCTTGAAGAATTTCATTAAAAATCTTTGGCATATTGGCAGATTGCTTTATGGCTTCAGCCTTTTCTTCGGCGTCTTTTGGCAATAAAATCTTAAGTCCAAGGTCTGAAATCCTTACGCCTCCCCCGCCGGACTCAAGTAGGCCATATTGATTTAATGCCGAAAGAGTCCTTAGTGCGCTTCCGCTAGAGCTTGCGTACCCCCATGCCGTCACGGCAACATCACGTGGCGATACGCCCTTGCCCTCGCGCTTGTAGAAAACCCCTAATCGCGCAATTGCGTCTGAAAGACCAAATGCGGGGTAATTAGGGCTACGCTCTCGCTTCTTTTTTTCGACTATATCAGGCATGTTCATTCCTCCACTGCCGCGATTAAACCAACACGATGCTTGGAAGTCAATGGATATATTTTATCTCTATTGGATTACTTTAGCTCTTGACAAGCCAATTATTGAGGGTTAGCGTTTTGGGAAAGGAGGGAATTGGCATGAAAATCAGAAGAATAAAAAGCCCCGTAGAGGACATGGTCGTCGCTCTACGGGGCGTTAATGCCCACAGGGGCAAGTGTCGGGGGATCGGTTTTAGACGGACAGACCCCGGTGCGAGGCGGCCATTTTATTTTCCAATCACGGCGGGTTGCCAGACTGGTCAATGGGCACGACTTACACAACCAAACAGGCAGAAGCCGATTCGATTGCCCTGCCAAGCATCATTATCGGTCAAAGCCAGAAAAGGGCAAGCCGAAAACGCCATGTCTTGATTATGCGGAAAAACTCGCTTATCATGTTGTTTCCACCGGGATGGCGCGTTCGCCGCTGTCCCCCGACCTTCAAGGAGACTCATCATGGCAGCAGGCGTAATGGAACTGACCGACGGCACCTTTGACGACACCATCGCGAAAGCGACGACCCCCGTGCTCGTGGATTTTTGGGCGGAGTGGTGCGGACCCTGCCGCCGCGTCGCACCGATCATTGAGGAAATTGCGAAGGAATATGACGGCAAGCTGCTCGTCGCCAAAGTGGATATTGACGCCAATCAAGAGATCACGATCAAGAACGGCGTGCAATCCATCCCGACGCTTATGATTTTCAAGAACGGCCAACTGCAGGATCGCCTCGTCGGGGCGCAGCCCAAGCAGGCTTTGGTCGAGAACATCAACCGATTCGTGTGATTCTATGAAGTGTCCCTTTTGCGGAAGCTTAGACAACCGCGTCGTCAACTCCCGGCTGACCACGGATGAAACTTCGATCCGGCGGCGACGCGAATGCGACAAATGCTCCGAAAGGTTCACGACGTTCGAATATATCGAGAAGACTCCGCTCATCATCGTGAAGCGCGATGGATCGCGGCAAGCATTTGATCGCGAGAAAATCGTAAGCGGACTCCTGCGCGCCTGCGAGAAGCGTCCAGTTTCGATGCAGCAGATCGAGGCCGTCGTCGCTGAGATCGAGCGCGAGCTTCAAGGCGAGATCGAAAAGGAAGTAAGCTCTCTACGAATCGGCGAGATGATTTTGAATCGGCTCCGCGCGCTGGATGAAGTGGCCTATGTCCGTTTCGCGTCGGTCTATCGCCAATTCCGCGACATCGCCGAATTCAGCGAAGAGATTCAGGGATTGCTCCGCCGCGAACTCAAACCTGTCCAACATGACAGCTAATCTTTTCTCCCACTCCCACTCCTACTCCTACTCCTACTCCTACTCTTACTCTTACTCTCTTCCCTCTTTACCATGACCCGAATCCGCGTTGGTCCTCCGTCCCTAAAGTGGATGCAATAGATTCGAATCTGTGTTTAACTTCGCCGGAAGTGAATTGGTTTTATAGTAAACGTCACCGAATTCACCGAATTCATCATTTCATTCAGCGACAAAGTCAGACCCCGAAATAAATACCAGAAGAACTTCTCGTAACTTTCTTAATGATTAAATTGACTGTCTCTCTAGATGTTGACGTCTTGCCTAGCGCACTCATATCCACCCGAAGCATGATCGGTTCACTCAACGAGTCCAGATTCAATTGTCCTTTTTCCTCACCATTGTAATGAAAACCTCCGGCAATTGATGCCGCTAAGCGAGAATCCACATGAAACGAGTAAATGCCCGGAGTATCCGTTTCGATTAAGGAGCGTATATTCAATGTGTAGATAGGCGTCTCGTTCTGAACTATTTCCATCGAATGAATCTGGACCGCAGTCATATTTCCCGTGTCGTTTTTGCAATCGAAATATAAAGTATATGGATCATGTTCATTTCCGATTCTTAGGAATGGAAAACATGGAGGTGAGCCTATGCCATTGACCGCAGTCATCGAACAAAATAAGCGAAGTGTGTTATTAAAGGCTGTGGCGTGTCCTGCATAAAAGACGGAAGTAAAGTGTTTGAATCCAAAAAGTGGCGCACATATATACAATATTGCATATACTATAAGTATGGGCACTACAAACATTAGTGGGATACGTAAACTGTGTGTTGTTTTCATGTTTCGAATCATAAAAGGCTAGGGGTTGGACTTGGGTTTCTGTGGACTCGGTGACGTTTACCCTATAAATAATTCGAATCGGGATTACTGATCCACAACCTTGCGCGGAGACTTTTCCGGCGCGGGTGCGTCAGCCCCGATCCCCCAACTGGAGGAGCGATTCGGCGGGGATGCCAAGCCCCTGATTCAGCCGCCGGATCATCTTGAGCGTCAAAGGGCGACGGCGGTTCAGAATTTCATAAACGCGATTGGGACGGCCGATCATCGGCTCCAAGTCATGGATCGAAAGCCCCTGCTGTTCCATCGTGAATTTGATGGCCTCGACCGGATCGGGCAGATCCATGGGAAAGTGTTCACGTTCGTAAGACTCTACGAGCGTCGTTAGCACGTCGAGCAATTCCCCTTCGTCCGTATTCCGTTTGGCATTCATAAGGCCTTCGATTTGTTTCAAGGCGACGCGATGATCCCGTTCGGATTTGAGGGTTCGGATTTTCATGCAAAGGGCCTTTCAGATCGTCTGCGGATTGATGCGGTCGTACTCGCGATGCGTTCCGATGAATCGAATATAGACAATTCGGTAGGCAAAGTTAATCCATACGACCAACCGATATTTATTCCCCGCGATATTGAAGACCACGCGACCATCTTTGAGGATGCTGGCGCTCCCAAAATCGGCCTTGACCTCCGCAGGTGACCCCCAATCCGCCTTCCGAACCAGTTCGTGCCAAGCGAGCAGGGGCTGACGAACGTCCACGCGGGAGGGATTTGTCTCCCAGTAAGCCTTGAGCGTTGACAGGGAGATTACCCGCATAGGCGAGGTTAGTCCCATTTCGGGACATTTGCAAGAATAAATCGAATATTTGACTTTAGGTGCGGCACGATCCATTTTCGACGGGTTTGAGGGTGAGAAATCGCTTCTGCATATCGCCTAAAGTCTTTACCGAAATTGCCCATGACCCGAATCCACGTCCATCCTTCCGGTCCGTTGGGCGGTTACGTTGACGCGCCACCTTCCAAGAATTACACCACGCGTTTGATTCTCGGGGCGACGCTCGCAAAGGGCGAAAGCGTCATCCGGCGTCCGGCAACGAACGACGATGCGCGCGCACTGATCCGCTGCTGCCGCGCGCTCGGCGCGGAGATTATCGAAGAAGGAACCGATCTTCGCATTCGAGGCGTTGCCGGAAAGCCGCGCGCCCCGAAGGTTCTGAACCCCGATAACGCCGGGGCGGTATTGCGTCTGCTTCTTGGCGTTGCATGTCTAATCGAAGGGGAGACTCGATTTGAAACTTCGCACCCCGAATCGCTCGGCAAGCGGCCTAATGAAGATTTGCTAAAGGCTTTGCGTCAGCTTGGCGCGGGCGCGAGCGGCGTTGGCGAAACGGGATTGCTTCCCATCGTCATCACGGGAGGCCCTAATCGCGTTAAGGGAAGCCGCGTAAAAATCAGCGGCGCGAAGAGTTCTCAGTTTTTAAGTTCGCTTCTTTTTCTCGCGCCGCTATTGGAAGGCGATTCCGAAATCGTTGTCACCGGAGCCAAAGATGGCGACGCACCAATTCTGGTGTCCCGTCCCTTGATTGACCAAACGCTCGACGCGCTCGCGCGATTCGGCGTTTCAGTTGACGCCGCGCCCGATGCGCTAAACTTCAAAGTTAAAGGCAGTCAGGAATTTCGCGCGGGCGATCATCGCGTCAATGGCGATTGGCCTTCCGCCGCCGCGCTTTATTCGTGCGTCGCCGTCGCGGGCGGAATGGCGGGACTCGCGGGACTTTCCGAAGACGCCCAAGGCGAACGCCGCTCGCGTGAAGCTCTCACCGCGATGGGATGCAATTTTTCAACCGACGCCGAGGGACGACTCTTCATTCACAGCCGGGGCGAACTCCGCGCGACGCGCTTCAATGGCGACCTCGCGACCGACGCCGTTCTTGCGCTCCTCGCCGCCGCGGCTCTCGCCGACGGCACGAGCCGATTCGATCACATCGGCAATTTGAAACTGAAAGAAACCGACCGCATCCGCGAACCGCTGGAGGAACTCGCCAAAATCGGCGTCAAGTCGAGTTCGGGCGACGATTGGATCGAGATCACCGGCAATCCCGAGGGCTACGCGGGCGGGATTGAAGTTGAGGGGCGCGGCGATCACCGCATCGCGCAAATGCTCGCCATCGTCGGAACGCGCTGCGCAAAGGGACTCACCATCCGAGGCGCCGATTGCGTCTCGAAATCGTATCCGGGCTTCTTTGATGACCTCCATCGGATCGGGGTCAAATGGGACGTTGTTGGATAGCGGTGGAAATTATCGCAAAGACGCAAAGGAAGTTCAGTACGTATTTCAACATGGTTACCGCACACACCTGATCTCGCGTAGGACAGGCATAACGGAAAGATTATCCAAGTCACGAAGGGACGGCGGCGAGCTCAAGAAACATCATGCGCCGAAGATTGATAATGTGGGAGGCGGTCTCCGACCGCCGATCCAAGGCAAAAT
>CAZPIK010000038.1:0-19592 GCA_964586185.1 uncultured Candidatus Sumerlaeota bacterium | reverse complement strand
AAATCAAGTTGGCCGTAGATGAATTTTGTTGGGTGAAAGATCGCGCTCTGGGGGTCGAGCGAATTGGATTCGTTTCGATCCTTGAAGGTCGCGCCGCCGTGCAGATGAATCACCTCCCGAAAGTTTTGCGAACGGCGAGCGAAGAAGAAATCGAGCAATGGTACGACCTTAAGATTCGTGAAAAAGAGGGATTCACTTACGCGAAGGAGAAAGCTTCCGAGTACGATCTTCCGGTAAAAATCAGCGGCGTGGCGATTCTTCCCGACCGGCAGCAGGTCTTGGTTTATTTCACCTCGGAGCGGCGAGTGGATTTCCGCGAACTTGTGAAAGACCTGGCCGGGCATTTCAAATCGCGGATCGAAATGTGGCAGATCGGCGCGCGGCAGGAAGCGGGACTTCAGAACGGATATGGAGTCTGCGGCAATCCGCTTTGCTGCGGATCGTGGCTGAAAGATTTCCCAACGATCTCGATGCGATACGCCAAAGAGCAGGATATCATCCAGCCGCCCTCGAAGCTTTCGGGACCGTGCGGAAAATTACGCTGCTGCCTTCGATATGAACACGAGACGTATCTGCAACTCGCCGAAGGCGTTCCGACGGCGGGCTGCACGGGATGCGCGAGCGGCGGTGCGTGTGGCGTCATCGTGGATCGTAATCTTCTTAAAGGAACGCTCACGATCCGGCAGGAAAACGGCGAGTATAAATCAATGCCCTATGCGGAGTTCACGTTAGACCCCGATCAAAAGCCGCCCGAGCCCAAGCGCGACCGCGACCGCGGCACCTCAAAACGCGGCCCCCGCCGTGAGGCCCAAACCGAAGAAGCCGACGAGACCGTCGAAGATCGGGACGAGTGAGGGGCATTGTTAAATTTTTCTCCGTTCAGATTTTAACTTTGGGCAGCTCGAGGCGACCTTGGCGATTCTCATTTCGACAATAGAATTCAAGTATCGTTGTTTTTCTCTCGTCTAACACCCATGATTCGGTAGGAGGGAATGATGAAGGCTTTGGTCACGGGTGGTGGAGGATTCTTGGGCAAGGCGATCGTTCGGCGATTGCTTGCCGAAGGCGCGATCGTCCGCAGCATTTCGCGCGGGGATTATCCCGAACTCCGTGAGATGGGAGTCGAGACGATCCGCGCCGATCTGGGCGATCTTGATGCGTTGAAATCGGCCTGCGATTCTTGCGATGTGGTGTTCCATACCGCCGCGCGAGCGGGAGTATGGGGTAGTTACGACGACTACTATCAGGCAAATTTCATCGGAACACGTAACGTCATTGAGGCGTGCCGTGCGGCGGGAGTTGGAAAGCTTGTTTACACGAGCACGCCAAGCATCGTCTTTGACGGGCGCGATATGGAAGGAGCCGACGAATCCGTTCCATACGCAAAACACTTCGAGACTCACTATCCCGCGACGAAAGCGTTAGCCGAGCGACTTGTGCTCGAATCCAATGACGCGCGACTCGCGACCGTTGCGTTGCGGCCGCACCTGATTTGGGGTCCGGGTGATCCGCACTTGCTTCCGCGCATTCTCGCCCGCGCTCATCGCCTCCGAATTATCGGCGATGGAAAGAACAGGGTGGACACGGTTTACGTCGAGAACGCGGCGCAAGCGCACGTGTTGGCGGCGCATAAGTTGTCCCCCGGTTCCGCCTGTGCGGGTAAGGCTTACTTCCTTACGCAAGGCGAACCGATGCCGCTGTGGGATGTGATCAATCGGATGCTCGCGGCAGCGAACCGTCCGCCTATCACGAGGCGAATCTCGCCCGGCCTTGCGTATGCAGTTGGCGGCGCATTGGAGAAAATTTATCGTGTACTTCGAATCAAATCGGAGCCTCCGATGACGCGATTTGTCGCGCGGGAACTCGCGACCGCGCATTGGTTCGATATTACCGCCGCGCGTCGTGATCTGGGTTATTCGCCCGAAGTTTCGTTTGAGGAGGGCATGAAGAGGCTCGAAGATTGGCTGAAGGAAAAAGGGATGCGGAATGAACGATAGCGAGATGCGGTCGCGAAGCAAGTTTATAGGGGGCGAAGAAGCGCATCTTTATCTCATCACTCCGGAAGAGTTGAACTCGAAAACGGCGCGATTGCGCGCGCTTGAAATCTTAAATATTGAAGAGCGCGGACGTTACGAACGCTTTCTTGTGGATCATGCGAAAATTGAATTTCTTGCCGGGCGAGTTCTGCTCCGCCGAGTCTTGGCCGCGTATTTGGAAACGGATCCGCGCGAACTCGAATTTGCGTTCTCAGAAAATGACAAACCCGAACTTGCCGGAAAGCACGCGAGAAAACTTTATTTCAACTTGAGTCACACGCGCGGACTTATTGCGCTTGGAATTCACGCAAGCTGCGCGATTGGCGTGGACGTGGAAACCATCGAGGTGGACCGCGCGGAATCAGGAATTGCGCGGCGATTTTTTTCCGCGCACGAGTTCGAATGGCTCTCGCAATTCAGCGGAGCGGACTACATCGAAAATTTTTTTCGAATTTGGACGCTCAAGGAATCTTACATCAAGGCGAAGGGAATGGGGATGAAGCTTCCGCTCAAGGATTTTCATTTTGTGTTGAATGCGGAAGAATCATCCAAAATTGAAATCGGGTTCTCACCCAAACTCGCCGACGATGCACGCAGCTGGAAATTTCACTCGATGAAACCGACACCCAATCATTGGTTTGCGGTCGCTATCGAGCAAAGTTTCCCTGAGTCACCGACAGCATTTGTTTTCGGCGAATCACCGGATGTCATGCTTACTTAACCATTATTTTATCCGCAGGTTGCACAGATTTCGCAGATTTCCGAATTCCAAATAAGTTATGCCGAGACATGCAGATCCCGAGCATTCCCAAATCTGCGAAATCTGTGCAATCTGCGGATGTATTCGTCTGTAGACCCACCAAATTCATAGAAACAAGTAGTTCACTAAAATCAAAAGGCGATTGGGAAGTTTCCATCCCAATCGCCTTAAGTTTTCCAATCCAAACGTGAGTCAATTCATGATCCGGAACCCAAGTTCCAAGATCATTACTTGGCCGCGCCGCCCGCAGGAGCCGGGGGAGGAGGCAGATCCATTTGGAACTTCGCCGAGGCGTCTTCGGTGCCCCATTGAAGGCGGAGATTGCCCGCGCCGGGAGCCGAGCCATCGCCCTTGACTTCGATCGTCAGAAGTTCGATTTCGGCAGGCGTCTTGGCGCCCGTCATCGGAACCTCAGCAACATCCGACGAAGGGTTGTGCTTCGGAGCATCGGCTTCGCTGTTAACCAAAAGGTTCCAGCCGCTTCCGGTCTTCTTGGCCCAGAGGTTATAGCGACCGGCCTTGACGACCTTATCACCGAACTTAAGGTCAACATCGGTCTTAAGAGTGGTGGAGGCATCCTTGCCCATCCGCCAGATGAAGCCTTCCTTGACGGTGCTCATTTGCTTGTAGCCGGGTCCCTTGGTGGAGGGCTTGCCGAACTCGACAATGACGGTCTTGCCGCCCGCCGACATTTTCGAATAGCCACGGCCTTCCTTGACGCCCTCGAAGGGAATCTGGAACATGCCGCCGCCCGCGTCAATCAAGCCCGTGAGCATTTGCCCATCGCGCTCGATATCCACGACGATGTCCATCGGGTTGCCCATCAGTTCCATCGAGTAGGAGAGGTTGATCCCCTTGTCGGTCTTGGTGAGCTTATTGACCGTGTTCGTTCCGAGGGGCGGAGGCAGATTCAATTTCGCCGTTACTTTGCCCTTCTCTTGTTCCGATTCAAGAACCGAGAACTTGACCTTCATCTCGCCGCCCATGGGGCTATCGCCGACCATTTCCCACGCGCCGAGGAAATCCTTGGCGTCGGCAACGGGAAGAATCGGAGGACCGATTCGCTTGATGAAGTCGTCTTGAACCTTCTTCTTAAGGTCCGCTTCGGCTTTGGTGCCGACCTTGGCGCCTTCGATCCCGGCGGTCATCATTCCGCCGCCGACCGTAAAGTCGCCCTTGAAAACGTCGCCTTCGACCTTGACCGAAACCGCAACGTCAACCGTCTGCCCCATGGCGTCAATGTTGAAGCTGTATTCGTGACGAGGGCCGTTGACCTTGATCGAATCAATCTTCATTTCGCCGAAGTCGTTCTTAACGACGCCGGAAAGATGATCCCCGTTCGCGTCCATTGTGGCCGAGAACGTGCCAAACTGGGGATCGCCGGGCAGACCGACCAACGTGGTCGTCCAGTTGCCGGCCAAGACTTTTAAGTCGGCCGGGGGGGCCGCCGGAGCCGCTGCGCCACCCGCAGGAGCCGCAGGCTGGGCGTACACCGAGGCCGCTAACATCGTCGCCGCAAATGCAGAAACTGCGGCGCGTTTCATACCAACAAACATAGTCTTCCTCCTCCAATACCGTGGATTAAACTTGCTGCCTATCTGGCTTTAAGCCCGGCAGTACTAACATCCCCGAAACTTTCGCACAACAAGAATCGCCATTTTCGGGAGATGATTCTTCCTGTTCGTGGCGCGTTTTTTTGGTGCGCGCTTTTCCCGTCCCGGTTGCTGATATGACTGCGCCTTGGTTACAAAGGTTTGTCCACACGACCAATCCAAATCAAACCCATTCGAAGTTTGCAAAGTCAACTCATCATGGGTGGGGAACGTGGTTGTCGCTAAGAAGCGGATAAAAGCGTTGCCTCGAAACATCATTCTGGTGAGAATAGGTTTCTGCCCGTTGGGTCACAGGAGGTAGGTAAAATGGGCCGTTTGATTCGTTTGCTGGTTACCGGATTGGCCATGCTCACCTTGGCGAAGGGATCATCCGCCGACGACAATTCGCCCGAGGCTCCGACGTTCTATAAGGATGTGTTGCCGATTCTGCAGGCATCCTGCCAGAACTGTCATCGGCCACAAGGACAGAATCTAGGTGGGATGGTCGCGCCGATGTCGCTCATGACGTATGCCGAGGCGCGTCCGTGGGTCAAGGCTATCAAAAAATCAGTCGAGACGCGTTCGATGCCTCCGTGGCACGCCGCGCCGGAGTTTCATGGAAAGTTCAAGAACGAGCGGACGATTACTGAGGAACAGGCCAAGACGATCATCCGGTGGGCGGATACAGGAGCAGCCGAAGGTGATCCGAAAGCCGCGCCTGCCGCTCCCACTTTTGCTTCATATGATGGCTGGTCTATCGGACAGCCCGACCTCATCGTCAAGGCTCCGCGTTATTTCGTTGAAGACAAACTTGAGGACGAGTATGTGACGCTCGTGACCGAGATTACGAAGGAGATGCTTCCCGAGGCGCGCTGGATCAAGTCGGTCGAGTTCAAGGCCGGTTCGGCGGCGGTCCATCACATTATCGCGATTCCTCTGGGCGGACTCGCTCCGGGTTATGAGCCGAACACCTTTGACAAAGGAATGGGATCGCTTCTCGAACCGGGAACCAAAGTCCGCTTTCAGATGCACTATCACAAGGAATCGGGACCCGGAACCGGAGTTTGGGACGAAAGCGTCGCGGCGATCAAATTCTGGGAAAAGGGAGAGAAAATTGATTACGTCATGAACGTCGAGCCGCTCGGGAATTTTATGTTCCGCATTCCGGCCGGTTCGCCCGATTACACGGTCGCCGCGAATTATGCCTTCAAGCAGGACGGGACGATCCTTGCGATTAATCCGCACATGCACCTTCGAGGAAAAGCCGCGAAGTACACGGCCACCTATCCCGATGGGCGCGAGGAAGTGATCCTCGATGTCCCGAAATACGATTTCAATTGGCAGCACACGTATTATTTTGCAGAGCCGCTTAAGGTTCCAAAGGGAACGAAGATCAGGACGCAATATTGGTGGGATAATTCCGCCGCGAATCCCGCGAACCCCGACCCGACGGTGGACGTCAAATGGGGAGAACCGACGACCGATGAGATGGCGTTTGGTTGGATGCGTTACATCGAGGGCGAACCGCTCGGAATTGTCGTCGGACAGCCATTGACCGAAGCTCAGAAAGAAGTTCTGGCCCATTCGGGATTCAGCCGCCGCCGTGGCGGACGGAATATCGAAGGGGTCGAAGGGGCTTTTTAGTAGAAGCGGCATCTTGCCGCTTACTGCCCTAAAGAAAGCGGCTGGAAGCCGCTTCCACTGTGTCCCTGCTTCGAATTCGCAATCTCCTTTTTATCCCCAGCGTTCATCAACGCATGGGTTTCGCCAACGCCGCGCGGAATTTGATCGAAGAGTTTAAGCCGGACTGCATTGCCGTGGAATTGCCTCCCGCGCTCGGTGGATGGATTGCGCGAGGAGCGCTCAGGCTCCCGCAAATTTCGTCGGTGTGTTGGCCTTCGGGAGGCGACCTCCAAAGCCTGAATTTCATTCCTATTGATCCCTGCGATTCGATGATTGAAGCCGCGCGGTTGGCGTTGGGGCGAGGCGTGGCGCTCGAATTTATGGACGGCGCGCGCTCGCCGGATGACGAGCCGGACGATGCAAACCTACCCTTGCTACTTCCCGACGATGCCGTGGTTGCGGGTACGGGTGCGGGGTTGGAAGCCTACGTTGAACTCGCGATGCCGATCCTGCGCGCGATGGATTCGAATCCGCACGAATCGCGGGAACAATTCATGGCGAATCGGCTACGTGAACTTGCGCAACAGCACGAACGAGTGGTTTGCGTATTAGGAATCAATCATTTTGAACGGGTGAAGCTTGCCTTAGAACAAAACAATTCAGATCTGACTTTCGCGAAGGATTCCGCGCACGATGCTCCCGAATTTCCCGGCGCGTTTCTTGCGCATCTTAAGCGTGACGCGATACGTCATTTCCTGCATGAGATTCCAGTGCTGGTTGCGCTTCGGGAACGGCACCGCGCCGAGCCGCATATGTTCGCCGAGCATGGGTTTGATAAACTCGAAGCGCTGGCCGACGCGCTCAATCTGATCGAAAAAGATTTTCGAGAAAAATATAAGGTCGAGCTTGGACTGAACCGTATGAAGGGGATGATGCAGTTCGCGCGGAATCTCGCTTGGGTGCGCGGGCGGATCGAACCCACGAGTTACGAGTGCGTTATTGGCGCGAAAAGCTTGGACGGCGATTACGGTTACGAAGTCTGGAAGACGCTTAATGACTACGACTTGCAGGACAATGAGAGCGGCTTGCCGCAACTTGATCTTCGTCGCGCGGGAGGACGCTTGTTTGGGTCGCTGGATGAAGGCGACCGAAAATATGGAATGATCCACGCCTTCGGTGAGCCGCCGATGGAATCGGTGAAATTGAACTTTCGTCGTCGCCCAACCGAAATCGAAAAGGCCGCGTGGAAAGAACAGTGGGATCAGGATTTTAATCATGGGATCTGCTCGTGGCCGCCGGAGGATGAGCGGCAGGAAAAATTCATGGCGCATCTGCGCAAGCGCGCGCTCCAAGTTGTTTCGGAGGATAAGAAGCAAGTTGTCGAGTTCACGACTTCGATTTTGGATGGGCTGGATATCCGCGAGACGATGCGGCAATGGCATGAAGGCAAAATCTTTGTTCAACAAACTCCTCAGCCTCGCGGAAAGGTCGGCGCGGTTGTCCTCATTTTCGATTCGCGCGGCGGCGAGGAAAAATACCCATGGCGCGAGACCCTGTTTGCCGAAAACCAAAACGAAAGCGACATTGCGTTCTTTGCCACTCCGCCGGGCGCAACAGCCGAACAGAATTCGGCGGCATCCTTTCCATATATCCCGCGCGGCACATTCCCAACATCTGGGATTATCCCGGCGTCGAGACGATCAAAACCGACTCTGAAATTCTGATGGCTGGAGCGATTCTTTTTTCTGCGGAGAAATTCGTCGCGCACATCGCCGAGAAGCCGCCGACTTCGTTCATGCGCGAGTTTGCTTCGCGGTTCGGCAAATACATTATTCATCTTCCTCTACGCGGATTTTCGGCATCGCAACTCAAGAAGGTCCGGCTGTTCCACATCCTGAACGGCAGGGACGTGCGACGGTATGCGGGTGATTACATTTTTGAATAAGAATAGGTACCGTCAATCTGACAGACGGTAGTTTCGTGTTTTCAATTTGACATCCAACCTGCGTCGCGAGGAATCTACCGCAGTGATTCAAGCCATGCGATTCAGTCCGCTTAGACTGAATTTCACCATCGCGCATTTTGGAGAGGTCGGATGAAAATTCCTCGCATTTACATTGACACCTCGATTGTCGGCGGTTGCTTGGACAAGGAATTCGCCTCAGAAAGTCGGGCACTGCTGGACATGGCGCGTGAGGGTAAAATTATTCTGCTGGTTTCGGATTTGTTGCTGGAAGAAATCGAGGGGGCACCGTCCGACGTGAAGGCGGTTTTATCGAGCCTCACGGCCGGGAGTATTGAGCGGATCACGGATAGCAACGAGTCGGACGAGTTGGCATTGAAGTATCTTGCCGAAGAGATTTTAACGCCAAAATCCGATGCCGATGCCCGTCATGTCGCCTTGGCAACCGTTTCTGGCGCGGAGATGATTGTCAGTTGGAATTTCAAGCACATTGTCCATTATGATAAGATTCAGCGGTTCAATGGCGTCAATCTCCTGATGGGGTTCCGCGCCATCCGAATTCATTCTCCCATGGAGGTGGTGACCCGTGAAGATCGCGAAGACCTTTGATTGCGTCGAGATGAAAAATTCCATTCAAGCCAAATTGGCCAAAGAGCACGAGGGACTCTCCTCGGAGGAAATTCGCCGTCGCCGTCGCGAGTGGTTGGAAACCTCGAATGACGAAATGGCGCTCTTCTGGCGCAGGATTGGATCGAACAAGGCGCCTGAGCGATTTCAATAAACAGAACGCGCTCTTCTCAATCCTTTACAAAAAATGCGCCCAATATGAACGATCCCACAAAACCAATGTAAACGATTGTCACTCCAACTAAACTTCCGCCATTCCGGACAAAAGGATACGCGACAAGGGCATAAGCTACTATTAGAGCTACAACGATAATTACCAATCCTTTTCGACCATAGGTTCTATTCATCTTCTGACATCCCCAAGAAGATACTCGTATTCCTCTATACCGTAAAAATTTCCCCGAGCTCGTCCCATAGTACGAACCGTCCCAGAGGCCGATACGCTATTTCGTTTCCTTACGTCCGACCCAATTCGCGTTCCCGATCCACGGGGTAGGAACCAAGCACGCGCAGGAAGGTGCAGTGCTCACGGAGGCGTTCGACGGCTTCCTGAATTTCCGGCCTACTGATGTGTCCTTCCATATCGAGGAAGAAATTGTAATCCCACGCGCGGCGGCGGGTCGGTCGCGATTCGATCTTGGTCAGGTTGATTTTTTTCTCGGCAAACGGCTGCAACAAATGGAAGAGAGCGCCCGGCTCGTCCTTGATCGAGAACATGACGGAGGTGCGGTCGTGACCCGAAGGCCGCGGGCTTTGCTTGCCGATGATGAGGAAGCGCGTGACGTTGTCTTTCTGGTCTTCGATCCCCTGTTCGAGGATGGGAAGCTTGTAAAGTTCGGCGGCGAGTTTGGAACCAATGGTCGCCGTCGTCCGATTCCGTTTGGCAATTCGCGCGCCTTCGGCAGAAGAAGCAACTTCGATGAGTTCGACATTCGGCATATGCTCGCGGAGCCAAAGCCGGCACTGAGAAAGCACCTGCGGATGAGTGCAGATGCGGCGGATTTTCGCGCGGGGGCCAAGACAAAGAAGGTTGTGACGGATCGGAATATAAATTTCGGCGCAAAGCGAAAGTTCCGAGGTCATCAGTTCGTCGAGCGTCGCATGGATGACTCCGCCGGTCGAGTTTTCAACCGGAACAATGCCGAAATGAACCTTGTTTTTCTCGACGGCCGCAAAGATGTCGCGAATGGATTCGTAGGGCACGAACTTCGCCGAACGCCCAAACGCTCGTTCCGCGGCAATATGAGAATAGGTCGCTTCGGGTCCCAGGAAGCCAATACTCTGCGGCGCCTGAAGGTTGAGACAGACCGAAAGAATCTCGCCAAAAACGGTGCGGAGACCTTCGCGGGGGAAATCACCTTTGCCCCGTTTGCCGATGCCGTTTAGAACTTGAAGATGTCGTCCGGCGTCATAGATCTCGCTGCCTTGAATAACCTTGAGTTCGCCGACGCGGCGGGCCAATCGCGCTCGCCGATCCAAAAGCTCAATGATCTTTTCGTCCGCCGCGTCAATTTGTTCTCGGCACTCCGCCAAGGTTGCGATTCGCGATTCGGAAATTTGAGGTCGTGTTTTGGGAGGCGGTTTTTTCACAGGTAATGAACCCATCATGGGCGGAACTAGACGCCCGCTTTAATATAAAAAGTGAATCGCGCCGTGAAACGCAAGCCATAACCGTCGTAAAAAATGCGTTTCCAACTTGCGGCGAATGCTTCATGATGCACGGTGAGCGCATGGTCTTGCCTCCAAAGTAACGCTCCGGTCAAAAGGAAATTGTCTTGAACTCCATTTCATCTGCCTTTCCCAGACTCCGTCGCACGGCACTCGTATCGTCCGCGATTTTTTCCCTTGGTATGATGGCTTTTGCCCAACCTCCGAATCCGCCCGCCGCCGAGGGTGAAAAGAAATCCGAAGCCGCGCCGGGCGACAGGGTCGTCAATTTGAAAGTGGATGTTGCGCAATTGCTCGCCAATCCAATTCCAGCCAAGGAAGACTTTAAATACCTCTATCAGCGCCGTCGTTGGCTCGCGGCTAACGCGGACAATCCCGCTAATTTTGAAAAACTTGCGGATGAGCTGGCCGAGAAGGGCGCCTATTTTGCCTCCATTGAGCTTTTATGGTTCGCCGATAAAATGGTGGATGATCAAAAAAAGCGCGAAGCCTACCAAACCAAGATGAAGGAATGGATTGAGGCTGGCGAAGAAGTCAACAAAATGGTCGAACAAGGAGAGCAACTTGCCGCTGCCGGACGCGGAAAGGAAGCGCTTGATCTCTTCACTCAAGCCGTAAAGAAGAACAAGTACGCCGAGCGCGCGCATTATCAACTCGCCAACACTTTCTTTCGCGTCTATCTGGATCGCGCCGTCGAACAGGAGAACTTGATGCCGCTTGAGACGCGCGTCAAACTCTTCAGAAACATTTATGAAGAAGCGCTTATGACTCTTTCGATTGATCCACTATTTTACGACGCACATTACGTTCTCGGCTCGGCACGTGAACTGTTGCCCGATCAACCTGATTTTCTCGTGCAGACGCAGCCGTTCAGCGACCGGGCGCTGAAGTTTCGCGATGAGGTCATTCCCGCGCTTAAAACATTGGAAGAGGGTGGCCGTGAACCCGAGACGCTCGTCGAATTCGGCGCGGGGCTTGAAGCCGCGGGAGTGCCGGATTATGCGGTGTTTGCCTATCAAGCTGCGTTAAAGCGAGGGTCAAAGGACGCTAGTCTTCCGGGGCGGATAAGGGCGTTGATGGAGAAATACTTCATAGACAAACCAAAATAAGCACCGAAGGGAACTTTTTGCCCTTTCAAAAATCTATTGTCTTGAGGGGCGTCGCATGCGAACTTTAAGGATAGAATACGCATGATAGGGCCGGGAGCTATAGGACAACGCCAAAAAGAATTGAGCCGAGGCCCGAAAGGGGTTTTCTGAATCATGAAATCATCCAACATCAGGCGAAACCTTTGGGCAACTCTTAGCGCCCGACTAGCCGTGTTTACCGGTGTGTGGGGTTGCGTCTTTGCCGCCAAACTGTCCGCCGAACCCGCTTGGTGGACGGGCGATCATCTTGACGTTCTAAAGGCCGCCGAGCAATCCAATCGGCTCATTCTTATCTACTTCGAATCTCCCGCCGCTGAAGACTGTATGAAAATGACTGAAGAGACGTGGAAAACTTATGATCCCGCGCTGACGGAGAAGAAATTTATTTTTTGGAAAATTGCGCCCGATGAATCGGGGGCGTTTCTCTTCGAGAAGTTCGACGTTTATCAAACGCCTGAGATCGTCGTTGTGGATGGCAAGACTCGCGAGAAGGCCCGAATCAAAGGTTACATCGGCGCTAAAGAACTCGACGACCAACTCGCCCTCATTTCCAAGGGGGGGCAAGAAAGCGAAATCGTCATCAACTCGGACGGCACGACGCAGAACTTAAAAGAAAACCAAGCCCAGCGTAAAGAAACCCGGCGAAAGAATGAGGAAGAAGCCCAAAAGGCGCGTGAGCAACAGAAAAAGAAGAATTATTTCTTGTTCGAAGATTTCGACGTGGAATGTTCGACCTTAGAACAGTTGAACGCGCGTGTCCCCTTCAATGCCTACGTCAATCCGCTCCGGTCCTTTTACCTTGATCTGACGGGCGGGAAATACAATTCCCACGGGCTGTTTATTTCGACCCTCAAATATCAGAAAATCGAGCTGGACCTACCGACGCAACCCGCCATGGCCGTCATGATGGATATATCCAAGGGGCTAGACAAGGTGCAGTTAATCGAAGGACGCCTGCGTGTTACGATGGATCTGCGGTCCGTCTCGTTGCTCGACGGCAAAGCGATTGACGTCGGGTTCGTTTCCATTGTCCCCAAAGATCAGAAGCCCCCTTCCATTCGAGAATTGAAAGCAAATGGCGCGCTCACTAATTCATTTACGCTTATGAATCAACAGCGGGTGTGGCAGTCCAAGTCCACGACAACACCGCCCTTCAATTTCCGCACGAACAAAGCTTATTTGCACCTGTGGGTGGACTTCCTGAAACAGGGATATTATATCGACAATCTAAGGGTCGAGGTGCTTTCGCCCACGGAAGATACTGCCGAACAGACGATTGCGCAAACGATGCCCGAACCCGACGACATTTTTAAGTTTGAACTTGAGGAAGGCATACCCCGTGAATTCGTTGTCTTCGACAAGAACAAAAACGGAAGATTGGAGCGGAGTGAGATTCCCGCCGACTTTAATAAGAACATGCAAGTTGTCAGGGGGAGAGGCGTTAACTTCGACAAGGACGATAAAGACAAAAACGGTTATCTGGACGTCGCGGAATGGAATAATCGCGGACGATAGTTGGTGTCATTGCTCTCGTCTCAGCGTGAATTCTACCTCGCGGAGTGAGAGTTGTAGTTCACCTTATGAACCAACCATCCGGCGCCGAGTGAACTGATCCCCGGCGCGGATTTCTCAAAGCTAAGTTCAGTTGGATCATAATTTTCCTGGTGGTCCCGTGTGTACTCCATGCTTAGCTGGGATCCGAAGAGGTATTCGATGCCCATTTCACGAACATAATCCATGGCGCGTCCTTCCACCAAAGAATCGTAACTATCGCGATTCATCACGCCATCGAGATTGACGACCTTGAGGTTTTCCGCAAAATAGGCGACCGCCCCGCTTTGTCCGCATCCAAGCGTCGTTCCGTCGGAAAAGTTGTTCCGCGCCCATAGGCCCGCATCCATGTACCCAAAGATGTTGGTATCGCCGCCCCAGACGAGAAGTTTGACGTCTTCAAATCGAACTTGGAGACCGAGCATTCCGACGCATGATACGATCGCAACGATAAGGCGTTGCCTACGCAAGCGAATTAAAGTGAGGACTCGATCCAAAGATAGGAGCTGCAAAAAAATAACGGGAACCATCATCGGCGCAAGATACCGCGAATAAAACCAATAACCGGGAACGTAGAAGACATAGCCGGCATAAAGTAGCGCGCCGAACACAATCGAGATCTGCACGGGGATTCCGGCAGGGAGATCGGATAAGCCGAATTTGTCATTAGGTTTGCGCATGAACCACGCCGCCGCAAGCAAGAGAAGCGTAGCGATAACTCCCCCGCCAAATTGCCTCCGCAAAACGCTCCAAGCTTCCGACATTTGAAGTAGATACCAATCAAGATTGGGTTGCTGGTTTATTCTGGCCAAAGCAAGATACCGCACGGCCTTTCCGCTAACGGGATAAACAAGTCCAGTGTAAAAGAAGGAATACATCGCCCAAGGCGAATAAGTGATGGCCGCACCCAGCGCAATCAAAATCAATTTTTTCAAAATGGAATTCCATCCGAATTTGAGATTTCTAAACAAGATGACCCCGCCCAGCGAGGGAAAGAGAAAAACATTGTCAACGCGAGCCATGACGGCCAATCCCATGAGCGCACCCAATCCGAGGTGGGCGCTTCTTGCTGAATCCGCACGGCCTTGGATGGCGAGATAACGCTCAACGACCGCCATGAGAAGGCAAATGGACGTCATGGTTTCCATGCCATTGAGCGTATGCATGATGTATCGAGGGGTCAGCATCCACAAAGCCCCGATGACCAACGGTGTCAATCGGGATCGAGATACGGCGCAAGCTAGCCGGATGAGCAATGCAAGCGCAATCGTATCCATGAGCGAGGAAACCAATAATGCGCCGTGGATGGGCGCAATCAAATCGTTTGGAAACAACCAGAACAGAGGCGCAATCAGCAGAACGTATAATGGCTGAAACCCGTTGGTATATCCGATTTCGTACCACGGCCCAAGTCCCTCCGACAGGCTCTTGGCTATCGAGAGACAATAATACGTATCGTCCGAGAGGAATTTGTCATCAACGATCTCGGTTGGCTGTAAGGCAAACCAACATCGCAATAATAGATTGGCGATCAATATCACCGCGAAGACCGCGAGGTAAGTCCAATCGTAGTTCTCGCGATCCTTGCCGCTCTTACCCGGCGCGTGTGGCAAATCGGTCATTCGGCCAGTATGGGTAGAATCACCGCCGAGGCATGCTCGGCTTCATGATGCACGTTGTTTTTGGCCGTGCGGGGCGGAAGTTTGGACTCGCCCGGAGCTTCGCCCGTGTTGGGATTGACCTCGAACCGCGGCGAATTGCTGGACGTCACATGAAGCGCAATCCGGTGTCCGATCTCGAACGTGTTGGCCGTCGACCAGAGGTCGAGTCGTAACTTTTCAACCTTGCCGGGTGTCATCATTTTCACGTCCTTGGGTTCGCGTCCGTAACGGTATCGGCAGCGCATCGGCGCATCGAGGAGAATCGCTTCGTAGCCATCGGGATAAACATCCACAAGCTTGGCATGGAAGTCAGTATCCGGTGCGTTCGTCGAAACCCACAGTTCAACAAAGACCTGTCCCGCGACCGTCACGTTCTTATCGAGAGGCGGCGTCTGGTAGCGCAGATAATCCTGACGTTCGCCGATTTCCCGCTGATCCTTGGGGCCGCGGTCGAGCGTGAGGTTTGCGCCTCCAACCGTCGGCACAGGATTGGAAGGATTGAAGTCGTAGAATGTGAAGGATGAAGCTTCCGTCGGCTTCTCCGTGGAAAGGGCAAATCCTTCCTGAAGGTAGTACCTTGTCTCATTCGTCTTGGGCGGCCAGTCCTCGATCGCCTTGTAACCATTAATGTCTGATGCTTGTCCCTTGCGCGCCGAAGCCATTTGATAATACTTCACGTTCGGCTCGGTCATGATGCCGTTGTCCACGCCTTTGAGCCAATAATCGAACCAGCGGAGACCCTCGCCGATCACGCCGATAATTCCACTGTCCTTTGGATAAGTAAGATCACCCGAAAGATTGCCGTGACCGAACGGACCCATGTAAAGCTTCTGGTTTCCCTTGGCTCCTTCACGCCCTTGGTATTGAAGATAAACGAAATTGTTCACGTTGCCCTGATTGAACATGTCGTACCAGCCGCCGACGTTGTACATCGGGATACGAATCTTGCCGACGTGCGCGGGCAGATCGGATTGCCGCCAGCGATCATCCATAACGGGTCGCTTGACGATGTCCATGAGTTGTTCGATGGCATTCTGTTGTTTCAACCACTTGCCGACGTCGGCTTCTTTAAATACGCCGCCTTGGAAAGAAGATTCGTAAAACATGCTGGAGGGAGCGACGATTACAAATGCCGCGGTCAAGTGCGGAGGATCGGCGGCGGCGGCGAGGTTTGAAGTAATACCCATCGCCGATGCGCCCATGATGCCGACCTTGCCGTTGCAGAAAGGCTGCTGCGCCACCCATTCAACCGTGTCGTAACCGTCGTTGAGATCATCTTCAAACGCGCGATATTTTCCCTCGGATTTGAATTTGCCCCGGCAATCCTGCGCGACGAAGGCGAATCCCCGCGCCGTGTGCTGACCGGCAAGCTGCATGAAGACCGCCGTGTCTTTTCCGTAGGGCGTGCGAGTAATGACGGTCGGGAAGGGACCGGTTCCGGTCTTGGGCAGGAAGACGTTGCCCGCCAACCTTACGTTGTCGCGCATGGGCGCCATCATTTCGGTGAAGTTGGAGTTCGCCTTGGGCTGGACGGCTTTTTCGGGCGCGTCACCCTCGGCGAAAACGCGGGGCGAAAACGCGAACGCCGCCGCGCACATCCCCAAAATGCCAAACTTCAATTTTCGTGAATTTCTCATGACGCACTCCTCCGAGCCTTCCCAATTCCTATGGCTCCATAGACCACGATCTTAAGCCACAAGCCGACCGGAAACAAAGCCCATTTTGTTACTTCTTGATGCGCAAGAACAAATAGACCATCGGGCGGATCATCTTCCACCAGTCGTGGAACGGTCGAATCTTGGTGTAAGAAGCAGTCTTTTCAGCGGGATAGCGTTTATGCACCGCGACCTCCTCGACGGGATAGCCGAGCATAAACGCTTTGAAGTGGATGTAGTATTCCATTTCGTAACGATCGAGCCAAGCCTGATCGAGATTGATCCGCGGATCGTCGAGTAAATCGAGGCGATACGCACGGAAACCGTTCGTTAAATCGGTGCATTTATACGGCGAGAGGAGATTGAAGACCATCGTATAAAGTCGGATCGCAATCGCGCGGAACTTGGGCGTGTTTTCATGGTAACCTTTGATCTTGAAACGCGATCCTTGGACGTAAACCGCGCGGCCCGCGGCAATCGGCTCGACGACGACCGGAATTTCGCGTGGATCGTCCTTGCCATTGCCGGCCATGACGACGAAAACCTGCGCGTCCAATTCGCGCGCGCGTCTAATCGCATCGCGCAGCCCCACGCCAATCCCTTGATTCGTCTCGTGTCGTATAACATCCACGGGATAATTGTGAACGAGCTTTTCCGTGCCGTCATCCGAGCCGTCGTCCACGACGATTAGTTTTTCGATGGAATCGAAAGGAAACTCGTCGAGTAATCGCTTAATCTTGTCGTGTTCATTATAGACCGGAATAAATGCGGCAATACGCAGCGGTTTAGAGAGATCAGGTAGTGCTCCAGGCTCTTTCTCCAAGCGAAAGGCAAACATTGCCAATCCACCACCGGCCAAGATTGCAAAATAGGGCTCAATCGGAATTCGATAACGATGATAGGTCGTGCAGGCGCCGAACATAACAACGGCGGGGTATAATATGTTCAAGGCAAACAACAAGAAGGTAGGATAATCACGCTTTCGGACAAGCGAATATAGCATGACCAACGTAGAAGTATAAATTACTGCCCAAAAGGCTGCCTGAATGAGTACCCACACGATTCTTGCATAGCGTTGCGCGGGAGTTTGAGGCTTTAGACTTGGCTCGGAGAAAAGAATTATCTGATAAAAACTAGGCGCTCTCCCCATATATAGTCGCGCCAAGCTGATCGGCTCGTAGGCAAGAAAAGTCCATAAATTATCACGGATAATTTCCTTGGCCATCTTGGTCGCTTCGGCTTCGCGTTCGGCCTCAGTCCATGTTTCACCCTTAATACGCTTCATTCGATCATCTAGCTCGGCGTATAGTTCTGGCGCAATATCCCCATAGGTTTTTCCAGTTTGCATGATACGCACACTGGCCGCGCGTGTTTCCAAAAGATTGAGTCCAGCAATCGTCGCAATCTTTGCGCTACCAATTCGATAATAATTCCGCATCATCCAACCACCGATAATTGCGCCATAAACAATACTCCAAATTACGAGCGACATTATCATTCGACGCGGCTGCCGCCAAAGTGATGCGATCAAGAATAGAATCATCAAGGGCCAAAGGAATTGGCCAATTGGACGCGTTAGCACGGACAAAGCCAGCCCAACGGCAGAAACTATCAAACAAGCGTATCCACCGCACGAGCCAAATCGCCACACGCCATAGACGCTAGCCAGGAGAAAGAAAGTATAAAGATTCTCGCTCAGTATAACATTGTCGTGGTACACCAGCCCAGGATTAAGCGCGACGAGACCGGCCGCAATGATTCCCGCGTGGGGGTGAAATGCCTCGCTTGCGAAACGCATGGCTAACCAAACGGAAAGCAGCCCAAGGACTATTTGCGCGAGGGCTACTATTGCAAGTGATTCGCCAGCAAGTTTGAAGCAAATCGCGATAAACGCTGGGTAAGCGGGCGTCCGAAATGTTTCAGCAGGAGAACCGGGATCCAGAGTTCGCTGGAAGACGCCATGATCTGCAAGATTGCGCGCTAGGATCAAATACAAATCGGAATCGGGATAGACGAAGAGTTCAGGTGTGCGGACGAATGAAACCCACACACATAACCGGAGAACCCCGCCCGTGAGCAGAAGGACGAACAAGGGATGTCGGCGCATGAAATTCATTTGTTCCATGGTGCCCATCTCGGTGAAACTCCATTAAGCTCAAATTCAACCGGATGTGCGCGACGTTTATGGTGAACTCCAAGCGTGAAGTCAACAAGCACGGAAAAAAAATTCCCCTAGCGAATTCGTTTGACGTCATGGGAAGAAGTCCCTAGGCTTCTGGCAGGTGAGATTCCAAACGTTCAAGTTGGTTGGGTTCAAAGAGCGCGGCATGTTTCAATTCGACAATTTTACCTCAACATTGCGAATCCACTTCATTGCAATCGCATTGTTACTTTTAACGCAATTGACGGTCTTTGCACAAACTGCAACACCCACTCCCACATCCTCACCTAGTCCAACCTTTTGTCCAAGTACGCGGATTCTTGAGAATCCTTCACCCGCCGCAGATGACTGGTTTGGATTTTCCGTTTCGATATCCGATAATTATGTATTGGTGGGCAGCGTTTACGACGACGATATCGCTACCGATAACGGAATTGCGTATTTGTTTGACGTCTTTACTGGTGCCTTGCTTCAGACCTTCCATAACCCAAGTCCCAGCGCCACTGACAATTTTGGGAAGACCACGGCGATTTCAGGGAACAACATTCTCATTGGCGCATTACAAGATGATACGGGTGACACCAACGCTGGATCAGCATATTTATTCGACGCAATTTCAGGTTCATTGCTGCATACCTTCAACAATCCATCGCCGGGTTTCGGCGATCAATTTGGCAACGCCATTGCGATTTCAGGCGACAATGTTTTGATTGGCGCTTTCGGCGATAGCGTTAGTCAATCGCTTGACGGCTGTGCATTTTTGTTTAGCGCATCAACTGGTCTCTTGGTGCGAACAATCAACAATCCCAATCCGGACGATCTAGATGAGTTTGGAAATTCAGTTGCACTCGAAGGCAATAATGCGTTTGTAGGGGCTTGGGACGAGGATGCTGGCGCAACGGATTCCGGGCGTGTCTATCTCTTCGATACAACGACCGGGGCACTCATTCGCACTTTTGACAATCCGACGCCTGCCAATGGCGATGAGTTTGGCGTTTGGATCGGGGTTTCTGCCAATCGTCTCTTGGTTGGAGCATGGCAAGACGATACTGGCGCGAGCAATGCTGGAAGCGCCTATCTCTTTGATGTCGCAACTGGCGCGTTGCTGCAAACATTTAATAATCCAACACCAGCCTCCGATGATCAG